>NZ_JBYTCR010000001.1:0-463042 GCF_058790455.1 Aeromicrobium sp. EU05-FHT14F07
GGGGGGAACCATCAAGATGGTTCCCCCCGCTGACCGCCTCTCAGGTCGATGCCTTTCACGGGAATCGTGATCGCAAGGTCGGATCAGCTGTATGCCTCCGACATGGTGCCGCGCCGCAGTGAGCTGGGGAAAGCCCTGACATTGTCCCTGCAAGGGATGACGACCTCCGCGCCTTCGTCTGCTCGGAGTTGCTGGCCCTCTTGTGTGAGGCGCGTGAGGAGATCGAGCCTCCTCAGCGGTCTGCGTTCACGAGGGTGACCAGCCGCATGGCGTCCGGGCTGGACGTCTGCTTGACGTAGATGAAGTTGCTACCCGTCAGACGACTCGAGCCGGTGTCGTTGCTGCCGGGGAGGGAGAAGAGCTTCCCGCGCCGCAGGTCGAGGAGGTAGGCGCGGTCGCCGGTGGAGAAGCTCACCCAGTCGTCGGTGCCGTTGAGGTAGCCCACCGTGTTCTTGCCGAGATTCACGGTGGAGCGTCCGTGCTCGGTCGACTCGACCGTCAGACGACGGCGACCGTCGGCCGTCGTGCAGGCGACGCGGACACCCTGCGCAGCGAAGGCGCCGCAGTCAGCAGGCAACCCTGCGCGCGTGACGTCTCCGGAAGATCCACGGTCCGGGTCCCAGCGCGCGAGCGTGCTGTCGACGAGAACGTCGAGCCCGCGGCCCGCCGCCCACGTGGCGGTCGCCTTCGGCACCACCTTCTCGAGCTTGCCGCCGGTCAAAGGGACGCGGTAGGCGGAGGTCTGGACGACGTTCTGCTGGGCGTCCACCCGATCGACCGCGACGACGTAGACGTCGTCGCCCACGACCTGCGGCCGGATGGCGTCGGGTGACGGCCAGGGCGGGTCCTTGATGCCCAGCTCCTGGTAGGACGCGAGCTCCTTCTCCTTTCCCGTCTCGAGGTCGAGTGCGTACAACCGCCACGGCATGGCGTCATAGTTTCCTTGCGTGGTCTCGACCCAGACCACGGTCTTGCCGGCAACGGCGACGTCGACGATGTAGCGCGGGGCCCCCGGCTTCCCGTGACGGGCAAGCTCCGTGACGTCGTTGGTCTTCGGGTCGACGGAAATCAGTGCACCTCCCCGTGGGTCGTCCTCGGACGGTGCGCCGGACTCCGATGTGCCGGAGAGCGACATGATCAGGCGTCCGTCGGCGCGGTCGAAGTAGACGGCCTGCTGTCCCTCCAGGATCGTGGGGATGCGCGACCGCACGATGTAGTCGTCGCCCTCCGTGAACGACGGCGGCGCGGGGGAGAGCGCAAACCGACGCTGCGGCTCCGGCTCGTCCGTCGTCGTGCAGGACGTCGTGCTCAGGACGACCGCCGCCATCACCGAGGCGATGGCGGCGGTTCTGCGCGCTGACGTCACAGGACGACGCCCCACGGCTGGGTGAAGATGCGCATGCTCGTGTTCCTCATCGCGTTGGTCTTCCTCGGGGCACTCGACTGTCCCGTGTTCGTCCACCGGCCCGCGACCGGGTCCGCGTACGCGAGCCTGTCGCCCGAGCCGGAGTAGCCGTAGCCCATGATCAGGTGGTCGATCGTGAAGGTCGTGTAGTGGTAGTTGTAGTGCGGGTTTCTCTTCCCGGCCAGCTCGCGCGTCCCGTACACGACGGCGCGGTTGTAGACGCCGATGGAGTTGACCACTCCGCTCTTGATCGACGCCGCCGACGGGCTCCAGACGAGCCGAGAAGCGAAGCCGGCCCACCGGTTGAGCGTGAGCGGGATACGCGTCATGTTCGTGCCGTTCGAGGTGGTCGCGAGGTAGCGGGACGCGGCCAGCGTCGTCTGCGAGATGGTGTCGGAGGAGTTGTAGCGGCTCCGCTCGCAGGCGCTGCACGAGGCGCGGATGGCCATCGCGACGGAGGCGGGCCCGCAGTAGTAGGAGGTGCGCTGGGTGGAGTGGCGCACGGGCAGTGCCTTCTGCGTCGCCGCTGCCATCACGCTGGCATTGGAGTCGGACGTGGTCGACGCGTCGGTGGAGAAGTCGGGCTCGGGCTCGATCTCCGAGTACGGGCGCCCGGCGACGCGCTCGACCTCCGCGCGTGCCGCCGCGATCCGCTCGTCGAGCGACGGCTCGCCATCAGCCTGCGCGGTGGCGGCGCCGGCTCCACCGGCGAGGTACTTCTCGGCGTAGAGCGCGTGCAGTGCGTCGAGGGCGTCGTTGAGCGGCTTCTCGGCCTGCACCGACGGCAGGTCCCCGAGCGACTCGTACCCGTCGGGCAACGCGATGCCTCGACCCTCGGGCGTGGCCGGATCGTCCGCTGCGGACGCCGGAGCCGCCGCGAGCAGCGCGGCGGTCGTGACGGCGGACAGAGCGGCGAGGCCGAGACCGGTGGTGGAGCGATGCCTGCGGCGGTGTCGCGAACTGAACATGGTGTGTCCCCCCTGAGAGCGTCGACGGTGTGTGCGTCGATCAACCCATGGGAGGAGCCGCGGGCAGAAGCGTTCGAACGATCTTCTGAAGACGGCTTGACAACGCCGCTCGCCAGGCCGTATCCGGGCGGTGGTCCACCGCCAGGGCGCCGCGACGCCTCGCCGTCAGCGCGTGTACTGCCCCTTCCGCTGCAGCGCCGAGCCGACGGCGAAGCCGATGAGCAGGAGGGCGGCGGCGAGGATGGCGTGCAGCCAGGTGTCGGCGGTGTCGAGCGGGACGACGTTGGCGTCGGAGCCGTGGTCGATCACGAGGCCGTAGATGGTGAGCGCGGCGTAGACGAGGCCACTGCCGACCAGGTAGGCGGGGGCGAGGCGCGGGCGCACGGCCGCCGCGAGGCCGAGCAGGCCGAAGAGCAGGTGCACGACGTTGTGCAGCACCGACACCTGGAAGACGCCGAACAGCTCCGCGCCGCTGTGGTGACCGCTGCCGCTCAGCTGGTCGAGGTCGGTCGTGACGCCCGGGACGAAGCCGAGGACGCCGACCACGAGGAAGACGGCGCCGAAGAGCACCGATGCTCCTCGGGCGAGGACGACGGGGTCCTCGTCGGCGCGGGGGCCGGTACTGGAGAGGTGCTGACCCTCGGGCACGGTGACGTCCTCTCGTGAGCGGACCCCGCCGCACGACGAGGTCCCCGGGTGCGTACCCGAAACGGTGGCCTCGACGCGCCCGTGTGGACCGGGATGGTCGAATAGGGGCCATGCGTCGCCTGCTGCTGCCCGTGGTCGCCACCGCCCTGCTGCTCGCCGGGTGCACCGGCGGAGGGAGCAGCGCCGACCCCGGCGCCACCTCCACACCCACCGCGTCGCCCACCTTCTCGGCCGACTTCGCCGACCTGGAGAAGGAGTACGACGCGCGGCTGGGCGTCTACGCGATCGACACCGGCACCGGCCAGGTCGTCGAGCACCGAGCCGGCGAACGGTTCGCGTACGCGTCGACGATCAAGGCCATCGCGGTCGGGGCGCTCATGCACGAGAAGCCCCGCTCCGTGCTCGACCAGACCGTGCAGATCAGCGAGGACGACCTCGTCGACTTCTCGCCGCAGGTCGAGAAGGCGCTCGAGGCCGGGCAGACCGAGCTCACCGTGCGTGAGGTCGCCGACGCGGCCGTCCGCTACAGCGACAACACCGCCGGCAACCTGCTGTTCGACCTGCTCGGCGGACCCGAGGAGCTGCAGGGCGTGCTGCGCGAGATCGGCGACCGGACCACGAAGGTGTCGCGCATCGAGCCCGACCTCAACGAGGCGACGCCCGGCGACGACCGCGACACCACGACGCCCAAGGCACTCGCCACCGACCTGCGCCGGCTCACGCTCCCGCCCGCCGACGGTGAGAAGGCCGTGAACGACGGCTATGCGCGCGCGTTCCTCACCGACCTCATGGTGCGCAACACCACCGGCGACGACCTCATCCGCGCGGGTGTCCCCGACACGTGGGAGGTCGCCGACAAGACCGGGGCCGCCAAGTACGGCACCCGCAACGACATCGCGGTCCTGCGCCGGGCGGAGGGCGCCCCCATCGTCATCGCCATCATGTCGTCCAAGGACGACCAGGACGCCGAGGCCGACGACGACCTCATCGCCGACGCCACGCGCGTCGCCGTCGCCGGGTTCGGCATCTCCGACGACTGACCTGCCGACCGGTCCACACGCGACGACGCCCACCCCGACCTCGGGGTGGGCGTCGTCATGGGATGGACGGGTCGGAGCGACGTCAGCAGCCGCCGCAGGTGTAGAAGGTCACGTCCCAGTGACTGCCTTCCTTGGCGTACTCGTTGCCCGACGCGGAGCGGTACAGCTGCGCGCCGTCGCTGCGGGTGCCGACGTACGTGAAGGTGCTCGTCACGTACGACGTGAGGCAGTTCGAGAGGCTGAAGTCGAGCTTGTACCCGTTGTAGTGGCTGTACGTGCCCGACGCGTGCCCCACCTCGGTGCCGCCCGTGATGTTCAGCGCGCAGCCGCTGGCCGACTTGAGGGTGCGCGCGCCGTCAACGCTGGTCTGGCGCAGTCCCTCGAACGACGTGCACGACGGGTTGCTGCGGGTGGTGCAGTTCCCCGAGGACGACCACGTGATCCCGGCGGAGCGGAAGGCCGACTCGGCCTGCGCCTGGGTCACGGCCGACGCGGACGACGCGACGCCGACCACGCTGCCGAGCCCGAGCAGGGCTCCGGTCAGGAGGACGACGAGCCGTCGCAGGACAGGTGCTTTCTGGTTCCCCGATGTGTTCATGGGTCCCATGCCAACCCGATCGGGCGCCGTGACGCAAGCCCCCGGCGGTGACGATCAGTCGACGAGTGCGTGACGCAGGCGGTCGCGGTACTCGCGCGCCTCGCCGTCGGCGTAGCGGGTGCGCGGCCAGAAGAAGCCCCGCAGGCCGTCGCCCTTCGTGCGGGGCACGACGTGCACGTGCAGGTGGGGCACGCTCTGGGAGACGACGTTGTTCATCGCGACGAACGTGCCCTGCGCGCCCAGCTCGCTCGACATCGCGGCCGCCGCCCGGCGGGCCGCCGCGAACAGCGGCACGGTCAACGGTTCCGGCAGCTCGAGCAGCGTGTCCACGTGCTCGCGCGGCACGAGCAGGGTGTGACCCTTGAAGACAGGGCGCACGTCGAGGAAGCCGAGCACGTGCTCGTCCTCCAGCACCACCTCGGCCGGCTCGTCACCGGCGACGATCTTGCAGAACAGGCACGCCACGGTCTCGATCCCACCACAGGGCCGGTAGCCTCGACAGGTGGCCACCGACTTTCCCGAGCAGATCAAGGAGCTCGGCGCGACGCTGACCTCCATCGAGAAGGTGCTCGACCTCGACGCGATGCAGCGCGAGATCGACGAGCTCCAGGAGCAGGTCGGCGCGCCGGACCTCTGGGACGACCAGGCGAACGCGCAGCGCGTCACCGGTCGTCTCTCGACGCTGCAGGCGCAGCTGGAGCGCGTGCAGGGGCTGCGCGGCCGGATCGAGGACCTCGAGGTCCTCGTCGAGCTCGCGCAGGAGGAGGGTGACGCCGACTCCCTGGCCGAGGCGGAGTCCGAGCTGACCAAGCTGCAGCAGGCCGTCGAGTCGCTCGAGGTCCGTACCCTGCTGTCGGGCGAGTACGACGAGCGCGAGGCCCTCGTGACGATCCGCTCGGGCGCCGGCGGCGTCGACGCGGCCGACTTCGCCATGATGCTGCAGCGCATGTACATGCGGTGGGCGGAGCGGCACGGCTACCCGGTGGAGGTCTACGACACCTCCTACGCCGAGGAGGCCGGCATCAAGTCGACGACGTTCGCCGTCAAGGCGCCGTACGCGTACGGCACGCTGTCGGTCGAGTCCGGCACGCACCGTCTCGTGCGCATCTCCCCGTTCGACAACCAGGGACGGCGCCAGACATCGTTCGCGGCGATCGAGGTCGTGCCCGTGCTGGAGCAGACCGACGAGATCGACATCCCCGACGAGGAGATCCGCGTCGACGTCTACCGCTCGTCGGGTCCCGGCGGCCAGAGCGTCAACACCACCGACTCGGCGGTGCGCCTCACGCACATCCCGACGGGCGTGGTGGTCAGCTGCCAGAACGAGAAGAGCCAGCTGCAGAACAAGGCCAGCGCGATGGTGATCCTCAAGGCCAAGCTGCTCGCGCTGAAGAAGGCCGAGGAGCGCGCCCACCTCGACTCGCTGCGCGGCGACGTGCAGGCGACGTGGGGCGACCAGATGCGCAACTACGTGCTCAACCCGTACCAGATGGTCAAGGACCTGCGCACCGAGCACGAGACGGGCCAGACCCAGGCCGTGCTCGACGGCGAGATCGACGACTTCATCGAGGCCGGCATCCGCTGGCGTCGCGGCCAGGAGGCCGCCGCCACCGCCTGACCGCCACCGTCTGACCCCAGCGCTCGGCACCAGTCGCGGTCCCGGTCAGGAGCCGTCGTGCCGGTCCGCCGCGTGCCGTGCGACGTCGTCGACCCGCGCCACGTGGTCCTGCCAGGTGACGTCGTCGGGGAGGTTCGTGGCGTCGGGCCGCAGCCCGGCCAGACCGTCCAGTCGCTCGCGGAGCACGTCGGCGTGCCCGGCGTGGCGGTGCGCCTCGGCGACCATGTGCACCAGCGCCCGCCGCAGCGTCACCACGTCGCGGGGAGCGGTCCACCACGGCACGACCCCGGTCGCGTCCAGGTCGAGCGCGTCGATCGTCGCGTCGGCGTGCGCCCACGCGCGGTCCACGTAGTCGAGCGCCTCGGCGAGGCTCACCTCCGCCGGCACCACGAAGTCGGCGTGCGGGTCGGCGTCGACGTCGGGGGTCGGCTCGGGGAACGGCCGGTCGAACACCACGCCGAAGTACTCGCACGCGCAGACGGCGGTGTGGTGCACGAGCCCCAGCAGGTTCAGGCCGGTGGGCGTGAGGCTGCGCCGCGCGTCGAGCTCGCCCAGACCCTCCACCTTCCAGCGCAGCGCGTCACGCGCCGTGTGCAGGTAGTCGCGCAGGAGCTCCTTCTCGGCCGCGGCGTGCTGGGACTCGGTGTCGTGGGGCGCGGGCATGCCCCGACCCTGCCACCGCGTGTCAGTCCGGTCGAGCCTTGCTGCGGCGTCGGTTCAGCCCGGGCACCTTCTCGAGCATGCCCGCGAGGTCGGTGGCGGTGTCGAGGAGCGCGTGGATGTCGGGCCCGACGTTCTTCATGTCCTCCAGGATCGGGACGATGTCGGTCTCGAGCTTCTCCACGAGCATCGGCAGGTGGTCGATGAGCCCCACCAGCGCCTCGATCTCGTCGGGCGACGTGGTCTCGGAGATGCGCTGCAGCGTCGGGGCCAGCCGCTCGACCGTGGGGGCCAGCTCGTCGAGGATGGGCCCGAACGTGTCGACCATGCCCTGCGCCCGCGCGAGCGTGGGCTCGACGCTCGCCACCGTGCCCGCCGTGCGCACGACGACGGCGTCGGCCGCGGCGCGCGTGGCGTCGATGTCGTCGACCAGGCGGTGCGCCCGGCGCACCAGGTCCTCGGCCGAGTCGAGCAGCCCCACGGCCCTCGGCAGCAGCGAGGCGACCGCCTCGACCAGGTCCGGCAGACGACGCGGGTCGGGCAGGCGGGGGAGCATGCCGTCACGCTACCGAGCGCGGGCGAGTCTGCACGGGGACGTGGACCTTCGTGCCTAGACTCGTCGGGTGATTCGCTTCGACAAGGTCACCAAGACCTACCCGGGACAGAAGCGTCCTGCGCTGGACGCCGTCGACCTGGAGATCGAGAAGGGGGAGTTCGTCTTCCTCGTCGGATCCTCGGGGTCGGGCAAGTCGACGTTCCTGCGTCTCGTCCTGCGCGAGGCGCGGCCGACGTCGGGGCGCGTGCACGTGGCCGGCAAGGAGATCAACAAGCTCTCGTCCTGGAAGGTGCCGAAGCTGCGCCGCCAGGTGGGCACGGTCTTCCAGGACTTCCGCCTCCTGCCCAACAAGACCGTCCACGAGAACGTCGCGTTCGCGCTGCAGGTCATCGGCCGCTCGCGCGCCGAGATCGACCAGCTGGTGCCCGAGACGCTCGAGATGGTGGGCCTGGAGGGCAAGGGCCACCGCATGCCCGACGAGCTCTCCGGCGGTGAGCAGCAGCGTGTCGCCATCGCCCGGGCGTTCGTCAACCGGCCGATGATCCTCATCGCCGACGAGCCCACCGGCAACCTCGACCCCACCACCAGCGTCGGCATCATGAAGCTGCTCGACCGCATCAACCGCACCGACACCACCGTCGTCATGGCCACCCACGACTCCTCGATCGTCGACCAGATGCGCAAGCGCGTCATCGAGCTCGACGAGGGGCGCGTCGTGCGCGACGAGGCCCGCGGCATCTACGGCTACCAGTCCTGAGGCGATCCTGTGCGCACCATCCTGAGCGAGCTCCGCGCGAGCCTGTCCCGCAACACGTCCATGACCATCTCGTTGGTCGTCACCATGACCGTCTCGCTGCTGCTGGCGGCCCTCGGCCTGCTGCTGCAGAGCCAGGCCGACCGCACCGAGCAGTTCTACGGCGACCGGCTGCAGGTGCAGGTCAACCTGTGCACCGACAACTCCACGGCACCCACGTGCGTCGGCGGCGCGGCGACGAAGGACCAGACCGCAGCCGTGCGGGAGGCGCTGTCGACCAACCCCGAGGTCAAGTCCTACGACGTCCGCAGCCCGCAGGAGAACTACGACAAGGCCCGTGAGCTGCTCGGCCAGACCGACTCCGGCAAGGCCCAGCTCGACACGGTGGAGCCGTCGGACTTCCCTGAGTCCTACTTCGTCACGCTGAAGGACCCGCAGCAGTTCGACGGGCTGGTCAGCCAGGTCTCCGGCATGGACGGCGTCGGCAACGTGCAGTCGCTGAAGAAGCTGCTCGGACCGCTGTTCGAGATCCTCGACAAGATGCGCTGGGCCGCGTTGGCCACGTCGCTGCTGCTCATCGTCGCGGCGATCCTGCAGGTGTCGAACACCATCCGCATGACGGCCTACGCCCGACGTCGCGAGATCGGCATCATGCGGCTGGTCGGTGCCTCGAGCTGGCACATCCAGCTGCCGTTCGTGCTCGAGTCGCTGCTCGCCGCGCTGGTGTCGGCAGCGCTGGCGGCGGGAGGTCTGGCGGCGTTCATGTCCTTCGTCGTCTACGGCTACCTGCGCACCCAGCTGGGGGAGCTCACGACGTGGATCCGATGGCAGGAGGCGGCCGCCGTCATGGGCTACACGACCGTGCTCGCGATGCTGCTGGCGCTCGTCCCGACACTCGTGATGACGCGCAAGTACCTTGACGTGTGACCGTGATGGCTTAGAGTCACACCAGTAACACCTGCACCACCCGCCTCGCGCGGGTCACCTCGCAGTTCTCCTTCCCCAAGGCCGAGGTCCCATGTCCCACCGCACGTCGTCCCGTCCCAGCCGAACCGCCACGCGTCGCCACGCGGGGCGGGGTGCCCTTGCGCTGCTCGCGACCTGCGCGCTCGTGGTGGGGCTGACGAACCCGGTGCTGGCCGACAAGAAGGACGACCTCCAGCGTCAGCGGCAGGGCGTCAACGGCAAGATCGACGGCGCGCAGAAGTCGCTCGACTCCTCCAGCGCCGCGTACGCGAAGGCCGCGAAGGCCCTCGACGCCGCGCAGGCCAAGCTCACGTCGGCGCGTGCGACGCTCGGCAAGACCCGCGGCCAGCTGGCCGTCTCGCAGGCCGAGGACGCCCGCATGCAGGCCGAGCTCGACCGCAGCCAGGCCGCGCTCGACAAGGCCGTCGCCGACCTGAAGAAGGGTGAGCGACGCCTGAAGGCGTCCGAGGACGAGGTGAAGGCGTTCACCGTGCAGACCGTGCAGGAGGGCGACCGCGGCATGCGGGCCTTCGGCGAGCTGCTCGGCGGCGAGAGCCCCTCCACCTTCACCGACCGGATGAGCCTCAACGCCTCCGTCGGCGACGCGCAGGTCTCGCGCATGCAGAAGCTCGCGGCCGCCAAGGTCATCCTGCGGCTCAACCGCGACAAGGTCGAGAAGCTGCGCGACCAGGTCGCGGTGGCTCGTGAGGCCGCCGCCGCGAACCTGCAGAAGATGACCGAGCTCGAGGCCGCCGCCGAGGCGCAGGCCACCGAGGTCGGCAAGCTCGTCGACGCCCGCGCCGACGCGAGCGGCAAGGCGCGCGCCGCGAAGGTCGAGGACGAGCGTCTGCTCGCCGCCTACGAGGCCGAGCGCAACCGCCTGAACAACGAGCTCGCCGAGCTCGCCCGTCGCGAGCTGGAGCGTCAGCGCGCCCGCGAGCGCGAGGGACGCGGGGGCAGCGGCAACAACGGCGGCCTCTCCGGCGGCGACGACAGCGGTGTGCTGTCCTACCCCGTCAACGGTCCGATCACGTCGCCCTACGGCATGCGCGTGCACCCGGTCACCGGCGTGTACAAGCTGCACGACGGCACCGACTTCGGCGTCGGCTGCGGCACGCCGATCCACGCCGCCGCGAGCGGCACGATCATCCAGCAGTACTACAACGCCGGCTACGGCAACCGCGTCATCCTCGCCAACGGGATCAAGCGCGGCCAGAGCATCGTGACGACGTACAACCACCTGTCCGGGTTCGCCCGCAGCGCCGGCGCCAGGGTCTCCCGCGGCGAGGTCATCGGCTACGTCGGCAGCACGGGCTACTCCACCGGCTGCCACCTGCACTTCATGGTCATCGCCAACGGCGTCACCGTGAACCCCATGGGCTGGCTCTGACGGGCCGGTCCGACCCGGGCCCGTGTGGCCCGACGCACTAGGATGGATCGGTGGCCAAGGAGACCGGGCGCAAGCTCATCGCGCAGAACAAGAAGGCGCGCCACGACTACCACATCGAGGACACCTACGAGGCCGGCCTGGTCCTCACGGGCACCGAGGTGAAGTCGTTGCGTGCCGGTCGGGCGTCCCTGGTCGACGGCTTCGGCGAGATCGCGAACGGTGAGGCCTGGCTGATCCAGGTGCACATCCCCGAGTACAGCCAGGGCACGTGGACCAACCACGAGACCCGGCGACGCCGCAAGATGCTGCTGAACCGCCAGGAGATCGACAAGATCGAGCAGCGCATCCAGGCCAAGGGCCTGACCATCGTGCCGCTCTCGCTCTACTTCAAGGACGGTCGCGCGAAGGTCGAGATCGCGCTCGCCCGCGGCAAGAAGCAGTACGACAAGCGGCACGCGATCGCCGAGCGCCAGGCGAAGGCCGACGCGCAGCGCGAGATCGGTCGAAAGATCAAGGGCATCCGCTAGATGACCTCGGCGGACGCCGACCGACCCGGGCTGGCCGACGCCGACCTGCCGGCGCTCGCGGCGTCGCTCGACCTGCCGGGGCTGTTCGACGTCCACGTGCACTTCATGCACCCGAAGGTGCTGGCGAAGGTCTGGGCCTACTTCGACGCGGCTGGCCCGCTGCTGGGCCGTCCCTGGCCGATCACGTACCGCGGCAGCGACGACGAGCGGGTCGCTCACTTGCGGGCCATGGGCGTCCGGCACTTCTCGGCGCTCTCGTACGCGCACCGCCCCGGCGTCGCGTCGTTCATGAACGACTGGACGCTCGACTTCGCGGCTCGGGTGCCCGAGGCGCTGCGCTCGGCGACGTTCTACCCGGAGCCGGAGGCCGCGACCTACGTGCCGGCGCTCGTCGAGTCCGGTGTCGAGGTGTTCAAGGCGCACCTGCAGGTGGGCGACTTCGCGGCCGACGACCCGCTGCTGGACCCGGTGTGGGGCACGCTCGCCGAGAGCAGCACCCCCGTGGTCCTGCACGCCGGGTCGGGCCCGGCGCCCGGCGCCCACACCGGTCCCGACGGCGTCGCGAGCGTGCTCGAGCGCTTCCCGGGCCTGCGGATCGTCGTCGCGCACCTCGGGATGCCCGAGTACGAGGCGTTCCTCGACCTCGCCGACCGCTTCCCGGAGGTCCGGCTCGACACCACGATGGTGCTCGTCGACTTCTGGGGTCCGTCGGACGACCTCGCCGCAGCGCTGCGGCCCCGCCTGGCCGACCTCGGCGACCGGGTGCTGTTCGGCACCGACTACCCGAACATCCCCTACGCCTACGCGCACCAGGTGGAGGTGCTGCAGCGGCTCGAGCTCGGCGACGACTGGCTGCGCCGCGTGCTGTGGCACAACGGGGCCGCGCTGCTCGGGCGGGAGACGTGAGGCTCGACTCCGCGGCGGGCCGCTGGCTCGTGGCGGCCATGGTGCTGGGCACGGGGATGGCGTTCCTCGACGGCTCGATCGTCACCCTGGCACTGCCGGCGGTCGACGACGACCTGCAGGCCGGGGTCGCCGGGCTGCAGTGGACCGTCAACGCCTACACGCTCGCGCTCGCCGCACTCATCCTGGTGGGCGGGTCCCTGGGTGACCGCTACGGCAGACGTCGGGTGTTCGTGGTCGGCGTCGTCTGGTTCGGCGCGGCGTCGGTGCTCTGCGCGGTGGCCCCCACCATCGAGGTGCTCGTGGCGGCCCGCGGGCTGCAGGGGGTCGGGGGAGCGTTGCTCACCCCGGGGAGCCTGGCGATCATCTCGGCCTCCATCCGGCCGGAGGACCGCGGTCGGGCGATCGGGCTGTGGTCGGGCCTCGCCGGTGTCACGACCGCGCTGGGTCCGCTCGTCGGCGGCACGCTCGTCGACGCCGTCGGCTGGCGCTCGGTGTTCTGGATCAACGTGCCCCTCGCCGTGGCGGTCGTGTGGGTGACGCTGCGGCACGTGCCGGAGTCGCGGGGCGCGCAGACCCGGCTCGACGTCGAGGGTGCCGCGCTGACGGTGGGCACGCTGGCGTTCCTCACCTACGGCCTGGTCGAGCAGACGTGGTGGTCTGCGCTGGTCGGCGTGGTGCTGCTCGTGGCGTTCGTCGTGCACCAGGCGCGCTCGCCGCACGCGCTCGTCCCGCTGTCGCTGTTCGCGGACCGCGTGTTCACGGCCGCCAACATCTGCACGTTCGCGATCTACGCGGCGTTGAGCGGCACGATGTTCCTGCTCGTGCTGCAGCTCCAGTACGTGGCCGGCTACACGCCGCTCGAGGCGGGTCTCGCGACGCTGCCGCTCACCGTGCTCATGCTGCTGCTGTCGTCGCGGGCAGGGGCGTTCGGGCAGCGGGTCGGACCACGGATCCCGATGACGGTCGGTCCGCTGGTCTCGGCGGGCGGCCTGCTGCTGCTCCTGCGGGTCGGCGCCGACGCGAGCTTCTGGGTCGACGTGCTGCCGGGTGCGACGCTGCTGGGTCTGGGCATCACGCTGCTGGTGGCGCCGCTGACGACGGCGGTCCTCGCGGCAGCGCCGGACGACCAGGCCGGGATCGCGTCGGGCATCAACAACGCGGTCTCCCGCACCGCGGGCCTGCTCGCGGTGGCGGCGATCCCTCCGCTGGCCGGCATCGCTGGCGCCGACTTCGCGTCGCCGGACGTGTTCGGGCCGGGGTTCCGGGCGGGGACGTTGATGTGCGTCGGGTTGCTGGTCGTCGCGTCGGCGTGCGCGGCCGCCCTCGTGCACGGGCGTTCGGCCGACCCGGAGCAGGCCCCGACCACGCCGTGACGGCTTGTGTGACCATCCGGTGAACTCCGGCGCGCCCTCTGGCGCGTCGTGTCGTCGATGGTGTGGGGTGTGCCCATGAACCGACTCGGGGGAGCCGGACGGGGGTGCGCGGCCACGAGCCGGCGCACGTCCCGGTACGCCGGCCTGACCATCATCCTCACGCTCGTCCTGACGCTGGTGCCGCGTGCCGCGGACGCCGCACCGCGGGACGGCTACTACGACAGCGCCCAGGGCCTCAGCGGGGAGGCGTTGAAGAGCGAGCTGCACGACATCATCTCGGTGCAGCGGACGATCTCCTACTCCGCTGTGTGGGAGGCGCTCAAGGTGACCGACCAGGACCCGAACAACAGCAGCAACGTGCGGCTGTTCTACTCGCAGGTCTCGCGCGCGAAGTCTGCGAACGGCGGGAACACCGGCCAGTGGAACCGCGAGCACGTGTGGCCGCAGTCGCACGGCAACTTCGGCACCTCCGCCGGGCCGGGCACCGACCTGCACCACCTGCGACCGGAGGACGTGCAGGTCAACGGCACGCGCAGCAACAAGGACTTCGACACGGGCGGGTCGACGGTCAGCAACTGCTCGTCGTGCCTGACCGACGGCGACTCCTTCGAGCCGCCGAACGCCGTGAAGGGCGACGTCGCGCGGATGGTCATGTACATGGCGGTGCGGTACGAGGGCGGCGACGGCTTCGCCGACCTGGAGGCCAACAACCAGGTGAACGGCAGCACGCCGTACCTGGGGAAGATCTCGGTGCTGCTGCAGTGGCACGCGCAGGACCCGCCGTCGGCGGCGGAGCAGCGGCGCAACGACATCATCGACTCCCAGTACCAGGGCAACCGCAACCCGTTCATCGACCACCCGGAGTGGGCGCAGTCGGTGTTCGGCTGACCGTCCCGCTCTCCATCGGTGGCTGGGCAACCTCAGCGCCGGTGGGTTGGCGTGTCGGTGGCTGGGCAGCCTGTGCAGCGCTGCTGCGGGTGCCCGGCCACCGACGTCGGGCGTCGGGAATCTTCGACGGGGGTCTGGGGTTGTACAGTGGTGAGACGCCGTGCCCGCGAGGGTGGGCGTGGTTGACAACTCAAGAGGGGCTGATCGGTTTCGACTTTGGTCGTTCGACTCAGGAGAAGCGGGTAGAGAACGCGACGTCATCTCTTTAACGTTCGTCGCAACCCATAAGTGCCGATTCCAAGCGCACTGACTTCGCCCTCGCTGCCTGACAGCGACTGGTGAAGGGCAGACCCGGGAGCGTCCCCGTCCCGGATCGTCTGTCTCATCTAGGGGACTTGCTGGCCGCGTAGCGTCACGTGACGCGGTCGGGACTTTTTCGTGACTGAGCCTGTCGGTGACGTGTTCGTCCGAGCACCGGGGCTGAGAAAAGCGACATGACGCACTGCACCCGGAGAAGTCCTGACTCAGCGCCAGAGGACCCGGGTTCGATTCCCGGCAGCTCCACGTCACGGCAGGACCCCCGACCTCACACCAGGCCGGGGGTCTTGTGCGTTCCGGTCGGGGGTCCTGCCGCGACGTGCATCGGGCAGAGCAATCGAGTCGGGCCCCCTTGTGCGGCGGAGCCGCCCCGCGAGGGATCCCGGCAGCTCCACTGAGCCTCGAAGGGCCCCGCACCGTCCTCGTGACGGGGCGGGGCCTTCGTGCACGTGCGGGTCAAGCACCTGGAGCACCCCTCACCTACGGGCCGCCGACGTCCTCGTGGCCCAGAGGCGCGGTAGCAGTCCTTGGCTGATGCTGATGCCGAGGATCACGAGGGCTGCGCCGACGGGTTCGTTCCACTGCAGGCTCTCGCCGAGGACGAGGATTCCCAGCGTCACGCCCACGAGGGGGGTCAGGTAGGTGACCGTCGAGGCGAGGGTGGCACCCCAGACCTGGATGATCCGGGTGTTCCAGATGTAGGCGACCCCGGTGCCGACGCCGCCGAGCACGAGCACGCTGGCGACGACCGGCACGGTCAGCTCGACGGGGGTCGTGCCGGCGACGGGCATCAACGCGGCGGTGAGGAGCGCGGCGACGCCGATCTGCGAGGCGGCGATCGTCGTCGCGTCGTAGGCGTAGCCGCGCAGGAACCGTCGGCTGTAGACGAAGGCGAGCCCGTAGCACGTGGTCGCGCCCAAGCACGCCGCCTGCGCGACCAGCGAGACCGTCCCGGCATCTGCCTGCGGGCGCGTGGACGCCAGCCAGGGCGAGGCCACGACCACGATCCCGAGGGCGGCGATCACGACCCCGCTCGCGCGGGCGCGCGTCAGCCGCTCGTCGGGGAGCGCGGCGAGGGAGACCAGAAGGGTGGTGATCGGGGTGGTGGCGTTGTAGATGCTCGACAGGCCCGAGCCGATGTGCTGCCCGGCCCAGGCGAACAGGAGGAACGGCGCCACGCACAGCAGCACGGCGATCACCGTCAGGTGCAGCCACACCCGCGGGCCGCGTGGCCAGCTCCGCCGGGTCGCGGCCATGACCCCGGCGAGCACGAGTGCCCCGCACGCCAGGCGCCCGAACACGACCTGCACGGGCGAGAGCCCGTCGAGGGCGACCCTGATGAACAGGAAGCTCGCGCCCCATACCAACGCCAACGCAGCGAACTGCGCCGGCACCCACGCCCGGCCGCTCTCGGTCATCTGCACGCCTCCCGTGTCTGCTGGTCCCGTTCCGACAGACTCGACCGGTTCGTATGATGAATCAAACAGATGAGACTCATTGCGTCATGAGGTATCTACATGTCGGGAGCGGTCCATGGGAGCCACGCTGAAGCAGCTACGGGTGTTCGTCGCGCTGGCAGACGAGGGCGGCTTCGTCGCTGCAGGTGACGCGCTGGGGCTGAGTCAGTCCTCCGTCTCGCACACGCTTGCCACGCTCGAGCGTCACGTCGGTGCCGCGCTGGTGCACCGAGCGCCGTGCACCGTCACCGACGACGGTGCACGACTGCTGGCGCATGCGCGCGCCACCCTCGCCGCCGCCGACGCGTTCGAGGCCGCAACCCCCTCGCGCGCCCCGGTGACCGGGACGATCAGGCTCGCGATCACCCCGACGGCCGGTCACCGCGTCGTCCCCGACCTCCTCGCACGGTGGCGCACCCACGCCCCCGGCATCCGTGTCCGGCTCCTAGAGGGTGACGACGTCGAGGTCGCGACCTGGCTCGACACCGGTGCCGCCGACGCCGCCATCCTCATCAACCCTGGTCCCGCGGCCGAGCAGGTCGTCGTGGCGCGCGACGAGTTCCGCGCCGTCACCCGCACCGACCACCCGCTCGCCAGCGCGGAGGCGGTCGCGCTCCCCGACCTGCTCGACGACCCGCTCCTGGTGTCGACCGCAGGATGTGAGCCCCAGGTCAAGGAGCTCCACCGGCAGGCCGGGCTGGCCTACGCACCGGCACAGCGCGTTCGTGAGCTGACCACCCTGATGGCCATGGTCGACGCCGGACTCGGCATCACGATCATGCCGACGCTGGCCGACCCGATGCTCCCCGCATCCCTCACGATGACGCCCCTCAGCCACACCATCACGCGCGAGCTCGTGCTCGCCGGGCCGGCGAGCCGCCCCTGGCACCCACGTGTTCGCACGCTCTGCGGGATCGCCAGGAGGGAGTAGAGCGGGCTCTGGCTCCGCCAACATCGGCTCGCGCAGCGATCACCAGCCACGCCGTTCAGGACGATCGGCGCAGCGCGTCGTGGGGATCCGGCGGGATGCACAGCGCCCTCGCGTCGTACCTGATCAGTGGGACCGGTCGCGCGCGGCGGGTCCTCGTCGATGAGTTCTGCGGCCACCCTCCGGCTAGATTCCAGCCATGACGCACGCGGTTCTCCAGTACACCTACGGCGACGACTACCTGGAGTCGCGGGAGCGGTTCCGATCGGAGCATCTCGCGCTCGCCTGGGCTGCGGTCGAGCGGGGAGAGCTGGTGCTCGGAGGCGCGGTCGGTACGGGGCCCTACGAAGGGCTGCTCGTCTTCCAGGGTGACGACGCAGTGGAGCTGGCGACCACCTTCGCGTCGGCAGACCCGTACGTGACCTCGGGACTGGTGACCACGTGGACGGCGCGGCCGTGGACCACCGTGGTCGGTGTCGACGCCGCGACACCGGTCCGGCCCTGATCCCTGGGACGTCCTCCCGCGTGAGTCCTCAGGCAACCCGGTCGGGGAGCCGACGTTCGTTCACGTGGTCTCGGCGGCGGGTGTGGGCGTGACCAGCTGGATCAGGTTGCCGCACGAGTCGTCCAGCACGGCCGCGACGACGGTGCCCAGGTCCGTGGGCGGCTGGACGAACGAGACCCCGCGTCCGCGCAGCCGCTCGTACTCGGCGTGCACGTCGTCGACCGTGAACTGAGCACACGGGATCCCGTCCGCTGCCAAGGCCTCCCGGAACGGCTGCACTGCGGGGTGGCCGGAGGGCTCGAGGAGGAGCTCGGGCCCGTCCGGGTCCTCGGGGGACACCACGGTCAGCCAGAAGTCGTCACCGACGGGCACCTTGTGACGCAACGCGAAGCCGAGGACGTCGGTGTAGAAGCGTTCTGCCGTCTCCTGGTCGTCGACGAACACCGACGTGAGGGCGATTCTCATGGGGTCTCTCCTGGGGTCGTGGGCCACCGCCGAGCGATCTCGGCGAGCGGAGTCGGGTCGAAGTAGTGGAGCTTGGAGCGTCCGCGCCGCTCCGTGGCGACGAGCCCTGCGGCCTCCAGCACCTTCAGGTGCTGAGAGATCGCCTGGCGGGTGAGGCCGATGCCGTGGACCGAGATCAACGTCGTGCACAGGTCGAAGAGGGTGCGCCCGTCTCGCGCGGCGAGCTCGTCGAGCGGGAGCCGTCTCGTCGCGTCGTCGAGGGCGCGGAACACGTCGACCATGCGGCGATCATAGGCAAGTCGCGACTTGCCTATGAAGAGACGGGGCGCGCTGGCAGTCGCACGCTGTCCTGCATGCGCACGGGCCACAGGAGAACGGACGCGTCCGCCACGCAGTACCGAGGCTCGTCCGGGACGGGCAGCCCTGCGTCGCCTCGGCGCGTCGAGCAGACTCGTTCGGGCGAGCGGACTTCGTAGCATGGTTCCGTGGCCGGGATCGTGTGGTGGGAGATCGAGACGGCGGACCCCGATCGGTTCCGGCGTTTCCACGGTGCGCTCTTCGGCTGGTCGTTCGAGCCCGCGTTCGTGGACACCGAGCTCGGTGCCGACTACTGGGTGGTCCGCGACGACGAGCGGGCTGTCGGAGGACTCCGACGAGCCGCAGCGTCGACGGCTCCGCCGTCGCCCGGGCCGCGTCTCTACGTCGACGTCGACGACCTCGAGGCCACGCTCGCGCGGGTGGTCGAGCTCGGGGGGACCGTCGAGCGCGCACGCGTCGCTCTCGGAGGAGACGATCGCTGGTGCGCGGTCTTCCGCGACGCGACCGGGGTGTCGTTCGGCCTGTGGACCAGTCGTCCTGCAGCCGAGACGTCGTCGCGGGAGGTTCGCCTCAGGGGGTGAAGGTCACGCCCGTCGCCTCCTCGGACCACGTCCACAGGCGTCGGGCGGCCTCGGCGTCGTCGAGCGGCTTCCACAGCTTCTGGGGGCCTGGTCGACCTGAGGTGCCGCCGAGGCCCTGGGGTCCGTAGAAGTGTCCGCCGTCGGAGGTCGGGGAGGTCGCGGCCATGAGGCAGGGGAGTCCGGCGCTGTCGACGGTGCCCACCAGGACCCCGCGTCGGGACAGCCAGCGGATCACCCGCACCTCGCGGGTGTCCGTGGTCCGGCCCATCTCGGGCCGAGCGGCGAGCAGGCTGGTCGGGGCGACGCCCGGGTGGGCGATGGTGCTGCTGATGCCCCAGCCCTCCCGTCGGCTGACCCGGTCGAGCTCGAGCCCGAACAGCCCGACGGCGATCTTCGACTGCCGGTACAGCTGCATGGCGTCGTAGGCCTGCTCGCCGTCCAGGTCGTCCCAGTGGATGGCGCCGGAGCGTGCGACGACACTCGTCTGGGAGGTCACGCGGGCCCGGCCCGCCACGAGCAGCGGCAGCAGGTGCGCCGTCAGCGCGACGTGCCCGAGGTGGTTGGTGCCGAGCTGCAGCTCGAAGCCGTCGGCGGTCGTCCGGCGCTCCGGCGGGGTCATGACGCCGGCGTTGTTGACGAGCAGGTGGACCGGCGCGCCCTGGGCGCGCATCAGCTCGCCGAAGGCCGCGACCGAGGCCAGCGACGACAGGTCCATGACGTGGGTCGTCACCTTCGCACCGGGGTGCTGGTTCCGCAGCCGCTCGGCGGCCTGCTCGCCCTTGTCCGGGTTGCGGACCGGAAGGACCAGCTCGGCCCCGGCAGCGGCCAGCCGGCCGGCGATGCCGAGACCGATCCCGTCGCTTGCGCCGGTGACCACGGCACGACGCCCGGTCAGGTCGGGGAGGGTGATGTCGGGGGTCCTGCGCGGCATGGGCTCGCTCCTCGGGTGCGTCCTGCGGCTCCGGGTTCGGGGCACGTCCCCACGGTGCGGCATCAGACGACGGACATCCAGGGACTGTCGGTCCGTGGATCGGGATCGGGTCGTCGGCGAGGATGGACGCATGATCGATCGGTCGGGACTCGCGGAGTTCCTCCGGCTCCGGAGGGAGTCGCTGCAGCCGGAGGACGTCGGCCTGCCCCACGGCCCGCGGCGTCGCACCAGGGGGCTGCGCCGCGAGGAGGTCGCGGTGCTGTGCCACATGTCGACCGACTACTACGCGCGCCTGGAGCAGGAGAGGGGCCCGCAGCCCTCCGAGCAGATGGTGGCGTCGATCGCGCAGGGACTGCACCTGACCCTCGAGGAGCGCGACCACCTGTTCCGGCTGGCTGGTCACCGGGCACCGCTGAGAGGTGCGGAGAGCCATCACGTCGGTCCGGGGATGCTGCGCATCTTCGACCGGCTCGTCGACACGCCCGCCGAGATCGTCACGGAGCTGGGGGAGTCGCTGCGGCAGACGCCGCTCGGCGTCGCGCTGGTCGGCGACCTGAGCCACCGGGTGGGTCCTGCCCGCAGCATCGGCTACCGCTGGTTCACGGAGCCCGCGGCTCGCGACCTGCATCCGCCCGAGGACCACGACTTCTACTCCCGCATGTACGTCTCGGGCCTGCGGGAGATCGCCACCCTCCGCGGCCCTGGCTCGCGTGCCCAGCAGCTGGTCGACCTGCTCGTCGACTCCAACGCGGAGTTCCGTGCGCTGTGGAGCGAGCACCAGGTCGGCATCCGACCCCGGAGAGTCAAGCGGTACCAGCACCCGACCGTCGGCCTGCTCGAGCTGAACTGCCACACCCTGCTCGATCCCGAGCAGAACCACATGCTGCTCGTCTACACAGCGGCGCCGGGATCGGACAGCTATGAGCGCCTCCAGCTGCTGTCGGTGGTCGGGGCCGGCGGCTGACGTCGCAGGCCCGTCAGCGTGCCGCGAGCGACGCCAGGGAGCGAGCCTGCTCGAGCACGCGGGCGTGGTACTCGCTGCCCTCGTTGTAGGAGGAGACGGCGGCCACCCAGTCGGGGCCACGGGTGAGGTCGCGCTCGCCGTGGCACAGGTAGCGGGCGGCAGCGAGGGCGGCGTCGTCGACGTGCTGCGGGTCGGCGTGACCGTCGCCGTCGCCGTCCGCGCCCCACCGCTCCCACGTCGAGGGCAGGAACTGCATCGGGCCGACCGCGCGGTCCCAGCGGTCGTCGCCGTCGACCTCGCCGTCGTCGGTGTCCCTGAGGGCGCGCACGTCGCCGCCGTCGAGCGCGACGCCGACGATCGGCGGGTCGGCGACGCCGTCGTCGGTGACGACGGAGCCGTCGATGGTGCCGTGCTCGGACTCGACCGCGCCGATCGCCGCGAGCGTGTTCCAGCCGAGGCGGCAGGAGGGCTGCTCACGCTCCAGGCGCAGGGCCGCACCGGCGTACGCGCGCAGCACCCGTGCCTCGACACCGGTCGACGCGGCCGTCGCGTCGATCCAGGCGCCGTCGGGCAGCTGGGCCACGGGGACCTGGGCCGGGTCCGGCGCGGCGGTCCGCGACGCTGCCGCCTGCGGTGCGGCCGACGTCGTCGAACGCGTGGCAGCCGGTGCCTCCGAACCGCTGCCGTCGGGCAGGACGACCGCGACAACGAGGAGCGCGACGCCGAGCAGGCCGGCGAGCCCGGCACCCAGCACCGGCAGCCGCTCCCTCACGCGACCCCCCGCGCCGCCGCCGGTCGGCGGCCGGTCCAGGCGGCGAGCATGCCGTGCCGCGGTGCGACGAGCCAGGTGACCATGAAGACGCCCGTGAGCGTCAGCACGACGACGGCGCCGGTCGGGAGGTCCCAGGTCCACGAGACGTACAGCCCGACGAACGCGCCCACCGCTCCGATCACCGGGGCCAGCACCATCATGACCCCCAGCCTGGAGGTCAGCAGCCGCGCGGTGGCCGCCGGGGTCACGAGCAGCGCCAGGACGAGCACGTTGCCGATCGTCTGCACGCTGACCACCACGCTCAGCGCGATGAGCACGTAGAGCGCGAGGTCGATCCAGAACACGCGCACCCCCTGCGCGCGGGCGCCCTCGCGGTCGAGACCGACGCTGACCAGCTCGGGGTGCAGCCAGGCGCAGACGGCCAGGACCACGACGGTCACGACCCCGACCGCCACGAGGTCGCCGTCGTCGACCCCGGCGATCGACCCGAACAGGAACTGCTGCAGCGAGCCTGCGTAGCCGGGCGCCTGCGCGATGATGACGACACCGAGCGCGAACGCCGCCACGAACAGCACGCCGATCACTGAGTCCTCCCGGAGTCGGCGGTTCTGTGCCATGACCGCGATGAGCACGGCGGTCAGCACCCCGGCGACCGCCCCGCCGAGGACGAGGTTCGCCGACAGCACGAACGCGACCGCGAGGCCCGGGAACACGGCGTGCGCCACCGCGTCGCCGATGAACGCGGTGCCGCGCAGGACGACGTGGCAGCCGACGACCCCGCACACGAGCGCCGACGCGACGGCGACGGCCAGCGCCCGGGGCAGGAACGCGAGGTCGGGGTTCACCAGGTCGGCCAGGAACTCGAGGAACCCCATGTCACACCGCCTGGAGGGCGCGCACCAGCGCGCCGTCGGGGCGGGTGCGGAAGGTCTCGACCCACGCCTGGACGTCGGCCGCGACCTCGCGCGTGGGTCCGTCGGCGCGCACCGTCCCGTTCACGAGCACGAACCGGTCGCACTGGTCGACGGCGCCGACGAGGTCGTGCGTCGACATCAGCACGGCGAGCCCGTCGTCGGCGAGCTCTCGGACCAGGGAGGTGATGAGGTCCTGTGCCGGGACGTCGAGCCCGGTGAGCGGCTCGTCGAGGAGCAGCACGGACGACTGCAGCACGAGTGCGCGCGCGAGCAGCACCCGCTGGCGCTGACCTCCCGACAGCTCGGCGACGGGCCGGTCGGCGAGGTCGCGCACGTGCGTGCGGTCCAGGGCGTCCGCCACGGCGCGCCATCCCGCCGCTCCGGGCCGCCACCCGGTCCAGCGGGTGCCGGTGAGCCCCGAGGCGACCATGTCGGCGACGCTCACCGGGAAGTCCCAGGCGACGTCGACCCGCTGGGGCACGTGACCGATGCCGGAGCGCCCCGGCCGCACCGGACGGCCGTCGACGACGACCTCGCCGCTGCGGCGAGGGACGACACCGAGCACCGCGCGCATGAGCGTGGTCTTGCCGGCCCCGTTCGGTCCGACGATCCCCACGACCTGCCCCGGCTCGACCGTCAGCGCGACGTCCCGCAGCACGGCACGGCCGGCGAGGTCGACGGCGAGACCGTGGACGCGCAGTCCCCGCTCGCCGGGTGGCTCGGGCCGGCTGCGCGTCGAGGGGGCTGTGGTGTCCGGCGAGGTGCCGACCGCGGTCATGCGACGTCCGTCCCGCCGAGCGCCCGGCGACGCTGTCCGCGCAGCCGGACGACGGCCACGACGGCGCCGCCGACGAGCAGCACGGCCAGGGCGGCGATCGCCACGACGAGCACCGTCACGACGACGCCGTCGTCGCTGGTCGGCGCGGCGGCCGTGTCGGTGGTGGAGCCAGGTGCCTGCGTGCTGCCGCGCCACGTGGCGGCGAGCGCCTCCTGCGGGCTCGTGTCGTCGCCGACCGCGAACCGCAGCACCTGGGTGTCGGTGGCGGTGCCGCCGTCGACGAGGTCGGCGATCGCGCTGACGCGGACGAGGTAGACGCCCGGCTCCGTGAACACCCAGTTCGCGTGCGTGTGCGTGTTCACGTCGACGAAGAAGTCCTGGCGGGCGTCCTTCGCCGACGTCCACAGCACCTCCGGCTCCTCGAACGAGCCGGACTGCAGGTAGGTGACCATCCGGCCGGGACCCTGGACGCCCTCGAGCCGCAGCGTCATGCCGCGGTCGATCGTCTCCATGACCCGCGGCTCCTGGGTGTTCCAGCCGACCCAGGGGGCGCCGGCCGCCTGCGTCTGCGGCAGCGCCCACACGGTGCTGCCCGGCTTCGCGCCGAGGAACGCGTACGTCGGGTCGTCGGGCGCGGGAAGGCGGACGGCGTCCGGCACGGCGAACACCGTCTTGTCCGGCAGGCGCCAGGTGCTCTGCTTCGACGGGTCGGCCTTCGCGGTGTCGTCGTGGACGAGGAAGCGCCACGCGCCGTCGACGTAGGTGGGCCCGAGGTCGACGTGGCCGCCCTCGAGCACCTTCACGTCGGTGACGACCGGGTCGTCACCGCGCACCGTCTGGCGCAGGTCGGGGTCGTCCGCGGCGACCGCGCCCGACGGGACGAGCGCCACCAGGACGACGGCCAGGGCGGCCAGCCGGCACAGGCTCCTCCTGGAAGCGGGATGGGACGGGCGCGGGCCACCGCTGGGACGGGTGGAGGGCATCACGGGTTCTCCTGGGGTGCGAGGCACTGGACGAGGGAGCGGGCGTTGTGGCGCACGAGCTGTGCGTAGCTGCGCACCGTGGCGTCGAACGCGTCGCCGTAGAGGGGGCAGACCTTCACGTGCTGCTCGCGCGCGACGTCGACGAGCGTGCTGGAACGGGCTCGCAGGTTCGGCTCGAGGAACACGGCCGGCACGTCGAGGTCGGCGATCGTGCGCGCGAGCCGGCGGCGGTCGGCGAGCGACGGCTCGATGCCGGGGTGCGGGGTCACGAAGCCCGACACCTTCAGGCCGTAGGCCTTCGCGAGGTAGCCGAACGCGTCGTGCGAGGTGACGAGGTGGCGTCGCGACGCCGGGATGCTGGCGACCGCGCGGCGCATCGTGGCGTCGAGCCGGTCCAGCTCGCGCAGGTAGTCCCGGGTGCGGGCGCGGTACACGGGGGCACCGGCCGGGTCGACGTCGACGAGGGTGTCGCGGACGAGCTGCACGTAGGCCATGACGTTGCGGACGTCGTGCCACAGGTGGGGGTCGATCTCCCCGTGCACGTGCTTGCCGAGCACCGCCTGCGGCAGCTGGTACACCTCCGTGCCGGGGCGGCCGAGGAACCGCAGGCTGCGCTCGGCCGGCACCTCGGAGAGCGCCTTGGTCGGCACCTCGACGACGACGTCCTCGAGCGGCAGGGTGCGCTGGCTGTGATCGCCCCCGCCGTCCGGGTCGTGGCGGACCACGAGACGGCCGGTGTCGACGTCGGCGGCGAGGTCGGCGTGACCACCGTCGACCACGACGGCGTCGTCCACCCCGGCGCGCGCGGGGTCGACCCCGACGGCGAAGGTGAGCGTCCCGGTGCCGCGCGGGACCTCGGGGCCGTCCTCGTCGACCTGCAGGGCCGCCTCGAAGCGCAGCCGGTAGATGCCCGGCTCGGTGAAGGCCCACGACATGTGGGTGTGGGCGTCGAGCGGCAGCACCGCGGTGTCCTCGTCGTCGAACCCGTCGGCGGACCCGAACGTCACCGTCGTGTCGCCGAACGTGCCGGTCAGGTAGGCCCAGACGTCGCCCGGTCCCGTCGCGGCCGTCGCCGACAGGCGCACCTGCGACGCCCGGTCGGCGTCGAAGGCCGCGCCGTCGCCGATCGAGCGCAGCCCCAGCCACGGCGTGTCGAGGCGCAGGTTCTCCACGAGCGGGATGACCTCGGCGGCGTACTTCGTGGCCCCCTCCGCCAGGGCGACGTTGGGGGCGTCGGCGTCGATGTTGGCGTCGAGCACCTTGACGACGGCGTGCTCCTCCAGCAGCGCGTAGTTGCTGAACGCGGCATCGGCGTAGGCGGCGTCGCGCGCCGACCGCAGGGTCGGCTCGAACGAGTGCGGGTCGGCGCCGTCGGGGACGATCGAGACGACGTTCACCCGGTCGCCGCCGACCTGCTGCACGAGGTCGCGCAGCAGGCCCGTGGTGGTCACCACCTGCACCCGCCCGTCCTGGTCGGACAACCGCGGCGGGGGAGCGCAGGAGGTGACCGCCAACGACGCCGCCAGCGCGAGCGTCGCGAGGGAGGTCGGTCTCACGTGGCCGTCCCGTGGAAGCGTCGGCGCCACCAGAGTGCGCCGGCCGCCGTCGCGAGCAGCAGCCCGCCGAGCACCCCGAGCAGCAGCCTGACCGGCCCCTTCTCGAGGGCGGCGAGCATGCGGTCGGCGGCCCCGTCGTCGGACTCCGGCACGAGCCCGCGGGCGACCGCGGCCGCCTCGGCGCGGTCCTGCGCGGCTGCCTCGGCGGACTCCTCGAGCGTGCGGTCCTCGCTCGCGACGTCGGACTGGGGGAGCGCTCCGCAGCCGCCGCCGGACGCGGCCGCCGCCGGGTTCACGTCGCCCACCGCGAAGGTGAGCGTCGAGCGGTCCGACACGACCTTCCCGTCGGCGCGGGTCGCCTGCTGGGTGAAGGCGACGCGGTAGAAGCCCGGCCTGCTGAAGGCCCAGTTGGCGTGCGCGTGGACGCCGAGCGGGATGCTCGTCGTGCCGGGGCCGTCGAAGACCATGCGCTCGACGCCGCCGAACGTGCCCGCGGTGTAGACGCGCAGGCTCCCCGGACCCCGGACCGAGTCGAGCCGCCAGCGGACGGATCCGCGGACCTGGCTCGTGTCGAGGCTCTCGGTGTTCCAGCCGAGCCAGACGAGGTCCTGCACCTGGGTCTGGGGCACCTGGTAGATCGAGCTGCCCGCGCGGCCCACGGCACCCAGCCCGGCGGGGAGCCGGACCTTGCTCCCGGGCTTCACCCAGAGCACGACGTCCTTCGGGTCGCGGTAGACCTTCGCGCCGGAGCCGTCGGTCCCGACGAGCGACCGCAGGCGGCCACCGACGAGACGCGTGGCGTAGTCGACGTGCCCGGACGAGATCACCGTCGCGCGCTGCGGCACGCAGGTCTGACCTGCGGCGAGCGCGGCACGCGCTCCCGGGCCGCCCGTCCCGGACCCGCCGTCTCCGGACCCGCCCGAGCCACCCGGGCGGGGTGCGGTCGGCACGCGGGGTGCGGCCGTGAGGGTCACGTGGTCCCAGCCGACGAGCTCGCCGGAGCGACGCTTGACCACCAGCCGGTGGTCGCCGGTGCGGGCGTCGGCGGGCATCCGGACGCGCAGCGAGCCGGACGCGTCGACCTGGGCCCAGCCGAGCCAGCGCGGTCGGCTGTGCAGCCAGACCGACACCCACTCGCCGGGGTCGACGCCGGGCACGGACAGCAGCGCCTGAGAGCCGCGGACGAGTCCGTCCCGCCCGTTGAGCAGCCGCACGCCACCGGTCGTGGCGTCGGTCAGCGACGCGTCGGGCACGGGCCGGGTGTCCGCCGTCCCCGGCCGGCCGTCGGTGCGGAAGCAGGCCTTCGGGTCCACGGTGCGCAGGTCGGTGCGACCGACGGCCACGGCGAGCGTGAACCGGTGGCGCAGCGTGCGCCCTGACGCCGACGTCGCGGTCCGCTCGGAGTCGAGGCAGTACACGCCCTCCGCGCTGAAGGCCCACGTGCCGTGCGCATGGGTGCGCGGCGGGATGGTGAACGCGTCGGCGGAGGTGATGCCGTCGCGCGTGTTGAAGCGGACGTCGACGGTGCCGAAGCCGTTGGGCACCGACGTGAACAGGGCCATCTCGCCCGGTCCGCTTGCGCGCAGCAGACGCCAGCGCACGCCGCCGCGCAGCGTGCCGTCCGGGATCGCCTCGGTGGACCAGCCCGGCCACACGATCGACTCGTCCTGGGTCTCGGGCGCCAGCCAGACGGGGTCGCCGGCCCGGCCGAGGAACGCGAGGTTGGCGCCGGCGGGGATGCGCTGCGCCGCCTGCCGACCGACGTGCAGCACCGTCGAGCCGGGCGAGCGCCAGGTGACGTCGCGACCGGTCGCACTGTCCTTCACGTGGGTGGTCAGCGCGCCGCGGAGCACACGCGAGGCGAGGTCGACGTGACCCTCGTCGATGATCGTCGCGCCTGCGTCGTTGCGCCAGCCGTTCGGCGCGTCGTAGACCGGGTCCTTGTCGTCGACCGGCGGGGTCGGGCTGCTCGTCGGCGTGGGGCTCGTCGGGGACGGCGTGGGCGTGGGCTCCGGCTCCGGCTCGGGGTCGGAGGGCCCCTCCGGGTCGGCGCCAGCGGCGCACGTCGTGCCCAGCGCGCCGTGCTCGGCCGCCCGCCACCACGGGCTCTCGGGGTCCGAGGGCCGCACGGGTCCGTCGATCACCAGCGTCAGGGTCGTGTCGCGACGCTCGCCGCGACCGTTCGTCCAGCGCAGGTCGACGCAGTAGCGCCCAGGCAGCGACGCCTGCACCCGCACGCCCTGCACCGTCTCCTCACGCGGGCGCAGCGTGCGCGGTGCCCGGTCGGCGTCCTCGGAGCGGGCGTCGTCGAGGTGCAGGGGCCCCGGGCCGCGCATGCGCACGAGCTCGACCGTCTCGCCGCCGTCGGACGCAGGGACCCCGAGCGTGTCGAGCCGCAGGGTCCGGGTCGACAGCAGCTGCAGGGAGTCGAGGTAGCTGCGCACCGTGGGGTTGCGCAGGTGCACGACGGTGTCGTCGAGCCGGGTGTAGGCGACCGGACGCTGACGCGCCGTGTTCCACGAGGCCGCGGCGATGCCGGCGTTCGTCGTCGGGTGCAGCGACACGTGGCCGTCGTCGGTGACGACGTGCGGGCCGGTGCCCGACGTCAGCTCCGTCGGCCCGGGGGCCGGCTCGGTGGGCGGCGGCAGACGGCGGGCGCACGGAGCCACCCGGTCGGCGTCGACGGCGTCGCCGACGACCATGGTCAGCCAGTCACGACGGACCTGCAGGTCGCCGCCGATCTCGGTCTGCGCCGACACGGCGAGGCAGTACACGCCAGGTGCGCTGAACGACCAGTTGTAGTGGGCGTGGTTGCGGACGCTCGCCGCCGAGAGCACGGCCGGAGTACCGGACGGGAGGACGCCGCCGCGCGTGCTCACCAGCACGTACGGGCTGGAGGAGCCGGTCCAGATCGAGAGGTCGCCGGGCGGGCGTCCGCCGTCGGGACCGGTGACCTGCTCGATCGCCATGTCGGTGCGGCGGCCGTTGGCCACGAGGGCGTCGTCCTCGGAGCTGCTGCCGATCCACGGGAACGCCTTCGTCCCGCCCTCGACGGAGCCCGACGACTGCGGGCTGTTCCACAGCGGCTGTCCGGGTGTCCCGAGGAAGGCCCAGTCGTCGCCGGACGGCACCGTGGTGCGGAGCAGGTCGGGGTGGACGACGACCAGGTCGCGGTACGGCACGCGCCCGTGACCGTCGACCGAGGCGTCGAGCACGAGGCGACGGTCGGTGTCGCCGACGATCCGCGGCGCGACCACGTCGGCGTGACCGCTGCGCATGACGTACGTCGGGTCCTCGGGCTCAGGGGTGGGCTCAGGCGTCGGTCCGGGAGTCGGCTCGGGGGTCGGCTCGACCGTCGGGCCGGGGGTCGGTTCCGGGCTGGGCTCGTCGGTCGGGTCCGGCGTCGGCTCAGGGGTGGGGCCGCTGGCCGACGTCCCGCACGCGGCGTCGTCGGGCACGGTGTCGCCGACGGCGAAGCGCAGCGTCACCCGTGCGCTCCGGGCGCGGGCGGTCATCGTCGACAAGGTGCCCTCGACCGAGAGCGACACGCAGTAGAGGCCGGGTCGGGTGAACCGGTGCACCCAGTGGCCCACGAGACCACCGGTGGTGTTCCTCGCCGTCTTCAGCTCGCCCTCGCGCGACTGCTCGGTGCCGTCGGCGCCACGTCCCGTGCCCATCGGCGTCAGGAACGCGAACTCGTCGTGGGTCAGGAGCGGTCGGGCCAGCCCGCTCCACGGCTGGCTGTAGTCGTAGCGGTAGGTCTGGTACGTGCCGCCCGCCGGGGCGACGACGTCGTCGATGCGGTAGGTCAGCGTCGGGTCGCCCGCCGCGCGCGCGGTGTAGGAGAGCGCGACCGAGGGCGCCACGCTGTCGTCGGTCGTGGACCCGCTGATCCAGGCGCGCTCCCCAGGGGTGCCGAGCGTCCGGTGCGCCGGGGTGTCGGGCAGCTCGTAGGACGTCGCGTCGCCGATCCGGAACGTCGGTGCGGTCGGCGGCGTGACCCAGTCGAGCGCGATGCCACCGTCCGCGGTCTTGACGGTGCGGAGCACGTGCTTGCCGGTGGCGACCGAGCCGTCGGCGGCGACGGTCGGCACGGCGGACAGGGTGAGCCCGACCAGGCAGGCCGTGAGGGCCGTGACGAGGGCGGTCGCGGGGAGCCGGAGGGACGAGCGCATGGAGACCTTCGCAGGGAGGGGGGGAGGGGCGCCTCGGGGCGGCAGCGTGTGCCGCCCCGAGGCGGGGTGTCAGGAGCCGGCCGTGATGTTCAGCGGCGAGAGGGTCTCGGCGAAGGCGCCGTCACCGGTCTCGACGTCGAGGCTCACCGCGTAGTTCGTCGCGGTGGCGCTGGCCGCGGGCAGACGCCACTCGCCGTGCACGTGGTCGGCAGCCTGCGTGAGGGTCACGGTCGACGAGCCGCCGAACGTCACGCCCGAGTCGAGCGTGATGGAGACGGAGTCGGCGCAGACGCTCTCGGCCCCGGCGGCCACCTCGTAGCTGAAGCCGAGGTCGGGCAGGGAGGAGTCGAGGTCGGCGTCGACGACCCAGGCGCCGCCGGTGTAGCTGACGCCGGCGCTGGACGCCGGGAACGTCGCCCGGTGGTTGCCGATGTCGGCGGGGGACACGTGCTGGCCGCCGAGGTGGCTGCCGAGCTCGTAGCTCGCCGTGCCGCCGGCGTCGGTGCACTCGAGCTCGACCACGTCGTTGTGGCCGGCCGGGATGGCCGTCTCGGCGTGGGCGGGGAGGCTGAATGCCACGGAGGCTGCTCCACCGGCGAGGACGGCGGTGATGAGACGTGCAGAGGACATGCTGCTCCTTCGATCCGTCCGGGGGCAGCTGCCGACCGGACGTGGGTGGGTCGGACGACCGCGGGCGCGGTCGCGGTGCTCTCTAACCGCCACTGACCGGGCGGGACGGGGGCCGCGTGGTGGCGGCCGATCTGCGAGCACCTTAGACAAGAATGAGAATCGTTGTCAAACGTTCAGGGGAGAAGTGCGATGGCGTGAGGCAGCGGGCCCGACGGGGGACGCGCGGCGGCGGGGAGTGTCGTCCACGTGGTCCTCACGTGACCGTGGTGCGGGCACGACGACGCCCCCGCCCGCAGGTGCGGACGGGGGCGTCGAGGAGGTGCTCAGGACGAGGAGTCGTCCTGGGTGTCGGGTGCGGCGGGTCCGCCGCGACCGGGACCGCCGTGACCGCCGGGGCCGCCGGCCGGTCCGAGCAGGTCGGCGTCGAAGGCCTTCAGGACCGACGCCTTGTCCGAGGAGCTGATCGTGCCCTCCTTGACGGCGTCGTCGAGCCGCTCCGACAGCGCGCTGCGCTCCTCGGTGCGACGCTCCGCGCGGTCGGAGTCGGCCTGCTTCTCGGCGGCGGCGAGCGCGGACTCGACCTTCGACTCCGAGACGCCGAGCTCCTTCGCCAGGGCGGTGGCCAGCTTCGCCTCGCGCTGCTCGCGCTCGGCCTCGGTGGGCGGGGTCGGCTTCTCCCCGTCCTTCGGCTGGGCGGGACGCAGGTCGTCGCGGACGGCCGCGAGGGCCTTCTCGACGACCGACTGCTCCAGCCCGAGCTGCTTCGCGATCACGGCTGCCTGTGCGCCGGGTCCGCCGTGCGGGCCGGCGGGGCGGGCGCTGGTGCTGGCCCCGCTGCCGGTCGTGGCGGTGTCCGCGGACGCGAGCGCCACGCCGCCGACGGCCAGGCCGGCCCCGGCCACGAGGCCGGCGATGCCGAGGCGGGCTGCGGTGGAGGTGTTCATCAGGTGACTCTCTTCCGTTGAGGTGTGTCCTCGTCGACGATGACGAGCGTTCCTGTGCCGGACCTGTGCGCGACGTCAGGGGCCGCTGGGCGTCCCCCTCCGCCGGAGGGGTCGGCGCGGAGCCGGCAGGGGCGCGGCCGTGCGAGGTGCGGGCGCGCCCGTACCGCCGGTATGGTCGCGGGCATGGCCAGGCGACGTCGGATCCACACGTTCTCCCACGACGGGCTCACGTTCGACGTGCGCGACACCGGACCGCTCGACGGACCGCCGGTCGTGCTGCTGCACGGCTTCCCGCAGACCTCGACGTCGTGGGACAAGGTCAGCGAGCTGCTCCACGCCGACGGCTACCGCACGATCGCGCCCGACCTGCGCGGCTACTCGCCGGGTGCCCGACCGGCGGGTCGGCGTGCGTACGCGACCGAGCTGCTCGCCGAGGACGTCGCCGCGCTCCTGGCGGTCGTGGGGGAGCCGGTGCACCTCGTCGGGCACGACTGGGGCTCGGCGATCGGCTGGGTGGTCGCGGCGCGCCACCCGGACCGGCTGCTCTCCTGGACCGCCGTGTCGGTGCCGCACCCCGCGGCCTTCGTGGCCTCGATGACCCGCAGCACGCAGCTGCTGAAGTCCTGGTACATGGGGTTCTTCCAGCTGCCGGTGGTGCCCGAGCTCGTGCTCACCCGGGCGCGCGGCGTGCGCGAGCGGGTGCTGCGGCACGCCGGGATGGACCACGAGCTCCTCGCCCGCTTCCAGACCGAGATGATCGACGGCGGCGCGTTGACGGGTGGCCTCGGCTTCTACCGCGCGCTGCCGTTCTCGGCCAAGGGCCTCCAGGGCACGGTGCGCGTGCCGACGACCCTCGTGTGGAGCACCGGCGACGTCGCGCTCGGACGCGCCGGGGTCGACCTGACGCCGCGTCACGTGGACGCCCCGTACGAGCTCGTCGTGCTGGAGGGCGTCAGCCACTGGATCCCCGACCACGCCCCGCAGGTGCTGGTCGACGCCATCACGCGACGGGCTCGCGCGGCCGCTGCCTGACGCGTACGGTCGGGGGATGGACGAGCCCTTCGACCCGGCCCGCGTCACCCAGGCGCTCGAGCACCTCCCCGGGTGGGAGGGCGACGCGTCGGGCCTCACCCGCACGTACCACTTCGAGAGCTTCGCCGACGCCATCGGCTTCATGGCCGCGGCAGCACCGCGGATCGACGAGATGGACCACCACCCCGAGTGGACCAACGTCTACGACCGGGTCGACGTGCGGCTCGTCAGCCACGACGTGAACGGCGTCAGCGGACGTGACGTGCGACTGGCCGAGGTGCTCGACGAGCTCGCCGGCGCGGTGGCCGGCTCGTCCTGACCCTCAGGCCCAGAGGTTCTCGCCGAAGCGGAACCAGATGGCCGACAGCACGGCCACGTACCAGAGCACGATCACGAGCAGCGTCCAGTTGCTGAGGAACCGCGTGACCGCGGACCGGGGAGCGAAGGCGCGCAGGTTGCGGGCGGTGACCACCACGAACAGCGGGATCATGAACGTCCACACGACCATGCACCACGGGCAGAGCTTCCCGATGTCGTAGATGCTCTGGTACTGCAGCCAGGTCACGAAGCCGATGCCGAACAGCACGCCCACCTGCAGTCCGGCCCACACGAACGCGGGCAGCCGGACCCCGGTCACCAGCAGCACGGCGAGGGTGACCACGACGGTGAAGCCGACGATGCCGATGATCGGGTTCGGGAAGCCGAACGCGGACGCCTGGGGCGTGTTGATGACGCCGCCGCAGCTGACGAACGCGTTGAGGTCGCAGTTCAGCGTCTTGTCGGTGCCGGCGGCCTCGGCGGTGAGGAGCTTGACCTTGTCGATGGTGAGGACGATCGCGGCGGCGAGTCCGATGACGCCGGCGACCAGCATCAGCCACCTCGGGTCGCGGACGTCGGCGTCGCCGGCCTCCCTCGTGTCGGGGGTCCGGTCACGGTCGTCCTGCAGCACGTCGCTCACGCCGCCGATCGTAGTGGAGTCCTGGTCGCCGGGACAGGGCGTCTTGACGTGCCCCCGTACCGCGCGTACGGTTTCGGATACCGTCGGTATCTGAAAGAGGTTCACGTATGGAGCACGTCGACGTCGTCATCGTCGGGGCCGGGCTGTCCGGCATCGGGGCCGCCTACCGGCTGAGCACCATGAGTCCAGGGTCGAGCTACGCCGTGCTCGAGGCCCGCGACGCGATGGGCGGCACGTGGGACCTCTTCCGCTACCCGGGCATCCGCTCGGACTCCGACATGTACACGCTCAGCTACCCGTTCCGGCCCTGGACCCACCGCAAGGCCATCGCCGACGGCGCGGACATCCGCGAGTACATCCGCAGCACCGCCGACGAGCACGGCATCGCCGAGCGCATCCGCTACGGCCACCGCGTCGTCGGCGCGAGCTGGTCGTCCGACGAGGCACGTTGGACGGTCACGAGCGAGGTCGACGGCGAGCTCGTCGAGCAGACCTGCTCCTTCCTGTTCATGTGCAGCGGCTACTACGACTACGACGAGGGCTACACCCCCGACTTCCCGGGGCTGGAGGACTTCGCCGGCACCGTCGTGCACCCGCAGTTCTGGCCCGAGGACCTCGACTACGCGGGCAAGCAGGTCGTCGTCATCGGCTCCGGGGCCACCGCGATCACCCTGGTGCCGTCGATGGCCGAGCGTGCCGGTCACGTGACCATGCTCCAGCGCTCGCCCACCTACATCACGTCGCTGCCGCAGGAGGACGCGATCTCCGCGGGCCTGCGCAAGGTGCTGCCCGCCGGGCCGGCCCACCGCCTGACGCGGCTGAAGAACGCCGCCACCGCGATCGGCTTCTACGAGTTCTGCCGTCGCTTCCCGTCGGCGGCCCGCAAGATCCTGCTGAGCCGCGCCCAGGGCGCTGTCCCGGAGGGCTTCGACCCGCGGCACCTCACGCCGCGCTACGACCCGTGGGACCAGCGGCTGTGCGTCGTCCCGAACGGCGACCTGTGGCGGACGCTGCGCCGCGGACAGGCGTCGATCGTGACTGACCGGATCGACTCCTTCGACGAGACCGGCATCCGGCTCGTCTCGGGGGAGCACCTCGACGCCGACGTCGTCGTCACCGCCACCGGTCTGAAGCTGGCCGCGCTGGGCAAGGTCGCGATCGACGTCGACGGCGAGAAGGTCGACCCGCACGACCGGTTCGTCTACAAGGGCCTCATGCTCAGCGGGGTCCCGAACCTCGCCTGGTGCATCGGCTACACGAACGCGTCCTGGACGCTGCGAGCCGACCTGTCGTGGCAGTACGTCGCCCGGCTGCTCGAGCACATGCGTCGTCACGGCTACGTCGCCGGCATGCCCGATCCCGACGCCGTCGGCGGGCAGGGTGCGCCCGCGCTCGACCTGCAGTCCGGCTACGTGCAGCGTGCCGTCGGCGTCCTGCCCCAGCAGGGCAAGGAGCGTCCGTGGACGGTGCGTCAGAACTGGTTCCTCGACGCCTGGGACAACCGCCGCACCGACCTCGACGAGCAGATGATCTGGACGAAGGCCTCCTGACCCTCCCTCCCACCCCTGAGCGTGACGTTTCCGGGCCGGATCGTCGTGTCCTGGCCCGCAAACGTCACGCTCAGCGGGGTGGGGGCGGTGGGACCGGGGACGACTAGGGTGGGCCGGTGCGCATCGACCAGCTGACCCTGCGGGCCGCCGGGGGCGCGCTGCTGCTCCTCTCGCTCGTGCTGCTCCTCGTGGACCTCACGCGGTTCTTCGAGGAGCCGATCCACTACATGCTGCTCGGCGGCCTCGGGCCGGTCGTGCGGTGCGTCTTCGCTGCGACGGGGCTGCTCCTCGTGCTGGCGGCGCGTCCCCTCGGGCACGCGCTGGACCCCGAGCATCGGCGTCGAGCCGTGGCTGTGCTGCTCGGCGTGCACGGCGCCGCCCTCGTCGTGTTCGCCTTCACGACCCCGACCTACTCGACGGCGCTCGGCGAGCGGGCCATCAACGTCGTGACCCCTGCCTCGGCAGCGGTCGGCGAGCTCGCGCTGCTCGTGGCGTCGACGGTGCTTCCCGCAGCCATGATCGTCCAGGCTGCGCGCTGGCGGCGCGCCGAGACGACCGCGCCGCGGGCGAAGGGCGCCTTCGTGGCCGCCGTGGTGTCCCTGTGGGCGTCGCTGGCCTACTCGCTCGCCGACCAGCACACGCTGCCCGCACCCGGTCTCTGGCAGCGCATCGCGTTCGTCGTGGCCTGGGGCTGGCTCGCGGCCCTGCTGCTGCGCACCGCGGGCGGCCTCACGTCTGGCAGTGCGGACACCAGAAGGTGATCCGCTCCCGGCCCGGCTGGTCGCCGAGCTCGCCCTCGCGCAACGGGGTGCCGCAGCGCCGACACCGCGCGTGCTCGCGGCGGTAGACCCAGCGTTCCTCACCCTGCCGCGTGCTGCCGGTGAACGTCCGCTCCACCCGCGCCTTGTTGACGTCGAGCAGCCGGTGCCCGCGCTCGACCACCCGCGCGACGTCGGGCACGTCGCCCACCCGACGCGTCGGCAGCAGCCCCGACAGGAACAGCAGCTCGTTGACGTACTCGTTGCCCAGCCCGGCCAGGTTCCGCTGGTCGAGCAGCGCCACGAAGATCGGCCGGTCCGGGTCGGACTCGACCCGACGTGTCGCCTCCGCGAGGTCCCAGTCGGGGCCGAGGAGGTCGGGCCCCAGGTAGGCCAGCGCGTCGTCGTCGTTCTCGCGCCTGAGGATCTCGAGCAGTCCCAGCTGGAACCCGATCGCCTGGTGCTGCTCGGTCTCGAGCACGATCCGCGCCGTGTGCGCCGGACGACGCCACCGGCTGCCCCGGCGCAGCACGTGCCACGCCCCCTCCATCTTCAGGTGCGAGTGGATCGACGCGTCACCCACCCGGATCAGCAGGTGCTTGCCGCGGCTCAGCACCTCGTCGACGGTGCGGCCGGAGAGGTCGAGCGTCGCCCACTGCGGCACCCGCACGTCGGACCGGACCAGCTCGCGGCCCTCCAGCACCTCGCGCAGGTGGTGCGCCGTCCGCCAGACGGTATCCCCTTCAGGCATGGGTCGACCGTCCTGCCGGGGGCCGGCCTGGCCCGGAGCGGCTGGTGCCGGACCGCGAGGCGGCGTCGCTGCCGCGACGCAGGTCGAGCCGCAGGCCCTTGGGGTGCCGGTCGAACCCGGCTGCGAGCAGCGCCTCCCCGGTGGGGGTGGTGCCGGCCGGGCGGCCGTTCACCGACTCGACCGTGAGCCGAGGGATGCGCCCCGACCGACCGAGGCCCGCGACGGCCTGCGCCGCGCGGGTGAGGACGTCGACGTCGTCGGTGAACGCCAGGCACGAGCGACCGCCGCGCTCGAGGTAGAGCACGGCCCGACCGTCGTGCACGGCCACCAGCGCACCCGCCTTGCGGGCCGGGCGGTGCTTCAGGTCGTCGGCCGGGTCGACGACTGCGGGCCAGGGAAGCGCGGCGCCGAACGGCTGGGCGGGGTCGGTCGCGGTGAGCACGACCGCCTCGACGTCGGCCGGCTCGTCATCGGGGCGCTCGAACGAGCGCATCCGGTCGACCGTCGCCGACGACGCGAACTGGGCCGCGCCCAGGGAGTCGACGTAGTACCCCCGCAGCACCGAGCCGTTCTGCTCCAGCTCGCGCAGCACCCGGTAGGCACCCGCGAAGCCGCCCGGCGTCTGCTCGGCCACTACCGCACCCCGCGTGACCACACCGTGCCGCGCGACGAGCGCCTCGGTGCGTGCCACCTGGAGGGCGGCCTGCTCGGCGGGGTCGTCGCCCGGACGCTCGACCACGAACCAGCGGCCCGACGCGACCGGGGGCCCGAGACGTGCGGCGCGAGGCGAGGCGGCCATGCCGCGCCGGGCGTGCAGCCGCGCTCGCGGTGTGGAGCCGCCGCGTGACCGGTGTGCGCCGCGACCGCCCAGCCGGGCGCGGACCGGGGCGTAGGAGTCGCCGGCCACCCGCCCCGACCACACGAGCTGCCACAGCGCCTCCACGGCGGCGTCGTCGGAGACCGGCTTGCCGCCGTCCGTGGCCAGCCCCTGGGTGAGCTGGCGGAAGAGGTACGCCCCACCGTCCTCGAGGAGCGACACCAGGCGCAGGCCGAGCTCGTCCGGCTCGACCGGGTCGCGGCGGGCGGGCAGCACGAGGTCGGCCGGGTGCAGCTGCACCCAGCCGTCGCTGCCGGCGAGCGTGCCCGCCCCGGTCCACACGACCTCGCCCGCGCCGAGCAGCTCGTCGAGCTGCGCGGGGGAGTAGTCGCGGACCCGGGAGGGCAGCACCAGGGACTCCCAGGCCGACGCCGGCAGCGGGACCCCGGCCAGCTGGTCGACGACCGTGAGCACGCCGTCGAGGCCGCGCAGCGACCCGCCGACCTCCTGCCACGACGGCAGGAAGCGGGCGAAGGTGCGTGGCTCGACCGGCTCGATCTGCTGCCGCGCGGCGGCGAGGGAGCGGCTGCGCAGCCGGCGCAGGACGTCGGTGTCGACGTGCTCGGTGCCCGCGGCGCCCGGCCGGAACTCGCCCTCGACGAGCCGGTCGTCGCGGGTGAGCCGACGCAGCACGTCGAGCACGACGGCGCGGCCGAGACCGAACCGGGCCGCCGCCTCGTCGGCCGTGAACGGGCCGTGGGTGCGGGCGTAGCGGGAGAGGAGGTCACCGAGGGGATCGGCCACCGGCTGCAGGAGGGCGTCCGGGATGCCGAGCGGCACCACGACCCCGAGCGCGTCGCGCAGCCGGCCCGCGTCCTCGACGACCACCCAGCGCGGCTCACCGGCGACCGGCAGCTCCACGACGCGACGGGCGTCCTGCAGCTCCTTGAGCGCCGGGACGGCGTCGTCGACGAGGCGCGCGTCGACCTCGTCGGTGGTGAGCGGGCCCAGCAGCCGCAGCAGGTCGGCGGCGCCCTCGACCCCGCGCAGCCGACGGTCCTCGGCCAGCCGCTGCAGCTCGGCCTCCGTGCGCTCCAGCACCTCCGGGTCGAGCAGCTCGCGCAGCTCGGCACGGCCCAGCAGCTCCGACAGCAGCGTCGGGTCGAGCGACAGCGCGGCCGCACGGCGCTCGGCCAGCGGTGTGTCGCCCTCGTAGAGGAACGTGGCCACGTAGCCGAACAGCAGCGTGCGGGCGAACGGCGACGCCGTGGACGTCTCGACCTCGACGATGCGCACGTCCTGCTGCGCCACCCGCTCGGCCAGGGTCGTGAGGGCAGGAAGGTCGTACACGTCCTGCAGGCACTCGCGCGCCGTCTCGAGCAGGATCGGGAAGTCGGCGTGCTCGCGTGCGACGTCGAGCAGCTGCGCCGCGCGCTGACGCTGCTGCCACAACGGGGCCCGGGCCCCGGGGTTGCGGCGGGGGAGCAGGAGCGCACGGGCCGCGCACTCGCGGAACCGCGACGCGAACAGCGCCGACCCGCCGACCTCCGCCGTGACGACGCGCTCGAGGTCGTCGACGTCGAGGGTGAACAGGTCGGCCCCCGGCACGCCGGCAGCGCTGTCCTGGTCGGCCGCGTCATCGGGCGCCCACGGGGAGGAGGTGTCGGGGATGCGCGCGACGATGCCGTCGTCGGTGGCCACCACCGAGCCGTCGACGCCGTACCGCTCCAGCACGCGCGCCGCGACGACCAGCGCCCACGGCGCGTGCACGCGCCGTCCGTAGGGGGAGTGCAGCACGACCCGCCAGTCGCCGAGCTCGTCGTGGAAGCGCTCGACGACCAGCGTCCGGTCGGTCGGCAGCGTGCTCATGGCCTCGCGCTGCTCGTCGAGGAAGGCCATGAGGTTGAACCGGGCCCGCTCGTCGAGGTGCTCGGGGACGTGGCCCTCGGTGACCCGACGCAGGAACGCGCCGATCGCCTCGCCCAGCTCGGCCGGACGGCCCGCGGCGTCGCCCCGCCAGAACGGCAGCCGGGCGGGCTCGCCGAACGCCGGGGTCACGACGACCCGGTCGTGCGTGATCTCCTGGATGCGCCAGCTGGTGGCCCCGAGGGCGAACACGTCGCCGACGCGGGACTCGTAGACCATCTCCTCGTCGAGCTCGCCGACCCGCTTGGACGGTCCCTCGTCGACACCGTCGGCCAGCACCACGGCGAACAGCCCGCGGTCGGGGATGGTGCCGCCGCTCGTGACGGCCAGCCGCTGCGCGCCGGGTCGCCCCACGATGGTGCCCGCGTCACGGTCCCACACGAGACGTGGTCGCAGCTCGGCGAACCGGTCCGACGGGTACCGGCCGGCCAGGAGGTCGAGTGTGGCCTCGTAGGCGGAGCGCGGGAGCGCGGCGAACGGCGCCGACCGACGGACGGCGTCGAACCACGCCTCGACCTCGACCGGCTCGAGGGCGCAGGCCGCGACGGTCTGCTGGGCCAGCACGTCGAGCGGGTTCGCGGGCACCGCGAGCCGCTCGATGGCGCCGGCGCGCATCCGCTCGGCCGTGACCGCCGCTCCCACGAGGTCGTGGCGGGTGGTCGGGTACACCAGGCCGCGCGAGACCTCGCCGACCTGGTGGCCGGCGCGACCGACGCGCTGCAGACCGCTCGCGACCGACGGGGGCGTGGACATCTGCACGACGAGGTCGACGGCGCCCATGTCGATGCCGAGCTCGAGGCTCGACGTGGCGACGACGCAGCGCAACCGGCCCGACTTGAGGTCGTCCTCGATGAGCGCGCGCTGCTCCTTGCTGACCGACCCGTGGTGGGCCCGCGCGAGCGCACCGACCTCCTGCGCGTCGCCGCGGCCCGACGCCGTGCCGCTCACGCCCGACACCCGGCTCGGCGGCAGGGTGCTCGTCGCCTCCGGCTCCGCGCGGGCCTCGCGGTCGGCCCACTGCTCGTTCAGGTGCGCGGTGAGCCGCTCCGCCTGGCCGCGGGAGTTGCAGAAGACGATCGTGGAGCGCACCTGGAGGATCCGCTCGACGACGTCGTGCTCGATGAAGGGCCAGATGCTGCCGCCGTTGTCGTCGGCGAGCGGGTCGCTGATCGAGCGCGCGGCCGACCCCTCGTCGCGCACGACCTCGGCCTCCTGCGCGCCGCGTGCCGAGGGCGGCCGGGAGAGCTCGGTCATGTCGTCCAGCGGGACGACGACGTCGAGCTCGAGGCGCGACGGCGACGGCGGCGCGACGACGTGCACCGGCGCGCGACCGCCGAGGAAGCGGGCCACCTCGTCGTGCGGGCTGACCGTGGCGCTCAGCCCGACCCGACGTGCGGGCGCGTCGAGCAGGTCGTCGAGGCGCTCCATCGAGAGCGCCAGGTGCGCGCCGCGCTTGGTACCCGCGACCGCGTGGATCTCGTCGACGATCACCGTGTCGACGCCACGCAGCGTGTCGCGAGCCGCCGAGGTGAGCATGAGGAACAACGACTCGGGCGTGGTGATGAGGATGTCGGGCGGGCTGGTGACGAGCGCGCGACGGTCGCGCGCCGACGTGTCGCCCGAGCGCACGCCGACCCGCACGTCGGAGAACGTGTCGCCGCGGCGGGCCGCCACCTGGGTGATGCCGACCAGTGGCGAGCGCAGGTTCCGCTCGACGTCGACCGCGAGCGCCTTGAGCGGGGAGATGTAGAGGACGCGGGTGCGACGCTCCTTCTCCGGGGTCGGCTCGTGCAGCAACCGGTCGATGGCGGACAGGAACGCGGCGAGGGTCTTGCCGGAGCCCGTGGGCGCCACCACGAGCACGTGACGTCGCTCGGCGATCGCCGCCCACGCCTCGGCCTGCGCCGGGGTGGGTGCGCTGAAGGCGCCCTCGAACCACTCCCGCGTGGCCGGCGCGACCGTGCTCAACGGGTCGTCGACCAGCCGGCTCGACGGCGCGTCGGCGCGGTCGTCGGAGGGTGAGGCATCGGGCACGGCCCCATCGTGTCAGCCGGTGCCGACACCTGCCCGTCGTCCGGCGCAGGGTCCGACGCCGGGCGCCGCTCGTCAGGCATGGTGGACGTCATGACGAAGCATCGCCTCGCCGCCCTGGCCCCCGTCGTCGCCCCGCTCGTGGCTCTCGGGCTCCTGCTGTCCGCGTGCTCCTCGGACCAGGAGACCAAGGCCACCCCCGAGCCGTCGAAGGGCACCGCCGGCACGATCGTCGAGACGTCGCCGCTCACCGGTGAGGTCCTGCGCGACGGGCGGCCGAAGAACCCGGTGTTCCTCGTCAAGATCGAGAACACCGACGCGGGCGCGCCGCAGATCGGGCTCGACCAGGCCGACCTCGTCGTCGAGGAGCTCGTCGAGGGCGGCCTGACCCGCCTCGCGGCGCTCTACTACTCGACGCTGCCGCGCACGGTGGGCCACGTGCGCTCCATGCGCGCGACCGACATCGGCATCGCCTCCCCGGTCGGCGGACAGATCGTCGCCTCGGGCGGGGCGTCCGGCACGTACGGCCTGGTCAAGAAGGCCGGTCTGAAGGTGTTCTCCGAGGACGAGGGCGCCCCCGGGTTCAGCAGCGACCCGGCCAAGGTGCGCCCCTACAACCGGCTCGTGGACCTCCAGCGGCTCAAGCGGGCGAAGCCCAGCACGATCCCGGGCCCGTACCTCGACTGGACCCCCGCGCGCGGCACCGAGGCGTCACCGTCGGCGTCGGCCTCCCCGTCCGCGCAGGCGAAGCCCCGCCGGGTCACACGCGCCTCCGTGCGCTTCTCGGGCAGCTCGACGACGCAGTGGAAGCTCTCGAGGGGCCACTGGGTGCGCACCAACGGCCACGCCTCCCGCGAGTTCCGCGCCGACACCCTCGTCGTGATGTTCGCCGACGTCGGCGACGCCGGCTACACCGACCCGGCGGGCAACCCCGTGCCGGAGACGCGGATGAAGGGCTCGGGCCGCGCCGTGGTGCTGACCGCCGACGGTGCGGTCGAGACCACCTGGCGCAAGAAGGTGAACCGCTCGACCCTGTCGTTCACGACGAAGGACGGCAAGCCCCTCACGATCGACCCCGGCAAGACGTGGATCGAGCTCGTCCCGAAGGGCGCCGGCGCGGTGTCGCTGCGCTGAGCGGGGGTAGCTGGCCGAGAGAGGCTGACCGAGGGGTCAGGCGTCGGCGTGCGGGTCGGTGAGCGACGGCAGGAGCCGCATGCCCGCCAGGATGCCGCTGATCGAGGCGAGCACCTCCGCCGAGGCTTGCTCCGCGTCGTCAGCGTCCGCCACGTACTCCGAGCTGGAGCGGATGGCGCCGAAGAAGATGGCGGCGTAGGCCTCGCTCAGCTCGTTCGCGCCGCCGAGGTCGTCGAGCAGCGCGTCGACCGTGCGCTTGACGATCCCGTACGACGCGGCGCGCTCGGCGACGGCCCAGCGCTCGTGCCCGAGGGCGACCGGGCCCTCCTGCAGGCAGATGCGACGGAACTGCGGCTCCCGGCACACCTCGAGGAAGCCCTCGAGGCCGATCTGCGCCCGCTCCCACGGGTCGTCGGCGGTGTCGATCCGCTTCTCGATCTCGCGCGTCGCCTTCTCCTGGAGCCGGTCGAAGACGCTCTCGAAGAGCGCGAGCTTGCTCGGGAAGTGGTGGTAGAGCGCGCCCTTCGTGACTCGCGCGGCCGCGACGACCTCGTCGAGCGAGGTGCCTGCGTAGCCGTGCGCGGCGAACAGCTGCGTCGCGTTGTCCAGGAGCGCCCGCTTGGTGCTCGAGGAGTACCCGGTCCGGCGGGTCGTGCTGCGGGCGGCGCGGAGCACCTTCTTCTGCACCTTCGCGGGACTGGTCATGGCGCCCATCCTACGCAGGCGTGGTGGTGAGCCTCACAGCGCGCCAGGTTGCCTGACCTGCGCAGACACAACATACTCGAAGTACGTACCGAGGGTATGTCCCCTCGAACGACGGTCCCCCGAAAGGAGCACCTCCATGACCTGGGATGCCTACAACCGTCGCAAGTCCGCCCTCCGCGGCGTCCTGCAGCTGGCCGACCGCCGCCGCGAGGACACCCCCGACCAGCTGCTCGACGCGACCCCCGGCGCCCGTGAGGCGTTCGACGACGAGCTCTCCCTCCTCTTCGACGTCCAGATGGCCTGGTACCAGAGGCTGAGCGGCCAGCTCGACCGCACGGTGCTCGAGGGCGACGCTCCCGCGACCGTCGCCGTCGAGGCCTGGGTCGCTGCTGCCGCCGCCATGCCCGGGGCCCGGGCCCTGCTCGACGCCCACCGCGACCGCCCCGAGCTCGCGAAGGCCTTCGCGAAGGAGCAGGCCCTGCTGGCCGTCTCCGCCGGGGTCTCCAGCTGGCACCCCGACCTCCTGGGCCAGGGCGAGCGGATCGTGGCCGAGGCCCGCGACCGCGCCGTCCACGCCCCCGTCGACACGCTCCCCCCGCGTGACGGCGAGGGTCGGGCCAGCGCCTTCATCACCCGGCTGCGCAACGCCCTCGCCGCCTGAGCGGTCCCCCTGACGTCACCCCGTCCGCGCCTTCTCCCTCCCTCCCTCCCGGCGCGGGCGGGGTGATCCCCTTCCTGCCGGGAACGCGGGTCAGTCGTCGGCCGCCGCAGGGGCGCTGCGGCCGCGCAGCCCCACCTCGGCCAGCTGCTGCCCGATCTCGGCGTCGATCGCCGCGGCGAGCTCCTTGCGGAACATCGCGTACGTGACCTGGCTCGCGACCGGGAGCAGCTTCTCGACCGCTCCCAGGACCTCCGGCGCCTCCTCGGGAGGCAGGCCGCGGTTGAGGAACGGCTGCGCGATCGCCTTGACGGCGTTCTCGACGAAGGAGTCCGCGATCTCGCGCAGGTTGCGCTGCAGGAGCGGGAACAGCTCGATGATGTCCTTCGCGGGCAGGCCGAGGGCCACGGCGGCGGCGCCGTTGCGCACGATCGCGGGCTGCACCAGCAGCACCGACTCGTGGTCGTCCTCCACCCACGCCGCCAGGCCGAACTCGACCAGGGCCTCGATCAGCCCGTCGTCGCGGCCGACGTTCGCCAGGGCGGCCAGCGCGTCGCGGCTCATCAGCTCGGGCTCGACGTCGTTCCATGGCTCGTCGAGCAGATGCAGCAGGTCCAGCGCCGGCGCGGTGGCCGACGCCGGGCTCGACAGCACCGCCTTCTCGACGGCCGCGAGCGTGTAGCCGCGGTCGAGCAGGTCGCGCACGAGCTGCAGCCGTTGCAGGTGCCCGCGGTGGTAGTACCCGGTGCGACCCTCGAGACGTGGCGGGTCGATCAGCCCCCGGGCGGCGTACGCCCGCACGTTCCGGACGGTCATGTTCGCCCGCGCGGCGAGCTCGTCGACCGTGAACTCGGAGTCCAGGTCGGCGTCGTCCGGCCCGGCTGGCCCCTCCGTCACTGACATGCGGGCATCATAGGGGGCATGGAGACGCTTGCCGGCCGACTCCTCGTCGCCACCCCGGAGATCGCTGCCGGCCCGTTCGCGCGCAGCGTCGTCCTGCTGCTCGACCACGACGAGGACGGTGCGCTCGGCGTGGTCCTCAACCATCCGCTCGAGGCCGACGTCGAGGACGTCCTGCCCGCGTGGGCCGCGGTCGTCGACGCACCGGACTGCCTCTTCCAGGGCGGCCCGGTCGCCACCGACGCCGCGCTCGCGGTGGGGGTGCTCGGTCCGTCGGCCGTGCCGGTGCCGGGCTGGCGGGCGATGACCGGCTCCTTCGGCCTCGTCGACCTCGACGGGCCGCCGCCGCAGGACGGTGCCCTGCGGGGCCTGCGCGTGTTCGCCGGGTACGCCGGGTGGGGTCCCGAGCAGCTCGAGGGCGAGCTGGAGGAGGGGGCGTGGCTCGTCGTCGAGGCGCGCGACGACGACCTGCTGTCGCCCGTGCCCGAGCGGCTGTGGCGCGACGTGCTGCTGCGCCAGGACGACGACGTGCGCCTGCTCTCCACCTATCCCGAGGATCCCGGCCTCAACTGAGCCCTGCGTCCACGACGGACGTCCCGGGGCGCTCGACCGGTCGTCCGCAGCCGTTACGATGAGCCACGTGGGATTCTTCGGCAGCGGCACCCAGACGGTCCAGGACGAGCGCACCGACCTGCGCGGGGACGAGCGGCTCGAGGAGGGCGACCACGAGCGCTTCAGCCACTACGTCCCGAAGGACACGCTGACCGAGGCCATGGTCATGGGCACCCCCTGCGTCGCGCTCTGCGGCAAGGTCTGGACCCCCAGCCGTGACCCGCAGCGCTTCCCGGTGTGCCCGGAGTGCAAGGAGATCTGGGAGGGCATGCAGCCCGGCGACGAGGGCGGCTCCGGCTCGGATGCCTAGCCAGCGCCTCCGGGCCTGGCAACGCGACGCGTTCGAGCTGTACTCGCGCAGGGAGCCGCGCGACTTCCTCACCGTCGCGACGCCCGGCGCCGGCAAGACCACGTTCGCCCTGACGATCGCGGCCGACCTGATGCACCGCGGTGTGGTCGAGCGCGTCGTCGTCGTCACCCCGACCGACCACCTGAAGACGCAGTGGGCGCTCGCCGCATCGGGCCTCGGGATCCGGCTCGAGCCGGCCCTCGCCGGGGCGCTGGCACCGGGCTTCGACGGCTACTGCGTCACCTACGCCGGCCTCTCGGTGAACCCCAACGGCCACCGTGTGCGGATCGACGCCCGCAAGACGCTCGTCATCCTCGACGAGGTGCACCACGCCGGCGACTCGCTGTCGTGGGGCGACGCGGTCCAGGAGGCGTGCGAGGGCGCGGAACGTCGACTGTCGCTCACCGGCACGCCGTTCCGCTCCGACGACAGCCCCATCCCGTTCGTCACCTACGAGCCGCAGCGCGACGGCACGAAGCAGAGCGTCGCCGACTACTCCTATAACTACGGGCGGGCGCTGCGCGACGGCGTCGTGCGTCCCGTGCTGTTCATGGCCTACTCCGGCCAGATGCACTGGCGCACCCGCGCGGGCGACGAGGTGGCCGCCCGGCTCGGCGAGCCGCTCACGAAGGACGCCACCGCCCAGGCCCTGCGCACCGCCCTCGACCCGGAGGGGTCGTGGATGCCCACCGTGCTGCGGGCCGCGCACCGACGGCTCCTGGAGGTCCGACGCGACATCCCCGACGCGGGCGGTCTCGTCATCGCCTCCGACCAGGACTCCGCCCGTGCCTACGCCCGTCTGCTCACCGACCTGACAGGGGAGCGGCCCACCGTCGTGCTCTCCGACGAGGCCGGCGCGAGCGGACGCATCGCCGAGTTCTCCGCGTCGATGTCGCCGTGGATGGTCGCCGTGCGGATGGTGAGCGAGGGCGTCGACGTGCCCCGGCTCGCCGTCGGCGTGTACGCCACCACGATCGCGACGCCGCTGTTCTTCGCGCAGGCCGTGGGCCGTTTCGTGCGCGCCCGACGTCGCGGCGAGACCGCGTCGGTCTTCCTGCCCAGCGTCGCGGGCCTGCTCGCGCTGGCCGCCGACCTCGAGGTCGAGCGCGACCACGTCGTCGGGCGGCCCGTGAAGGACGAGGACGACCTGTTCGCCGCCGAGGCCGAGATGCTGGCCCGGGCCCAGGCGGGGGAGTCGGCGTCGGCCGAGCTCGAGCAAGGGACCTACCAGGCGCTCGGCAGCGAGGCCGACTTCGACCGGGTGCTCTTCGACGGTGGCGAGTACGCCGCACAGATCTCCGACTCCCTGGACGACGACGACCTCGACTTCCTCGGCATCCCCGGCCTGCTCGAGGCCGACCAGGTGGCCGAGCTGCTGCGCGCCAAGCGGTCGAAGGCGTCGGCCGCCGCGCCGCGTGCCGCCACCCGGACCGCGGAGGACGTCGCGCACGAGCGCCGCAGCGAGCTGCGGCGTGAGCTCAACGGGCTCGTGGGCGCCTGGCACCACCGGACCGGGCAGCCGCACGGCGTCACCCACGCACAGCTGCGCACCGAGACCGGTGGACCGGCAGCGGCGCAGGCCACCGTCGAGCAGCTGCAGCGCCGGATCGACCTGCTCCGACGATGGGCCCTGCGCGCGTCGGGCTGAGCGCCACTAGCGTGGAGGCATGTCGATGCCTCTCAGGACCCGCGTGTTCGGCGTGCTCGTCCGCCTCGCCTCCACCCCCATCGAGGAGGTCGACGACCTCGACGGCGCGCGGCGCGAGCGGCTCGCGCTGCAGCGCACCGCCGTCGGGCGCTGGCTGTTCGGCACGGCGGACCCGTCGGTGCGCACCACGGAGCACCACGTGCAGGTCGAGGGGCGGGCCCGACGCTTCCTGCAGCACCGACCGACCGGTGCCGCCCGGCCCGGCTCGGCGCCGCCGGTCGTGCTGAACCTGCACGGCGGCGGATGGGTGCAGGGCAACCCGGAGCAGTCGGCCTGGTTCGCGAGCCGCGTGGCGGCCCGGACGGGCGCCGTGGTCCTCTCCTTCGACTACCGGCTCGCGCCCGAGGACCCCTTCCCGGCAGCCGTCGACGACGCCTGGGCGGCGCTGCAGTGGGTCGTCGAGCACGCGGACGAGCTCGACGTCGACCCGGCACGCGTGGCCGTCATGGGCGACAGCGCCGGCGGTGGCCTGGCCGCGACGACCGCGCTGCTCGCGCGGGACGCGGGCGGTCCCGCCCTGAAGGCCGAGGTGCTCATCTACCCCGGCGTCGAGATGTACGACCGGTGGCCGAGCGAGGACGAGTTCGCCGACGCGCCCGTGCTGTCGTCGGCCAACATGCGCGCCTTCGTCCGCCTGTACCTCGCCGACCAGCACGGCACCCTCGACTGGCGCGCCTCGCCGATCCGCGCCGAGTCCCACGCCGGCCTGCCCTCGACCCTCGTCCTCGTCGCCGGCCACGACCCGCTCTCCGACAACGGCCGCCGCTACGCCGAGACCCTCGGCGAGCAGGGCGTCCATGTCGTCCTCCAGGAGTTCCCCGGCGCCCTGCACGGCTTCGTCAGCCTCCCCGGCGTCAGCCCCGCCGCCACCCAGGCCGTCGACGCGACGGCGAGGTTCCTGCGCGACGTGCTCTGAGCGCCCTGGGCTCGAGCTGTCGGGTCTCGCGGGCTGTGGGCCTGCGGGTGCGTGGGTGTGGTTTCTCTCTCGGGTGGGGCTGCGTCGGCGCGGCCTCTCGTGGAGGAAGGGCTGCGCTGCTGCGGGTTCTCGTGGGTGTGGTCTCCGAAAGGGCCTCGACCGGGCGGCTGGGTGGGGGTCGGCTTCGGGTCTCGGGCTGTGGCCCGCGCTGTGGGACGCAAGATGCTGCGTTCGTGTGCGGGAGGGTCAAGGATGCTGCGTTTGCTACGGGATCCCGTCGTGAACGCAGAAGCGTTCGGTCTCGAACGCGCGAATGCAGAATCTTGGGTGCCCTTTGCGTTGGGGGGACGAAGGATTCTTCCTTCTCGTGGACCGTTCCACGAGAAGGAAGAATCCTTCACACGTCTGGCCCCCTCGGCGGTGGATCTGCCACCTGTAGAGCGCTCTTCAGGTGGCAGATCCACCGCCGGACCGCACGAATGCAGAATCTTGGGTCCTCCGCGGGCCACAGCCCGAGAACCCCGACCAGCTTGCGCCCAGCCGCCCGGTCGAGGCCCTCTCGGAGACCACACCCACGAGAACCCGCAGCAGCGCACCCCCACCCGTGCGAGAACCAGCCCCAGCGCCGCCCCCGCGCACAGCGGAGACCGACCTCAGCCCCCCAGCACCTCGGGCACGACGTCGTCGACGATCGCGAGGAGGGTGCGGCGGAGGAGGACGTGGACCTGGGGGCGGGTGAGGGTCTCGTGGAGGAGCCACTCGCGGGCGGCGGAGCGGGCGAGGTGGCCGTAGGTGCGCACGAGGGCGCGCAGCAGGTCGCGGCGGGCGGGGTCGTCGCCGAGGCGGACGGCGTCGAGCACCCGGTCGACGGTGATGTTCTCGGCCTCCGTCAGGATCGCCTCGAGCTCGGGGTCGCGGCCCATCACCATCGGGTCGGCGGCGGCGATCCACGTCGTGCCCGACTCCTGCAGCGCGTCGAGGTACCAGGCGACGGCGGCGTCGATCCGCTCCTCGACCGTCCCGTCGGGGAGCTCCTCGACGGCCACCGACGGCACGGTCGACGCCTCCCGGACCACCTCCAGGTAGAGGTCGCGCTTGGTGCCGAAGTAGTGGTTGATGAGGCCGCGCGCGACGCCGGCCGCCTGCGCGACGTCGGTCAGCGAGACGGCGGGGTAGGGGCGGGTCGCGAACGCCGCCGTGGCCGCCGCGAGGATCTCGGCGCGGCGGCGGTCCGCGTCGAGACGCTGGAAGCGGGGGCCGTCGGCGCTCGTCGTCACCCGCCGAAGCCTGCCACGACCGCACGCCGGCGCGCAGCACCGACCGTTGACGACACCTGCGCGAGATGCCATTGTTGGCGGTGCGCCAACAAGAGTGACGTGGCGCACTCACCGCATGCAGTCCAGGAGTCGATGTGCAGCTCACCCAAGGCCTCCACCGCGCCGTCCAGACCACCCCCGACGCCGTCGCCACCGTCTGCGGCGACCGACGCCGGACCTTCCGCGAGCACGCCGACCGCGTCGCCCGGCTCGCCGCCGCGTTGCAGGGCCTCGGGGTGCGGGAGGGCGACCGCGTGGCGATCCTGTCGCTCAACAGCGACCGCTACGCCGAGTACCTGCTGGCCGTGCCGTGGGCCGGAGCAGTCGTCAACCCTGTCAACATCCGCTGGAGCCCCGCCGAGATCGTCTACTCCCTGCGTGACTCCGGCACCAGCGTGCTGCTGGTGGACGACGCCTTCGCGCCGCTGGTGCCGACGCTCACCGAGCAGGTCGAGTCCCTCGGCGCGGTGGTGCACTGCGGCGACGGTGTGCTCCCCGCGGGCCTGCTCTCCTACGAGGAGCTCGTGGCGTCCCACACGCCGGTCGACGACGCGCGTCGCGCAGGCGACGACCTCGCCGGCATCTTCTACACCGGCGGCACGACCGGGTTCCCGAAGGGCGTCATGCTCTCGCACACCAACCTCGTCACGTCGGCGATGGGTGCCATGGCCTCGGGCGAGCTCGTGCGGCGCGGCTCGGTCCTGCTGCACGCGGCACCGATGTTCCACCTGGCCGACCTCGCCGCGTGGACCTCGCAGGTGCTGCAGGGCGGCACCCACGTGACGGTGCCGTTCTTCGAGCCGGCAGCCGTGCTCGACGCGGTCGAGCGCCACGGCGTGACCGACATGCTCCTCGTCCCGACGATGATCCAGATGCTCGTCGACCATCCGGCGGTCGGCGACCACGACCTGTCGTCGCTGCAGCGCCTGCTCTACGGGGGCTCCGTCATCTCGACCGGCGTGCTCGAGCGCACGCTCGCCACCCTGCCTGGCGTGCGGCTCACGCAGGCCTACGGGATGACCGAGCTGTCACCCGTCGCCACGCTGCTGCTGCCCGACGAGCACGTGGGCCGTCGGCTCTCGTCCGGAGGGCGCGCCGCGCTGCACGCGGAGGTGCGCGTGGTCGACGGCGACGACCGACCGGTCCCGACCGGGACGGTGGGGGAGATCTGCGTCCGCGGGGCGCACGTCATGCAGGGCTACTGGAACAAGCCGGAGGAGACTCAGGCGGCCCTGCGTGGCGGCTGGATGCACACCGGCGACGGCGGCTACGTCGACGAGGACGGGTTCGTCTACGTCGTCGACCGGATCAAGGACATGATCGTCACGGGTGGGGAGAACGTGTACTCGGCCGAGGTCGAGAGCGCCCTCAGCAAGCACCCGTCGGTCGCGCAGGTGGCGGTCATCGGCCTGCCCGACGAGCGGTACGGCGAGAAGGTCCACGCCTACGTCGTCGCCGCCCCGGGCGAGGAGCCGGACCCCGACGAGCTGCAGGCACACACCCGGAGCCTCATCGCCGGATACAAGGTGCCCCGCTCGTTCACCCTCGTCGACGCGCTGCCGATGTCGGGCGCGGGCAAGATCCTCAAGCGCGAGCTGCGGGCGCAGGCGGCCCAGGGGGTGACGGCGTGATGCGCCTCCCCGGACTCCTCCCGCGCGACCACTGGGTGCGGCACGTCGAGACCCTCGACCCGACGGTCGACTACGAGGAGATCTCGCGCATCACCGGCCACCACGAGTTCCCGTGGGACCTGCAGCAGGCCCTGAGCTTCGCGCTGTTCCGCACCTACGCGGTGCCGTCGATCGGCAGCCTCCTGCACCGGACCGACGAGTTCACGGGCAGCACGCAGAAGCGGCACGACGACACCGTGATCGTGCTCGAGACCGTGCTCGACGACGGCATGGAGAACCCGGACGGTCGCGCCGCGATCCGCCGCATGAACCAGATGCACGGCAGCTACGACATCCCCAACGACGACATGCTCTACGTGCTGTGCACCTTCGTGGTGGCGCCGGTGCGGTGGATCGACGAGCTCGGGTGGCGCCGGCTGACCGGGACCGAGCTGCGGGGCGCGGTCGAGTACTACCGGCGGCTCGGGCGGCTCATGGGCATCCGCGGCATCCCCGACGACTACGCCGGGTTCGAGCGTCACATGGACCGCTACGAGGCGGCGCACTTCGCGTTCGACCCCGGGGCGCGGGCGGTCGCCGACGCCACGCTCGACCTCTTCACGACCTTCTACCCGCGACCGCTGCGCCCGGCGATGCGCACCTTCGCCATCGCCCTGCTGGACGACCACCTGCGCCGGGCGTTCGACTACCCGGCGCCGCCACGCTGGGTGCAGCGGGCGGCGCGTCGCGCGATCCGTGCCCGCAGCCGGGTCGTCCGCCTCATGCCGCCGCGCCGACGTCCGTACGACCCCCGACGCTCGCACCGCATCCGCAGCTACCCGGGCGGGTTCATGGTCGAGCGGCTCGGCACGTTCCCCTCCGGCAGCCGGACCGACGACGTCACCGCGTCGACCGCCTAGGGTTCGCCGCGCCTGGACCGTGACCTTCGACCCTGCCGGACGGTTGGAGAGGTGACGTCGCCCTCCGTCGGGTCCGTCCGGGCCCCGTCCCGGGGGAGGCCTGGACGGACCGGTCCCGCCTGACGTTGCCGTCGGGGAAGGGATCGGCGGCAGCCGGCGTTGACCCGGGTATGCGCCTGTCCGTCCTCGACCTCGTCCCCGTCCGCACCGACCAGTCGACCGCCGACGCCGTCGCGGCCGCGGTCTCCCTCGCCCAGACCGCCGACCGGCTGGGCTTCGAGCGCTACTGGGTCGCGGAGCACCACAACATGCCGGCCGTCGCGGCGTCCAGCCCGCCGGTCCTGATCGGTGTGCTGGCGAGCGCGACCGAGCGGATCCGTCTCGGCTCGGGCGGCGTCATGCTCCCGAACCACGCCCCGCTCGCCGTCGCCGAGCAGTTCGCCCTCCTGGAGGCCGCGTTCCCCGGACGGATCGACCTCGGCATCGGTCGCGCGCCCGGCTCCGACCCGGTCACGTCCTGGGCGTTGCGCGGCGCCGCGGGGCGCGACGACACCGACGTCGAGAACTTCCCGCAGTACCTGGACGACGTGGTGGCCCTCATGGACGGGCGCGGTGTGCGGGTGCCGATCCCGCAGCAGCAGTACGTGCTCAAGGCGACGCCCGCCGCGACGTCGGCGGCCAGGCTCTGGCTGCTGGGCTCGTCGATGTACTCCGCCCAGCTGGCCGCGGCCAAGGGTCTGCCGTACGTGTTCGCCCACCACTTCTCGGGGCAGGGCACCGAGGAGGCGCTGGCCCACTACCGCTCCCACTTCCGCCCGTCGGACCTGCTGGACCGCCCGACGACGTTCCTCACGGTGAACGCCTCGGTCGCCCCGACGACGGAGGAGGCGCTGGCCATGGCGCTGCCGAACCTGCAGAACATGGCGCGGCTGCGCACCGGCCAGCCGCTCACGGCGATCGACCTCGTCGAGGACGCCCAGGAGGCCGTGCTCGCACCGCAGCAGCAGGCGATGGTCGACGCCGGCACCACGCGGCCGGTGCTCGGCGACCCGGAGACCGCCGCCCGCCAGGTGCGCGAGCTCGCGGAGCAGTTCGAGGTAGACGAGGTCATGCTCCACCCGGTGGGTTCGGCCCGTCGCGGAGCGGACCCCCGTCGCTCCCCGGCGCGCGAGGAGACGCTCGAGCTGCTGGCCAAGGAGCTGCTCTAGCCCGCTGGCCCGGCGCCGGTCACCTGACGTTCACGTCGGCGACCGGTGCCGTTGCGCTGGCGGGGTCACGCTGGCGCCATGAAGCACACGCTCACCCGTCGCGACCTGCTCGCCTCGATCCCGGTGATCGCCCTGGGGGCACTGCTGTTCGTGCTGCCCCCGGCCCCGGACCAGCCCACGCAGACGCCCACGGCGTCCGCCGTCAGCGCTCCCTGACCTCGACCTGCGCGGCGCGCAGCTCCTCGCGCAGCGCAGGCAGTCCGGAGGGATCGACCGCGGCGGTCATCCCCTCGATCACCCGCACCGCGAAGCCCTCGCGGGCGCCGTCGAGCGCGGTGGCCCGCACGCAGTGGTCGGTGGCGATGCCGACGACGTCGAGTGTCGTGACGCCCCGCTCGTGCAGCCACGCGGCCATCGGGACGCCGTCGCCGGTCGCACCCTCGAAGCCCGAGTACGCCGCCTCGTACTCGCCCTTGAGGAAGACCGCGTCGAACTGGTCGTCCCGCAGCGGCTCGTGCAGCTCCGCTCCCGGGGTGCCGACCACGCAGTGCGGCGGCCAGGAGTCGACGTAGTCGGGCGTGCTCGAGAAGTGCGGCCCCGGGTCGACGTGGTGGTCGCGGGTGGCCACGACGGTCGCGTAGTCCCCGGACTCGAGCAGCGCCGCCACCCGGTGGGCGAGGTCGGCACCGCCGGCGACGGCGAGCGAGCCGCCCTCGCAGAAGTCGTTCTGCACGTCGACGACGACGAGTGCCGTGGACGGGTCGTGGGTCGTGGTCATGGATCCTCCCGACAGGTGGGGGTGGGGTCGGTTCAGCGCTCGAAGATCGTCTCGAGCACCGGCTCGCCGGCGGAGAGCTTGTGCGCCGCGGCGGGCAGCTCGGCGATCGCGGCCGCGTGGCGGGCGCGCGCGTCGTCGAGCGTGTCGTGGTGCACCCGCGAGCCGGCCTCGACGAACGGCACGAGCAGCGAGCGGTCGTCGCCGTCGTCGTGCGGCGGCGCGCCGATGCCGACGACCTCGGCCTCGGCCGTGCCCGCGGCGGAGAGCCGTCGCAGGGCCCACTTGCGGCCACCGACGCTGGCCTTGTCGGCGCTCCTCTTGGCGACCGGGACGAGTGCGTCGCCGTCGTCGGCGCGGGCGACGAGCTTGTAGACGAAGCCGGACGTCGGGGCGCCGGACCCGGTGACGAGCGACGTGCCGACGCCGTACCCGTCGACCGGAGCGGCCGCGAGGCCGGCGATGGCGTGCTCGTCGAGGTCGCTCGTGACGACGATGCGCGTCGACGTGGCGCCGAGTGCGTCGAGCTGCTCGCGCACCCGCCGGGCCAACGAGGGCAGGTCGCCGGAGTCGATCCGGACGGCGCCGAGGTCCGGTCCGGCGACGTCGATCCCGGTGCGGACCGCCTCCTCGATGTCGTAGGTGTCGACGAGCAGCGTGGTGCCGACCCCGAGCGACGCCACCTGCGCCGTGAAGGCGTCGCGCTCGGTGTCGTGCAGCAGCGTGAACGAGTGCGCGCTGGTGCCTGCGGTCGGGATGCCGTGCGTGCGTCCGGCCTCGAGGTTCGACGTCGTCGCGAACCCGGCGACGTAGGCGGCGCGGGCGGCAGCCACGGCGGCGCGCTCGTGGGTGCGTCGTGAGCCCATCTCGATGCAGGGACGCCCGTCGGCGGCGCCGACCATGCGGGCGGCCGCGGACGCGATGGCGGAATCGTGGTTGAGCACCGACAGGAACAGCGTCTCCAGGACGACCGCCTCGGCGAAGGTCCCCTCGACGACGAGCACGGGGGACGCGGGGAAGTAGAGCTCGCCCTCGGGGTAGCCCCACACGTCGCCCGTGAAGCGGTAGTCGGCCAGCCAGTCGCAGGTCGCGTCGTCGACGACGCCCCGCTCGCGCAGCCACCCGACGGTGTCGGTGTCGAACCGGAACTCCTCGAGGGCGTCGAGCAGCCGTCCCGTGCCCGCGACCACGCCGTAGCGCCGACCGGTCGGCAGTCGACGGGCGAAGAGCTCGAACACGGCGTGCCGGTGCGCGGTGCCGTCGGCGAGGGCCGCCTGCAGCATCGTGAGCTCGTAGTGGTCGGTGAGGAGTGCCGTGGTCACGTCGCCAGCGTAGGGCCGCTGTCGGACGCGGCACCCCCACGCGGGCGCGTTTCGGTCCGCGGCGCCCCTGGGACACAATGGGACGCGTGACCACCCCGGCCCCGGTTGAGCTCGACGAACCCGCGTCCGAGCTCGGCCTCGCGCTGCAGGACCCGTGGGTCACGATCGTCTGGAACGACCCCGTCAACCTGATGTCGTACGTGGCGTACGTGTTCCGCACGTACTTCGGCTACACCGAGGAGAAGGCGACCGAGCTGATGCTGGCGGTGCACCACGAGGGGCGGGCGGTCGTGTCCAGCGGGAGCCGCGAGCAGATGGAGCGCCACGTGCAGGCCATGCACGAGTACGGCCTGTGGGCGACCCTGCAGAAGTCGGACTCCGTCTGATGCGACCCTTCAAGCGCCGCCGTCGTGGCGGGGTCGTGGCCGTGTTCGAGCCCGACGAGGCGCACGTGCTGGCGAACCTGGCCGGGCAGGTGGTCGAGCTGCTGCGCGACCGCAACGGGGCGAGCGAGTCCGACCCCGACCCGCTCGCCGTGCAGCTCGGCATGGGCGGCCCGTCGCTGCCGCCGGAGGACCCGGTGCTGCGTCGGCTGCTGCCCGACGCGTACGGCGACGACGAGGAGGAGTCGGCGGAGTTCCGCCGCTTCACGGAGCGCTCGCTCACGAGCGCCAAGGTCGAGAACGCCGAGCGCCTCATCGCCTCGCTGGAGGCCGGCGGCCTCGACGACGGGGCAGAGACGGACACGGTCGTGGAGGTCGAGCTCGACCCCGGTGACGTGCAGGCGTGGCTGCGCAGCCTGACCGACATCCGCCTGTCCATCGCCGTCCGGCTCGGCATCGAGTCCGAGGCCGACCAGCTCGCGCTCGCCGAGAGCGACGACCCCGCCGTGAGCACCATGGTCGACGTCTACGACTGGCTGGGCTACGTGCAGGAGACCCTGGTCGGCGCGCTGGACTGAGCGCGTTCCCGAGGGTCAGGCGCGACGGAGCACCGCTGCCATCGCGGCGAGCCCGCGGGCCTCGGCGAGCTCGAGCGCGGTCCGGCCCTGCCGGTCGCGGATCGTCGGGTCGGCGCCGGCGTCGAGCAGTGCCTGGACGACGGCCCGGTGCCGGGGGCCGCCGTCGCCCAGCACGACGGCCTCGAGGAGCGCCGTCCAGCCGAGGTCGTTGACGTGGTCGAGGTCGACGTCGGTCGTGCTCACCCAGCGGACGTACGCGACGTGCCCGCGCTCGCTCGCGGGGATCGGCGAGAGACCGCCGAAGCGGTTGCGCAGGGTGAGGTCCGCTCCGGCGTCGAGCAGCAGCCGACCCATCGCGACGCTCCCGGTGACGCCCGTGACGAGCCAGGGCGTGTCGGACCGGTCGTCCACCGCGTCGGGGTCGGCACCGACGTGCACGAGCAGCGCTGCCACCTCGACGTGGTCCGCCGCGGCGGCGAGCAGCAGCGGGCTGCGGCGTCGTGCGTCGCGTGCCTCGACGTCGGCGCCGTCACGGAGGGCGCGGGCAGCACGCTGCGCGTCGCCGTCGGCCGCCGCGGCGAGCAGGCGACGGTCCACCCGCTGCTGCGCGGCAGCGTCGAGGCTGGGGCGCGGCGACGCGGACGGGGACGCAGCGGTGCGGGCGGCGGTGGCCTCCTGGGGGTCGGCCGGGCGTTCGACGGCGGGCTCGGAGGTCGGACCGCCGGGTCCGGAGCACGCGGCGACGACGAGGACGGCCAGCAGGGCGACAGCCCCGCGAGCCCTCACGGCAGCTCCGCGAGCACGGCGCGGCTGGTGCGGACGTGCTGTGCCAGGACGGCGTCGACGCGGTCGAGGTCGCCCTGCTCCAGCGCGTCGACGAGCGCGACGTGCTCGGCGTGCAGGGGCGCCGGGTCGGGGTGCTGCTGCAGGGCCCACCCGAGGACGCGACGCAGCGGCCGGGCGGTGCGGCGCACGGTCGGCGCGGGCGCGAGGTCGAGGAGCCGCAGATGGAACTCGCCGTTGAGCCGGACGGCGTCGGCCTCGCGTCCGCCGTCGATCGCCGACCCCGCGCGCACGAGCAGCGCGCGCAGCGGCGACAGGTCCGTGCCCGCGGCGAGCAGGCGGTGCGCGGCCACGCCGTCGAGGGCGTGCGCGACCTCCAGCAGCTCGGCGACCTGGTCGGGGGAGGGGTCGCTCACCGCGACGCCCCCGGTGGCCCGCTCGGTCGCGAAGCCCTCGACCACGAGCTGCTGCAGCGCCTGACGGACGGGGACGCGCGAGACGCCGATCCAGTCGGCGAGACGTCGCTCGACGAGACGCTGTCCTGGCAGGAGGTCCCCGGCCACGATGAGGTCACGGAGCACGTCGGCGGCGCGGTCGGCGTCGAGCGCACCCGCGCGGCGAGTCTTTGGCATACCAAAAGCGTAGTGGCCCGGTGGTCACCGCGTCCGTCTCGCGACCCAGACGTCACCCGGCGCCGCCGTCCCACCTCGCTAGACTCGCGGCCGTGCTGACCATCGACCGCGCGACCCGCGACGCGATCATCGCCCACGCACGCCGCGACCACCCGGACGAGGCGTGCGGCGTGGTCGCCGGGCCGATCGGCTCCGACCGTCCCGAACGGCACGTGCCCATGGTCAACGCGGCGATGTCGCCCACCTTCTACGAGTTCGACTCCGGCGACCTGCTGCGGCTCTACCGCGACATGGACGACCGCGACGAGGAGCCCGTCGTCATCTACCACTCCCACACCGCCACCGAGGCCTACCCGTCGCGCACCGACGTCAACCTCGCGTCGGAGCCGAACGCCCACTACGTGCTCGTCTCGACCCGCGACGGCGGCGAGGTCGAGGGCACCGAGGTCGACTTCCGGTCCTACCGGATCGTCGACGGCAAGGTGACCGAGGAAGAAGTCACCGTCGTCGAGCGTTACGACACCTGAGCACCCACCCCCCCGAACCCCGGAAGAGAGCGACGACACCGATGGCCATCGAGGTCCGAATCCCGACCATCCTGCGCACCTACACCGACGGCGAGCGCGCCGTGCAGAGCGAGGGCGCCACGGTCGCCGAGCTCGTCGAGAACCTCGAGGCGGCGCACACTGGCATCAAGGAGCGCCTGGTCGAGGACGGCAGTGTCCGCCGCTTCGTGAACGTCTACGTCAACGACGAGGACATCCGCTTCACCGGCGGTCTCGAGACCGCCGTCTCCGACGGCGACACCGTCGTGATCCTGCCCGCCGTCGCCGGTGGGGCACCCGGCGGGGGTGCCGGGCCCTGGGCGGCAGATCAGGTCCAGTGACCCGCTTCGACTCGCTCGTCGACTCCGTCGGCGGCACGCCCCTCGTCGGGCTGCCGTCGTTGTCACCGTCGCCGGAGGTCCGGCTGTGGGCGAAGCTGGAGGACCAGAACCCGACCGGCTCCATCAAGGACCGCGCCGCGCTGGCCATGATCGAGGCCGCCGAGGCCGACGGTCGTCTGACGCCCGGCTGCACCATCCTGGAGCCGACCAGCGGCAACACCGGCATCTCCATGGCGATGGTCGCCAAGCTGCGCGGCTACCGGATGATCTGCGTGATGCCGGAGAACACCTCCGAGGAGCGTCGTCAGCTGCTGCGCATGTGGGGCGCCGAGATCATCCCCTCGCCCGCCGCAGGCGGCTCCAACGAGGCGGTCCGGGTCGCGAAGGGGCTCGCCGAGGAGCACCCCGACTGGGTGATGCTCTACCAGTACGGCAACCCCGCCAACGCCGAGGCGCACTACCGCGGCACCGGCCCGGAGATCCTCGCCGACCTGCCCGAGGTCACGCACTTCGTCGCCGGGCTCGGCACCACCGGCACGCTCATGGGCACGGGACGCTTCTTCCGCGAGGCCAAGCCCGAGGTACGCATCGTCGCCGCCGAGCCGCGCTACGGCGAGCTCGTCTACGGCCTGCGCAACCTCGACGAGGGCTTCGTGCCCGAGCTCTACGACGGCGACCTCATCGACGCGCGGTTCAGCGTCGGTCCGCGCGACGCGGTGCGTCGGGTCCGCGAGCTGATCGAGCACGAGGGCATCTTCGCCGGGATCTCGACCGGCGCCATCCTGCACGCGGCGCTCGCCCAGGCGGCGAAGAGCCAGAAGGCGGGCGAGCAGGCCGAGATCGTGTTCATCGTCTGCGACGGCGGCTGGAAGTACCTGTCCACCGGCGCGTACGAGGGCACCCTCGACGACGCCGAGGACGCGCTCGACGGCCAGCTGTGGGCCTGACCTCACGGTTCGCGGTTCCGGGGCGGCGCCACCTCCGCTAGCCTCACCGTGTGCGCGACATCGTGGTCTTCTCCGGAAGCGCCCACCGAGCCCTGGCCGAGGCCATCTGCAGCGAGCTCGGCACGAGCCTCTCGCCGTCGGAGACCGTGCGGTTCAGCAACGACTGCCTGCAGTCGCAGCTGCTCGCCAACTGCCGCCAGCGTGACGTCTACATCGTGCAGCCCCTGGTGCCGCCCACCCAGGACCACCTCATGGAGCTGCTGCTCATGGTCGACGCCGCGCGCGGTGCGTCGGCCGCGTCGATCACCGTCGTCGTGCCGCACTACGCGTACGCGCGCTCGGACAAGAAGGACGCGTCGCGCATCTCCATCGGCGGCAAGCTCGTCGCCGACATGATGGCCACCGCCGGCGTGAACCGCGTCGTCACCATGACTCTGCACGCACCGCAGGTGCACGGCTTCTTCTCGATGCCGCTCGACCACCTGACCGCCATCGGCGAGCTCGCCGACCACTACCGCGACTCCGACCTGTCGAACGCCGTGGTCGTCTCGCCCGACTTCGGCAACGCGAAGACCGCGTCGCAGTTCGCCCGGCTCCTCGGCCTGCCGGTCGCGGCCGGCAGCAAGCAGCGCAAGGCCGACGACAAGGTCGTCATCGACGCGATCGTCGGTGACGTCGCCGGCAAGCGCGCGATCGTGCTCGACGACGAGATCGCCACGGGCGGCTCCATCGTCGAGCTGGTGTCGATGCTGGAGCGCCAGGGGGTCACCGAGATCTCCGTGGCGTGCACTCACGGGCTGTTCACCGGCAAGGCCGTCGAGCGGCTGCGCGACCACCCGGGCATCGCCGAGGTCGTCACCACCGACACCGTCCCGCCGCCCGCCGACTGGCCCGCTCTCCGGGTGCGGTCCGTCGCGCCGCTGTTCGCGCGCGCCATCGCCCGCATCCACGCGGGGGAGTCGGTCAGCAGCCTCTTCGACGGCGTCGACCCCACCCACGCTCCGCCGCAGCCCAAGCTCCCCCTCTGACCCTGCCCGTCCCACCCCTCGAGCGGTGACTTCTCCACCGATTGAGGCCGAGAAACCTCGCGCGGTGCGTTCTCCACCGTCTGAGCGCCGGGACGGTGGAGGACGCACCGCCGACACCGTTCGGTGGAGAGGTCACCGCCCGGGGAGTGGTGTCCGCGCAGCGGGACGGAGGTGCCGACCACGACGTGCCGGACTAGGGTCGAGCGACGACGAAGGGGGTCCGGCGTGAGCCGACGTGTGCTGGGGCTGCTGGCCGGCCTCGTGCTGGCCGTGCTGTCACCGCTGCTCCTGGTGGGGCCGGCGCAGGCGGCCGACGGTGACGGTGCAGGTCGCGAGGTGGTCGTCGGCACCGAGGGCACCTACCCGCCCTTCTCGTTCAACGAGGACGGGAAGCTCACCGGCTACGACGTCGACGTCATGAAGGCCGTGGCGAAAGAGGCCGGCTGGCGGCTGCGGTTCGTGCAGTCCCAGTTCGACGCCCTGTTCGGGTCGCTCGACGCCGGCCGCATCGACGTGATCGCCAACCAGATCACCGTCAACCCCGAGCGCGAGGCCCGCTACGCGTTCAGTGAGCCCTACGCGTACTCGCGTGGCGTGATCGTCGCCCGGAAGGGGTCGGACATCCGCACCCTGGCCGACCTGAAGGGCCTCACCACGGCGCAGTCGGCCACCAGCAACTGGTCCCAGGTGGCGAAGGACGCGGGAGCGAAGGTCGAGAACGTCGAGCAGTTCTCGCAGGCCGCCGACCTCGTCGCCAGCGGGCGGGTCGATGCCATCGTCAACGACAACATCGCCGTGCTTGACTACCTCGCGACCACCGGCAGCGACCGGGTCGAGATCGTCGGCGACGCGGGCGAAGAGGTGGGGGAGCAGGCCCTCGCCTTCCGCCAGGGCGACCGGGCACTGGTGCTGGAGACCGACCGCGCCCTCGACGCGCTCCGTGCCGACGGGACCCTGGCACGCATCAGCGAGCGGTACTTCAACGCCGACGTGTCCGTCCAGGACGGCGCCGCGGCCGACGTCGAGGGTCGGGCACGGGTCTCGGCCTGGAGCGCCGTGCGCGACACCGCCTGGCCCGCGTTCGTCGCGCTGGTCAAGATCACCGTGCCGCTGACCGCCATCAGCTTCGCCATCGGCCTCGTGGCCGCCGTGCTGCTCGCCCTGGCCAGGATGTCGTCGACTCGGCTGCTCTCGTGGCTGGCTCGCGTCTTCATCTCCGCGGTGCGTGGCACGCCGCTGCTCCTGCAGCTCTTCGTCGCCTTCTACGGACTGCGCCAGATCGGGATCGACCTCCCGTCGTTCACCGCTGCCGTGCTCGCGCTCAGCATCAACGTCGCCGGCTACGCGGCCGAGAACGTTCGGGGCGCCCTGCTCGCCGTCCCGAGGGGGCAGCACGAAGCGGCAGCCACCCTCGGCATGAGTCGCGCTCTCGCGCTGCGGCGGGTCATCCTGCCCCAGGCTGCCAGGATCGCGGTGCCGCCGCTCTCGAACACCCTCGTCTCGCTCGTGAAGGACACGTCGCTCGTGTCGGTGGTGCTGCTGACGGACGTCTTCCGCGTCATCACCCAGTCCGCGGCCACGACCTTCCAGTTCATGCCGCTGTACGCCCTCGCCGGTCTGTACTACTGGGTGGTGTGCACGCTGCTCACGACCACGCAGAATCGCCTCGAGACCCGACTGAACAGGTACGTGACCCGATGAGCTCAGCGTCGATCGCCCCTCTGGTGCAGGTCAGGGGCCTGCGGAAGGCATTCGGGGCCAACGTCGTGCTCGACGGCATCGACCTCGACGTGCCCGAGGGTGCCACGACGGCGATCATCGGACCCTCCGGGTCGGGCAAGACGACCCTGCTGCGATCGTTGAACGCGCTCGCCGTACCCGACGCTGGCGTCGTGACCGTCGGCGACGTGACGGTCGACTTCGGGGTTCTGCCGCGCGGCAAGGACGGGCGGCGCGCCTGCGAGCGGCTGCGTGCCCAGAGCGGCATGGTCTTCCAGTCCCACGAGCTGTTCCCGCACCGCACCGTGCTCGGCAACCTCGTGGAAGGGCCGGTGCAGGTGCAGGGGGAGGACCCCGACGAGGCCGCCACCCGCGCCCGCGCGCTGCTCGAGCAGGTGGGCCTCGCCGGACGTGAGGACGCCTACCCCTCGCAGCTCTCGGGCGGCCAGCAGCAGCGCGTCGGCATCGCCCGCGCGCTGGCGCTGCGACCCCGCGTCGTACTGCTCGACGAGCCGACGTCGGCGCTCGACCCCGAGCTCGTCGGCGAGGTGCTCGCCGTCGTCCGTGACCTCGCCTCGCAGGGGTGGACGATGGTCGTCGTCACCCACGAGATCCGCTTCGCCGCCGACGTGGCCGACACGGTCGTGTTCATCGACGGCGGCCACGTCGTGGAGCGTGGTCCCGCACGCGACGTCGTCGACGCACCCCAGCATGAGCGCACGCAGCGCTTCCTCGAGCGCATCCTGCACCCGGGGTGATGATCATGACGGTCCCGGGACTGGCCGTGTCGCCGGACGGTCCGTAGGCTTGCGCCTCGTGGCGGACGCACCGATCGGGATCTTCGACTCAGGCTTCGGCGGCCTGACGGTCGCTCGAGCGGTGATCGACCAGCTGCCGCACGAGGCCGTGCTGTACCTCGGCGACACCGCCCGTCAGCCGTACGGTCCGCAGCCCATCCCGGCGGTCCGCGAGTTCGCCCTCGAGTGCCTCGACCACCTCGTCGCGCACGGCGTGAAGATGCTGGTCATCGCCTGCAACTCCGCCAGCGCGGCCGTGCTGCGCGACGCCCGTGAGCGTTACGACGTGCCCGTCGTGGAGGTGATCGTGCCCGCCACCCGACGAGCCGCACGCGCCACCCGCAACGGCCGGGTCGGCGTCATCTGCACCCGGGCGACGGCCGCGTCCCGCGCGTACGACGACGCCTTCGCCGCGAACCCCGGCATCGAGCTCTTCACGCAGGCGTGCCCCGACTTCGTCGACCTCGTGGAGCGCGGTGTGACGAGCGGGCCCGAGGTCGCCGCCGCCGCGGAGGAGTACCTCGCGCCGCTGCGCGACGCGGGTGTCGACACGCTCGTGCTCGGCTGCACGCACTACCCTCTCCTGACCGGGGCGATCGCCCTGGCGATGGGCGAGGAGGTCACCTTGGTCTCGAGCGCGGAGGAGACGGCGAAGGACGTGTACGCCCGTCTGGTCCAGGACGACCTGCTCCGCGACCCCGCGGCGGGTGCACCCGAGCACCGCTTCCTCACCACCGGACGACCCGACGAGTTCGGCGTGCTCGGCCGACGGTTCCTCGGTCCCGAGGTCGGCTCGGTCGGCCAGTTCGCGCAGGTGGTCGCGTGAGGCTCACCATCGTCGGCTGCGCGGGGTCCTACCCTGGGCCCGACTCCGCGTCCAGCTGCTACCTCGTCGAGCACGACGGCTTCCGGCTCCTGCTCGACCTCGGCAGCGGCGCCCTGGGGCCGCTGCAGCGCCACCTCGACCTGCGCGACGTCGACGCGGTGCTGCTGTCGCACCTGCACGCCGACCACTGCTTCGACCTGTCGGGCTTCTACGTGGTGAGCAAGTACCACCCGCAGGGCACCCTGCCGACCATCCCCGTGTACGCGCCCGAGGGCGCCGGTCCGTTCCTCGCGAGCAGCTACGGACGCACCGAGGGCCTGCAGATGGCCGACCAGTTCGACTTCCGCACGTGGGTGGACGGCGAGACCGTGCAGCTCGGGCCGTTCACGGTCACGCCGCGCCTGATGGACCACCCGGTCGAGGCGTACGGGATGCGGCTCGAGGCCGGGGGCAGGGTGCTCGCGTACTCGGGCGATACCGCGCCCACGGAGGCGCTCGACGACGTCGCGCTCGGTGCCGACCTCTTCCTGTGCGAGGCATCGTTCGTCGAGTCGGGGACGAACCCGCCGAACCTGCACCTGACCGGCGCCGAGGCGGGCGACTACGCCACCCGTGCCGGCGTCGGACGGCTGCTCGTCACCCACGTGCCCGCCTGGACCGACCGCGACGAGGTCGCCGCCGACACGCGCTCGACCTTCGCCGGCGAGTTCGTGCTCGTGGAAGCCGGGCAGGTCTACGACGTCTGACGGACGTCGGTAGGGTCGCGAGCATGACCACCCGCGAGGACGGCCGCGCCGTCGACGAGCTGCGTCCGATCACGATCACCCGTCACTGGCTCGACCACGCCCAGGGCTCCTGCCTGGTCGAGTTCGGCCGGACGAAGGTGCTGTGCGCCGCGTCGGCCACCGAGGGCGTGCCGCGCTGGCGCAAGGGCTCCGGGCTCGGGTGGGTGACGGCCGAGTACGCGATGCTGCCGCAGGCCACGCACGACCGCTCCCAGCGGGAGTCGGTGAAGGGTCGCGTCGGCGGGCGCACGCACGAGATCTCCCGTCTCGTCGGGCGGTCGCTGCGCGCGGCGGTCGACTACACGGCCCTGGGCGAGAACACGATCACCATCGACTGCGACGTGCTGCAGGCCGACGGCGGCACGCGCACGGCGGCCATCACGGGCGCCTACGTGGCCCTCGCCGACGCGGTCGCCCACCTGCGGGAGAAGGGTGCGCTCGCGGGGGAGCCGCTCGTGCAGTCGGTCGCCGCGGTCAGCGTCGGCATCATCGACGGCACCCCGATGCTCGACCTTCCCTACGTCGAGGACGTCCGCGCCGAGACGGACATGAACGTCGTCATGACGGGGGAGGGCTCGTTCATCGAGATCCAGGGCACCGCCGAGGGTGCGCCCTTCGTCCGTTTCGAGCTCGACGCGCTGCTCGCGCTGGCCGAGAAGGGCTGCGCGGATCTCACGCGGCTGCAGCAGGAAGCCCTGCAGGCGTGACCCGCACCGTCGTGCTGGCGTCGAACAACGCCAAGAAGCTGGCTGAGCTGCAGCGCATCCTCGCGCCGCTCGTGCCGGACGTGCAGGTGCTCGGGCTGTCCGACGTCGCCGACTACCCCGAACCGGCCGAGACGGAGCCGACGTTCGAGGGCAACGCGCTGATCAAGGCGCGGGCGTGCCTGGAGGCCACCGGTCTGCCGTCGCTGGCCGACGACTCGGGGCTGTGCGTCGACGCGCTGAACGGGATGCCCGGGGTGCTGTCGGCGCGCTGGTCGGGGGTGCCGCGCAGCGAGGGCGGCGACGAGGCTAACAACCGGTTGCTGCTCAGCCAGCTCTCGGAGGTGCCGCCGGAGCGTCGCACCGCCACGTTCGTCGCCGTGGTCGCGTTCTGCACGCCCGACGGGCAGGAGCACGTCGTCCGTGGGGAGATGCCCGGCCGCATCCTCCCGGCCGAGCAGGGGGAGGGCGGCTTCGGCTACGACCCGCTGTTCGCGGCCGACGGGTACGACGTGTCGACGGCGGAGCTCGCGCCGGCGGAGAAGGACGCCATCAGCCACCGGGGCCGTGCCTTGACGCAGGTCGCTCCGCTGGTGGCCCGGGCCCTGCACGGCTAGGGCCCTGGACGGCTAGAGACCCGGACGGCTAGGGCACGGGGTCCGTCGCCGGTCGGGCCGTCGACTGCCGCTCGACCGGAGCGAGACCGGACGACCCGTGAGCGGGCTCGTCGAGCGCGCCGACCACGACGTCGGCGAGCGCGAGGCTGCCGGACAGCGTGGGGTGGACGCCGTCGATCGTGCGTCCGTGCCGGTCGAGCGCGCCACGCGTGGGCACGTACTCGACACCCTCACGGAGCGCGGCGGCGTGCACGATCGACGTCACGCGACGCTGCTGCCACGGGTCGCTCGGGCCCCACGGCGGGCCCAGGACCAGGATTCGCGTGCTCTCGGGCAGTCGTCGCTTGACGAGCCGGAGGTAGCGGGTGACGGCCTGCTGCACGGCCGCGTCGGTGGAGGGGACCAGGCGCCCCTCCGCGCACGACGCCCAGTCGTTGCGGCCGCCCTCGACGATGAACACCGACGGCGCAGGACCGCGGAACGCGGCCCGACGCTGGATGAAGGTGTCGCCGGTGCAGCCCATGCCCGGCCGCAGGTATCCGGACCCGGACTGCGCGTACGTCCGCACGGGCGTGTCGTAGTGCCGGGCCACGAAGCTCCACCAGCCCTGGTGCCGGCTGCCGGGCTCGTCGTCGTAGCGCGCGGTGATCGAGTCGCCGACGACGACGATGCCGCGGGGGAACGGGTTCCGTGCGGCGACGGGCTCGCTCAGGACCGGCTGCCGGTCGGCGAGCTCGGTCTCGCTGCCGACGGCGCCCTGGTGGCCCAGCGTCACCGCGAGGCTGGCGAGCAGGCCGAGCACGAGGGCGCTGATGAGGACGTGTCGGTGAAGGGTGCGTCGTGCCATCGTCTCGCCGTGTCCTCCCGTCGTGCGCTCCGTCCACCAGCCTACGTCGCCCGTGGCGGGACGGGGCACGGAGTGACGGACGGCTCAGTGGCCGCCGGCGAAGTCGTGCTGGCGCCAGGCCTCGTAGACCACGATCGCGGCGCAGTTCGCGAGGTTCATCGACCGTCGCGCGGGCAGCATCGGCAGCCGCAGCCGGTCGGTGACGCGTGGGTGCTGCTGCACGGCGTCCGGCAGGCCGGACGGCTCGGCGCCGAAGAGCAGGACGTCGCCCGGCTCGTAGGCGACGTCGGTGTAGGCCCGGGTGGCGCCGGTGGTGAAGGCGAAGACCCGGGCGTCGCCGAGTGCGGTCAGCGCGGCCTCGAGGTCGGCGTGCACGTGCAGCGCGGCGAGGTCGTGGTAGTCGAGCCCGGCACGTCGCAGCTTCGGCTCCGAGAGGTCGAAGCCGAGGGGCTCGACGAGGTGCAGCTCCGCCCCGGTGGCGGCGGCGAGCCGGATCGTGTTCCCGGTGTTGCCCGGGATGCGCGGCTCGTGGAACAGGACACGGAACATGACGCCGTCACTCTAGGATGTCGGGCATGCCCGGACCGCACCCCCTCGGCCAGCCCAGGGTCCACGTGACCCACACCTTCCGCTCCGCCCCCGCCGACGTGTTCGCCGCGCTCGGCGAGCACGAGAACCTCGGTCGGCTCTTCGGGGCGAGCATCACGCGCCTGCGCGACGGCGAGACGTCGCGCAACGGCGTCGGGTCGGCGCGGACGCTCAAGATCGGGCCGCTGCCCGCGTTCGTCGAGACCGTGGTCGTCTCCGAGCCCGACGAGCGGATCGAGTACGAGATCACCCAGGGCAGCCCGCTCCGCGGCCACCGCGGCATCCAGGTGCTCACGCCCACGGCGGACGGCGGCACGCACCTCGACTACACCATCCACTTCGACGCGCCGGTGCCCGGCGTGGCCGGCGTGGTCGCGAAGGTGCTGACCCAGAGGATCTCCGCGGGGCTGCCGCGGCTGCTGCCCTGACGGCGTCGGGGCGGACGGGCTCAGAGCTCGTGCTCCCACGGCGGCTGCGCGCCCGCCCGGGCGACCACGAACGCCGAGCACCGTGACGCGAGGTGGGTGACCTCGCGCCACAGCGACAGGTCGGCGGCGTGCAGGCGCGTGCTGCCCACCACCCCGTCGAGGCCGTCGTCCTTCAGCGCTGCGATGAGGCCTGACATGAACGCGTCGCCCGCCCCGACGGTGTCGACGACGTGCTCGGCCATCGCCCGGGAGGCGATCGAGCCGCGGTGCGTGTAGGTGCGCGCGCCCCGCGGGCCCATGGTCATCACGACGGCGGCGGGTCCGGCGGCGAGCCAGCTGCGGGCGGTGTCGGCGGGGTCGCTGTGCGGCTCGAGCCAGGCGAGGTCCTCGTCGCTGACCTTCACGACGTCGCACAGCGGCAGCAGCGACTCGACGCGGTCGAGCGCCTCCGCCCGGCTGGGCAGCAGGCTCGGCCGCACGTTGGGGTCGAACGTCACCGTGCACATCGGCGCGAGCCGACGCAGCGCGTCCTCCACCTCGTCGGCGCCCGGGTCGAGGAACGCGGCGATCGACCCCGTGTGGATGATGTCGGGCACCTCCTCGGCCCAGATGCGACCCGGGTCCCAGACGATGTCGAACTCGTAGGTGGCGCTACCGTCGTCGGCGAGCGTGGCCACGGCCGTGGAGGTGCGCTCCAGCTGCTTGAGCCCCGGCATGAGTCGCACGCCGGACTCCGCGAGGTGCATGCGCACCAGCGCGCCGAGGTCGTCGGTGGCCAGGCTCGTGGCCAGCACCGGCGTCACGCCCAGCCGGCCCAGCCCGACCGCGACGTTGGCGGGGCTGCCGCCCGGGTGCTCGGAGCGGGTGCCGTCGGACCGTTCGACGATGTCGACGAGGGACTCACCGATGACCAGGACCATGCGCACAGTGTGCCGGTCGCTCGGCTCGCCGCACGAGGTACGGCGGCCGCGCGCGTCGCCCAGGTATGTCGCCCAGTGCCGGTGACAGGACTCGAACCTGCACGCCCAGAGGCACAGGAACCTAAATCCTGCGTGTCTACCAGTTCCACCACACCGGCGGGTGCGGCCCGAGTCTAGTGGGCCGTGTGGGCGGCGTGCCCCGCACTCACCACGGGTTCCCCTCGCTCCCCTGCAGGATGCTTCCGCAGGGGAGCGAGGCAAAGCCGTGGTGAGCTGCTGGTTCCCATCAACCGACGGGAGTCAGCAGCGCGTCGGCGTGGCGGGCCGGCGCGGGTCAGGCGGCGTCGAGACCCAGGTCGCGGCGCAGCTTCGCGACGTGGCCGGTGGCCTTCACGTTGTACTGCGCCAGCTCGACCGTGCCGTCCTCGCCGACGACGATGGTCGAGCGGATCACGCCCTCGACGACCTTGCCGTACAGCTTCTTCTCGCCGAACGCGCCCCAGGCCGTCATGACCGCCTTGTCGGCGTCGGAGAGCAGCGTGATGGTCAGGCCGTCGCGCTCGCGGAACTTCTGCAGCTTCTCCGGCTTGTCCGGGCTGATGCCGAGCACCGTGTAGCCCTCGGCCTGCAGCCGGTCGATCGAGTCGGAGAAGTCGCACGCCTGCTTCGTGCAGCCGGGCGTCATGGCCGCGGGGTAGAAGTACACGATCACCTTCTGGCCGCGCAGGTCCGAGAGCGTCACCTCCGCGCCGGTGTCGTCGGGGAGGGTGAAGTCGGGTGCGGTGTCACCGGGCTGCAGTCGCGTCGTCATGGGTCCTATCCTTGCAAGGTCAGTCCGACCCGACGAGAGGCACCTTGTGACGTCACAGAGCGACGAGCTGGTCGACGAGATCGAGCAGATCCGCGAGCGCCTGGCCGACACCGTCGACGCCCTGGTCGACCGGACGAACCCGAAGAACGTCGCCCGACGGACGCTGGCGGACGTCAAGGGCCGCTTCGTCGCCCCCGACGGCAGCCTGCGCTACGAGAACGTCGTGCCGGTCGTCCTCGGCGTGGTCGGCACGGTGGCCGCCGTCGTCGTCCTGCGCAAGGTGCTGGGCTGAGCATGGCCGAGCGCGGCAAGCTCGCGATCCGGATGCTGCACGACCGGCTGCTCGTCTCGCTCGACGACGAGGCGGGCGAGCGGCGCTCCGGTGGCGGCATCCTGATCCCGGCCACGGCCGCCATGGGCAAGCGCCTCTCATGGGCCAAGGTCGAGGCCACGGGCGCCCACGTGCGCGCGGTCGAGGTCGGCGACCGGGTCCTCTTCGACCCGGAGGAGCGTGCCGAGGTCGAGGTGCGCGGCGAGAGCTTCGTGCTGCTGCGCGAGCGCGACCTGCACGCCGTCGCCTCCGAGCGCATCGAGGAGGGCCAAACCGGCCTGTACCTGTGACGGTGCGGACGACGGTGGCGGCCCCGCGCCGCAGCCAGGGAGCGGAGGACCGATGAGCAGTGGCGGACGTGACGTCCCGCTGCGCCGCATCCGCCTGCTGCGCAGCGAGGAGACCTTCGTCGACCGGGTGCGGCTCCTGCGCCGACGCTGGCGGCTCATGCTCCGGCTCGGGGCCGCCTCGTCGCTCGCGTTCCTGGTCGCCACGCAGGTCTTCGGCCACCAGCAGGCGTTCTTCGCGCCCATCGCGGCGGTCGTCGTCATCACCGCCGGCGGCGGCCTGCGGGGACGCACCCTGTTCGAGGTGGTCGTCGGCGTCGCGCTGGGCGTGCTGGTGGGGGAGCTGATCATCCTCACCATCGGTCGCGGTCCGGCCCAGATGGCTCTCGTCGTGCTTCTGACCGTCGCCGCCGCCACGCTCACCGGCATCCGCGGGCTGGCGCTCACGCAGGCGGCCAGCTCGGCCGTCCTGCTCGCCGCCGTCGTGCCCGTGCCGGGTGCGGGGAACCCCGCCCTCACGCGGTTCCTCGACGCCCTCGTCGGCGGCCTGTGCGGCATGCTCATGGTGCTGCTCATCCCGCGCAACCCCGTGCGCGACATCGACGCGGAGGTGCAGCGGCTCCTGCGCCAGCTGGCGTCCGTCCTCCGGGGCACCGGGCGGGCGCTGCGCGAGTCGGACGCGGCGGTGGCCGACGAGGCGCTCACCCGGGCCCGAGGCCTGCAGAGCAGCATCGAGTCGCTCGACGCGACCGCGGCCAACGTCAGCGAGATCGCGCGCATGTCCCCGCTGCGGTGGCGCCAGCGCGACCACCTCGCCCTCTACGTCGGCGCGGTCCGCGACTTCGACAACGCCATCCGCGACGCCCGCGTCCTCGCGCGCCGCGCGAGCGCCATGCTGCGGCACGGCGAGACGGGGCCCGACGCGCTCTGGCTGTCGGTCGAGGAGCTCGCCGAGGCGGTCGACCTCGTCGCCGACGACCTGTCCACGCTCGACGACTTCGCCGGCGCGCGCGAGCGGCTCGTCGCCGCGGTCCGGATCGCCGTCGAGGCGCTGCCGGAGACGATGACCCTGAACACGGCCGCCATCACCGCCCAGGTCCGCTCCATCGCCGCCGACCTGTTGTACGTCTGCGGTGCCACCCGCGACGAGATCGACGAGGCGCTCGACGTCGGTCCCTGAGCAGGTCGTCCGTGCCGATCTCAGCGACGCGCCGACGCAAGGGGTGGCGCCCCGAGGTCGGGGTGCGCTACGTTGCTCTCACCCGACCGCCCGAGGAGGTGAGCCGCATGACCCCGACCACGACCACGATCGTCCTTGATCGCGCGTACGCCGTCGCGTCCTTCGGCACCCACGTCCTCGGAGCAGTCCCTCGTTAGCCGGCACCAGCTGCCCGGCCCCCGAGCCGCTCCGGACCCCGTGTCCTGAGCGGCTCTTCTCATGTCCGCCCACGACGTCCGTCCCTTCGATCCCACCTACCCGACTCACAGAGAGGAGGCGCGCAATGAACCAGCACGACGACATCGACACCTTGCCCGCAGACACCCCGACGACCACCCAGATCGCCACGACCCCGACCCGGGGCGACCGAGACGGACACGACGTCACCACGACATCCCGAGAGGGGGTGAACGCGATGGCCAGGAAGCCCGAACGCTCCCGTGCCCGCCGCAAGCGCGCCTGGGACGAGATGTCCGACACCGACCGTCAGGTCCTGCTGGAGGCCGTCCGACAGCGCCGTGAGATGCAGGCGCTGCAGGACGCGCACCGTCTGCAGATGCTGACCCAGAGGTAGACGCCACGCGCGTCGCGAGGGGCCCCGTCCACCTGGACGGGGCCCCTCGTCGTCCCCGGGACGCGCCACCCCCGCGTTCTGTGGAGATGGCGACGGTTCTCTGCGCAGAGACCGTCACGAAGTCCACAGAACGCGGGGAGGGCGGCGGGGAGGGCGGCGGGGGAGGGCGTGGTGGCGCTCTGCGACGATGAGCACGATGAGCGGCGTCCTGGAGGGGTTCACCACCATCGGCGCCCTGATCGCGCTCGGTGCCCTGCTGGCGCACCTGCGGGTCTTCGACCTCAGCGCCCAGGTCGTGCTGTCGCGGCTCGCCTTCTACGTCGCGAGCCCGGCCCTGATGATCACCGTGCTGCAGGACGCCGACGTCTCCGCGGTGCTGTCGCGCAACCTGGTGGCCACCGGGTGCGCCGTGGTCACCGTGGTCGTGCTGTACGTCGGGGTGGCGCGGCTCGTGCTGCGTCAGGGACTCGCCGACACGGTCGTCGGCGCGCTCTGCTCGGCCTACGTCAACGCCGGGAACCTCGGCCTGCCCATCGCGGCCTACGTGCTCGGCGACGCGGCACTCGTCGCGCCGACCCTGCTCCTGCAGATGCTCGTGCTGCAGCCGCTCGCCCTCGCCGTGCTCGACGTCGCCGTCGCGGAGCAGCGGGTGCCCTGGCACCGGTTCGTCACCCGGCCGCTGCGCACGCCGCTGACCGTCGGGTCGTTGCTGGGGCTCACGCTCTCGCTCACCGACGTGCGGCTGCCTCGGCTCGTGGACGAGCCCCTCGGCCTCGTCGGTGCCATGGCGGTGCCCGCGATGCTCATCGCCTACGGCGTCTCCCTGCGCCTCGGACCCCGGCCGGGCAGCGGTGGCAGCGCGCCGGTGCTCGCGCTGATCGTGACGCTCAAGCTCGTGGTGCAGCCCGTCGTGGCCTACACGGTCGGCCGCTTCGCGCTCGGCATGGAGGGGGCGCCACTGCTCGCGGTCACCGTGCTCGCGGCGCTGCCCGCCGCGCAGAACATCTTCGTCATCGCCGTGCGCTACGACCGCTCCACCGTGCTGGCGCGCGACGCCGTCTTCGCCACCACCGTGCTGTCGGTGCCGGCCGTCGCCGTCGCCGCAGCGGTCGTCGGCTGACCCGACGCACGCAGGGCCCCGTCCGACCGGTCGGGGCCCTGCGTGGTGCGACGTGAGGAGGAGCGGGTCAGCGACCCTGCAGCGCCTCGTGGAAGGCGAGAATGCGACGCGCGTCGCGCACGTGCAGCTCCTCCACCATCTTGCCGTTGAAGGTCACGACACCCTGGCCGGCGGCCTTGGCCTCCTCGAAGGTGTCGATGAGGCCCTGCGCGCGCTCGACGTCGTCGGCCGACGGTGCGAACGCGATGTTCGCCGGCTCCACCTGCGAGGGGTGGATGAGCGTCTTGCCGTCGAAGCCCATCTCCCGACCCTGACGCGCCTCGGCCTCGAAGCCCTCCGGGTCCTTCACCGCGTTGTACACGCCGTCGATGACGACCTTGCCGGCCGCGCGGACCGCCAGCAGCGTCCACGCGAGCGACGTCAGCACCGTCGCGTTGCGACCGGGGACGTGCAGGCCGTACGTCTCGTTGACGATGTCGTTCGTGCCCATGACGACGACCGTCAGCCGCTCGTGGGCGGCCGCGATCTCCTCCGCGTGCAGCAGCGCGCGCGGCGTCTCGATCATCGCCCAGAGCTGCGTGTGCTCCGGAGCGCCGTGCCGCTCCAGCGCCTCGACGAGCGCCACGACCTGCTCCGCCGACTCGACCTTCGGCACGAGGACCGCGTGGGGACCGGCCTGGCTGGCCGCCTCGACGTCGGCATCGTGCCACTGCGTGCCGATCGAGTTCACGCGGATCGCCAGCTCGCGGTGGCCGTACTCGCCGGACCGGACCGCCGCGACCACGTTCTCGCGACCCTGGACCTTGGCGTCCGGGGCCACCGAGTCCTCGAGGTCGAGGATCAGCGCGTCGGCGTCGATGGTCTTCGCCTTCTCCAACGCGCGCTCGTTCGCGCCCGGCATGTACAGCACCGAGCGGCGGGGACGGATGGGGGCGGGAGTGGTGCTCACAGGTCGTACAGCTCCTTCAGCTCGGGGTCGCGCTCGGCCAGCTCACGGGCCAGGTCGAGCATCACCAGGCACTGCTTGCAGGACGCGTCGTCCTCCATCTTGCCGTTGATCATCACCGCGCCGGAGCCGTCGCCCATCGCCTCGACGACCTCCTTCGCGTGCGCCACGTCCTCGGCGCTCGGCGAGAAGACCTTCTTCGCGATGTCGATCTGCACCGGGTGCAGGCTCCACGCGCCGACGCAGCCCAGCAGGAACGCGTTGCGGAACTGGTCCTCGCACGCCACGACGTCCTTGATGTCGCCGAACGGGCCGTAGAACGGGAGGATGTCGTTCGCGGCGCAGGCGTCGACCATGCGCGCGATCGTGTAGTGCCACAGGTCCTGCTGGTAGGTCGTGCGACCCTCGGTGAGGTCCTCGCCCGTCGGGTCCTGACGCACCAGGTAGCCCGGGTGGCCGCCACCGACGCGCGTCGTCTTCATGCGGCGGCTCGCCGCGAGGTCGGCCGGGCCGAGACTGATGCCCTGCATGCGCGGGCTCGCGGCCGCGATCTCCTCGACGTTCGTCATCCCCAGCGCGGTCTCGAGGATCGCGTGCACCAGCAGCGGCTTCCGCACGTTCCCCTTCGCCTCCAGCTGCGCCAGCAGCCGGTCGACGTAGTGGATGTCCTGGGCACCCTCCACCTTCGGCACCATGATCACGTCGAGCTTGTCGCCGATCTCGGTCACCAACGTCGTCAGGTCGTCCAGCACCCACGGCGAGTCGAGGCTGTTCACGCGCACCCACAGCTGCGTGTCGCCGAAGTCGGTCGCCTTCGCGATGTCGACGAGACCCTGGCGAGCGGCCTCCTTCTTCTCGGTCTTGATCGCGTCCTCGAGGTTGCCGAGGATGATGTCGACCTTCTTCGCGATGTCCGGCACCTTGGCCGCCATCTTCTCGTTGCTCGGGTCGAAGAAGTGGATCATCCGGGACGGACGGAACGGCACCTCGGACAGCGGAGCGGGAGCTCCGACCGCGAGGGGACGGAGGAATGCACGGGGGTTGCGCACGTGGCTTCTCTTCCTGCAGACGGCGGGACTGCCCGTCAGTATGGCCGGGCTTCGTGACTCGTGAGTAGGGCGGGTGTCACTGTTTCCTCTGCCGCCCACAGCCCGGCACCCCCGCCGGGTCCTTCGCCGCCCACGGCCGGGCACCCCCGCCGGGTGTCGAGCCGCCCACGGCCCGGCACCCCGCCGCGTCCATGGCCGCCCACGGCCCAGCACCCCCGCCGGGGGTCAGCGCAGGGAGGCGACGACGCGGTCGGGGCGGGCGCCGGCGTCGCGCACCCAGCCGTCGGGGGAGTCCTCGGCGCTCCAGCGGCGACCGTCGAAGGAGACGGCGGCGACCTTCAGGTGCTCCGCGTTGGCCACCAGGTAGTGCGCCAGCGCCCAGCCCCGTGCCCTCACGTCCGCGCGGGTACCCGCGAACCGGAACGTCAGCTCGTCCTGTGCCTCGTCGCTCGTGTGGTCGATCTCGCCGAAGGCCGCGTCGACGTCGGCCGCGACGGTGCGGACGTTGCCCCCGCCCACCGGGTTCAGCTGGCACGTGAACGCCGCCGGGCTGTAGCCGCGCAGCGCCGACGACAGCGCACGTGCGTAGTCCTCGTGCTGTGCGTAGGCACCGGGGAACGCCGAGCGCTGCACCTCCTGGGCGGCGACGGTGATCTGCTTGCGCGTGTACCCGTCGACCTTCTCCAGCCCGTCGTAGAACCTCCCGATCGCGTACGCCGGGTACATGATCTGGTCGACCGTGCCCCAGCCCTGCGACGGGCGCTGCTGGAAGAGCCCCACCGAGTCGCGGTCCCCGTAGTCGATGTTGCGGATCTTCGACTCCTGGAACGCCGTCGCGATCGCGATCGTCGTCGCGCGCGGCGGCAGGCCGCGGTTCTGGGCCAGCGCCGCCATCAGCGACGACCAGCGCGCCTGCTCGACGTCGACCTGCGCCACCGTGTCGCCCACGCGCGCGACGCAGTACTCGCTGCGGCGGGGCTGGCGGTCCGTGAACACCGTGACGACCAGCCCACCGGCCACCAGCACGGTGACGAGGAGGACCCAGCGCAGCTTCACGGCGCCACCCTAGGCAGACGGACCCACCGTCGGCCGACGACGCGACGACCGGCCTCGTGCGACGTCGCTCAGTTGGCGTGCAGGTCGGAGTTCAGCTCGATGCCGCGACGCTCGCCACGCGGTCGAGCCTCGACCTGGCCCGTCTCGCTGTTGGTGAGGAACAGCAGGTTGTCCTGCCCGCTGAGCTCGGCCGCCTTGACGAACGAGCCGTCCGGGGTGCGCACCTTCGTGCCGGCCGTGACGTAGCAGCCCGCCGCGACGACGCAGTCGTCGCCGAGGGAGATGCCGATGCCGGAGTTGGCGCCGAGCAGGCTCCCGCTGCCGATCGAGATCACCTGCGTGCCGCCACCGGAGAGCGTGCCCATGATGCTGGCGCCACCGCCGATGTCGGTGCCCTCGCCGACGACGACGCCCGCGGAGATCCGGCCCTCGACCATGGCATGGCCGAGGGTGCCCGCGTTGAAGTTCACGAAACCCTCGTGCATCACCGTGGTGCCCTCGGCAAGGTGCGCACCGAGCCGCACCCGGTCGGCGTCGCCGATGCGCACGCCGGAGGGGATCACGTAGTCGGTCATGCGGGGGAACTTGTCGATGCTCGTGACGTTGACCGTCAGTCCGGCGGCGCGGGCGCGGGCCCGGGTGTGCTCGAAGCCGGCGACGGCGCAGGGGCCGATCGTGGTCCACACGACGTTCGTCAGCAGACCGAACTGCCCGTCGAGGTTGAGGCCGTGCGGCTTCACCAGACGGTGCGACAGGAGGTGCAGGCGCAGCCACACGTCGTAGGCGTCGGCCGGGGCGACGGCGAGGTCGTCGACGACGACGTGCACGACCGCCTTGCGCACCCGGCGGACCGGGTCGTCGCCCGTCAGGGCCGTGAGCTCCTCGGGCTCCGGGTCGTGCGCCGGGACGCCGAGGCGGGGCTCGGGGAACCAGACGTCGAGGACGTCGCCGTCCTCGGTGAGGGTGGCCAGACCGTACCCGTGCGCGCTGTTCTCGCTCATGGGAGCCAATCTATCGAGCCGTGGCTCGCCGCTGTCGGTGAGCGGGTCTAGCGTGAGACTCATGCCTCTCGTCAGCTGGAAGGACCTGTGCATCGACGTCCTCGACCCGGCCACGTCGGGGCCTTTCTGGGCCTCCGTCCTGGGCCTGCGGGTGGTGCCCGACGGCGCCGGCACCGACGACGTGCACCTGGAGGGCGACACCCCGGGCCACACGGTGTGGCTGTGCCGGGTGCCCGAGCCGAAGACCGTCAAGGACCGCGTGCACCTCGACGTGCACGCCGCCGAGGAGGTCCCGCCGGGGACGACGAGGATCAGTCCCGAGGGTGCGTTCCGCTGGACCGTGGTGGCCGGTCCGGAGGGCGACGAGCTCTGCACGTTCGTGCGCGAGGAGGTGCCCGAGTACCGGCTCTACGAGGTCGCCGTCGACGGCGCCGACCACCGAGCCGCGGCCGCGTGGTGGCAGGTGTTGTGGGGAGGTCGGGTCGGCACCGACGCCGAGGGTGGCTTCAGCTGGGTCGAGGACGTGCCCGGCCTCCCCTGCGAGGCGGTGGTGTTCTGCTCCGTGCCCGAGCCCAAGACGGTCAAGAACCGCATCCACTGGGACGTCACGCTCGAGGAGGGTGTCGAGGTCGACCACCTCGTCGAGCTCGGTGCCACGGTGCTGCGTCGCCCCGACGACGAGATCGTCTGGACGGTCATGGCCGACCCGGACGGCAACGAGTTCTGCGTGTTCGAGCGAGCCGACGCGTGAGCGTCCTGCGGGTGCTCGACCCGGCCGACGCGGAGGTGCTGAGCCGGCTCTGGACCGACCATCGTGCGCACCTCGACCCGTGGAGCCCGGCCCGCCCCGACCGCTTCTACACGCTGGAGGGGCAGCTCGAGGTGGTCGAGGCGCGGCTGCTGGCGATGGCCGAGGGGCGGGGCGCCTACTTCGTGGTGGTCGAGGAGGACGGCGAGGTCGTCGGCGAGCTCAACCTCAACGATGTCGTGCGCGGTGCCTTCGAGAACGCCCACCTGGGCTACTGGCTCGCCGGCGACGTGCAGGGTCGCGGGCTCATGACCCGCGCCGTCGAGGAGGCGGCCGTGCACGCCTTCGAGGTGCTCGGCCTGCACCGCCTGCAGGCGGGCACCCTGGTGCACAACCACCGGTCGCAGGCGGTGCTCGAGCGGTGCGGCTTCGAGCGGTTCGGCGTCGCCCCGCAGTACCTGCGCATCCAGGGGCGCTGGCAGGACCACGTGCTGTTCCAGCGCCTTGCCCCCGGGGCCGGAGGACCGTCCCCGCGAGGAGGTCGGGCGGAGGTCGACGGCTAGCTAGAGCGTCGGCGCCCCGCGACCCCGGCGACGAACGCCGCCTGGCCGAGGTGCTGCAGCGTGTCGCCGAGGACGCTGACGAGTCGGACCCCGGCCGTGACCGGCGGGTCCCAGCCCTCGTCGACGACGCGGGCCAGCTCGGCACCGTCGACGCGGTCGAGGTAGGCGAGGGTCAGCGCGTGCACGTCGGCGTGGTAGCGCGCCACCAGGTCGGGGTCGCTGCGCACGGCCGCGACCTCGTCGCTGTCGTGGCCGTAGCCGATGTCGCCGGCCTCGAACGGGAGGGCGAACTCGTCGCGCCACCGGTCCCACGCCTGGGCGGTGCCGGCCAGCCCGGCCACGTGGTCGTCCTGCACACGGGACAGGTGCCAGAGCAGCCAGATCGGGGTGTTGGCGTCGGGGTCGACGCGGTAGGTCGCGGTGCGCTCGTCGAGGTCCGCGCACTGCTGCTCGACGAGCTCGCGGACGCGCCCGAACGCGTCGCGCAGGACGTCGGCGGTGGTGACGTCCTCGCTCATCGGATCATCCCTCCCGCGCGTCGCACCCCGACGACGAGGTCGCGCGTGTCCGTGATCTCCATGCGACCGACGCTACGCGTGGTGGTGGGCGGCGCAAGGTGGCCACGAGTCCGTCGGGCCGGGGGCGCGGCTTCTCGTCGTCGTGGACGCTGCGGTGGTGCGGCTTCTCGTGGAGGAAGTGCTGCGCTGCTGCGGGTTCTCGTGGGTATGGTCTCCGAAAGGGCCTCGACCGGGCGGTTGGGCGGGGGTCGGTTTCGGGTCTCGGGCCGTGGCTCGTGCTGTGGGACGCAAGATGCTGCGTTCGTGTGCGGAATCGCGAAGGATGCTGCGTTTGCTACGGGATCCCGTCGTGAACGCAGAAGCGTTCGACCTGACTCGCGCGAAGGCAGAATCTTGGGTGCCCTTTGGGGTGGGGGGACGAAGGATTCTTCTTTCTCGTGGACCGTTCCACGAGAAGGAAGCATCGTTCACACGTCTGGCCCCCTCGTCGGTGGATGCGCCACCTGTAGAGCGCTCAGAAGGTGGCAGATGCACCGCCGGACCGCGCAAACGCAGAATCTTGGGCCAATCGCGCACGAAGGGAGAATCTTGCGTCCACCGCGGGAGCCGCAGCCCGAGAACCCAGCCCGGCATCGTTGCCAGCCGTCCGGTCGAGGCCCTTTCGGAGACCACCTCCTCGAGAAGCCGCGCCAGCGCAGCCCCACCCGAGCGGGAAGCCGAGCCCACGCAGCCCCACCCGACCACGGAGCCGCGCCAGCGCAGCCCCACCCGAGGCAGAACCCGCACCGACGCAGCCCCACCCGACCGAGAGGCCGCACCCACGCAGCCGCAGGAGAGAGGTGGTCGAGCCCTAGAGTGGGCGCCATGGCCGTGCTTGACCCGACCCGCGACATCGTCCAGCTCACCGCCGACCTCTGTGACATCGCGTCGGAGAGTCTCGAGGAGGCCGAGATCGCCGACGCCGTGGAGGCGGTGCTGCTGGCCGCACCGCACCTGACGGTCTTGCGTGACGGGCACACGCTCGTCGCCCGCACCGACCTCGGCCACGCGGAGCGGGTGGTGATCGCCGGTCACCTCGACACCGTGCCCGCGAATGACAACTTCCCGACGCGCCTCGACGGCGACACGCTCTGGGGCCTCGGCACGTGCGACATGAAGGGCGGGGTGGCGGTCGCGCTGAAGCTGGCGGCCACGCTCCCCGACCCGGTCCGCGACGTCACGTATGTCTTCTACGAGGCCGAGGAGATCGCCGCGCGGTTCAACGGGCTCGGTCGGCTCGCCCGTGAGCGGCCTGCGCTCCTCGCCGGCGACTTCGCCATCCTCATGGAGCCGTCCGTCGCCTCCGTCGAGGCCGGCTGCCAGGGCACCATGCGGGTCGACGTGGTCACCCGCGGTGAACGCGCCCACGCCGCCCGGTCCTGGATGGGACACAACGCCATCCACGACGCCGCGGAGGTGCTCGTGCGTCTGCGCGACTACGAGCCGCGCCGCGTCGTCATCGACGGCCTCGAGTACCGCGACGGGCTCAACGCCGTCGGCATCAGCGGGGGAGTGGCCGGCAACGTCGTCCCGGACCTCGCGACGGTCACGGTCAACTACCGGTTCGCGCCCGACCGCTCCGAGGACGACGCGCTCGCACACTTGCGCGAGGTGTTCGACGGCTTCGAGCTGACCGTCACCGACTCCGCCCCCGGGGCGCTGCCCGGCCTCGACCAGCCGGCCGCCGCCGCGTTCGTCGAGACGCTGGGTGCCGAGCCGCGACCGAAGTTCGGCTGGACCGACGTCGCGCAGTTCACCCAGCTCGGGATCCCCGCGGTCAACTACGGACCGGGCGACCCGATCTACGCCCACAAGCAGGACGAACACGTCCCCGTCGCGCACCTGCGCACCGTCGAGGACGCCCTCAGGAGATGGCTGACCGCATGAGCTACCAGAAGGGCCCGGTGCACCTGCGCCGCGGCCACGTCCCGAGCAGCACCACCGACCAGCGTCTGCTGGACTCGCGCGGCCCGACCGACTGGGTCCACACCGACCCCTGGCGCGTGCTGCGCATCCAGTCCGAGTTCGTCGAGGGCTTCGGTGCGCTGTCCGAGCTCGGGCCGGCCGTCGCCGTGTTCGGGTCCGCGCGCACGACCCCCGACGACCCGATGTACGCGAAGGCGCAGGAGGTAGCGGAGAAGCTCTGCGGCCTCGGGTACGCCGTCATCACCGGAGGCGGCCCCGGCGCCATGGAGGCGGCCAACCGTGGCGCCAGCGAGTGCGGGGGCGTGTCGGTGGGGCTCGGCATCGAGCTGCCCCACGAGCAGGGTCTGAACGAGTGGGTCGACCTCGGCATCAACTTCCGCTACTTCTTCGTGCGCAAGACGATGTTCGTCAAGTACTCGCAGGGCTACGTCGTCATGCCCGGCGGCTTCGGCACCCTCGACGAGCTGTTCGAGGCGCTCACGCTCTCCCAGACCGGCAAGGTCACCACGTTCCCGATCGTGCTCTTCGGCACGGCGTACTGGCAGGGCCTGGTCGACTGGCTGCGCCAGACGATGCTGCCCGACGGGAAGATCAAGGAGTCCGACCTCGACCTCCTGCTGCTCACCGACGACGTCGACGAGGCCGTCGCGCACTTCGACGCCGTCGCGTCCAGCTGACGTCGTGCGGGTCACGTCGCGCAACGCGGCCTTCCAGCAGTGGGAGGCGATGCTGACCAACCGGCGCAAGCGCACCCAGCTGCGCCAGCTGCTCGTCCAGGGCGTCCGGCCGGTGTCCGTCGCGCTGGACTCGCCGCTCGAGGTCGTGGCGGTGCTGCACGACGACCGTCGCGACCCGTCGCAGTGGGCGCGTGACGCCGTGGCGCGTGCGGTCGCGCGCGGAGCGCAGCAGTACACGCTCTCGGCCGAGCTCCTCGCCGAGCTGGCCGAGCAGGAGCAGGACCGTCCCGAGGTGGTGCTGGTGGTGGCCCAGCCGGCCGACGACCTCGCGCGTCTGCCCGTCGGTCCCGACCTGCTCGCCGTGGTGCTCGACCGTCCGACCAGCCCCGGCAACGTCGGCAGCATCGCGCGGTCCGTCGACGCGTTCGGCGGTAGCGGGCTCGTCGTGTGCGGCCACGCCTGCGACCCGTACGAGCCCCGAGCCGTGCGGGCGTCGACGGGCTCGGCGCTGACCGTGCCGACCGTGCGCCTCGGGTCGCCCTACGAGGTGCTCGCGTGGGTCGAGGAGCTGCGGTCGCGGCTCGGCTGGGTCCAGGTCGTGGGCACCGACGAGGAGGGTCCGGTGGAGCTGGCCGACGCCGACCTCACGGCGCCCACCGTCGTCGTCACGGGCAACGAGACTCGTGGGCTGTCCGCCGCATGGCGCGAGATCTGCGACGTCATGGTGCACATCCCGATCACCGGCACGGCGTCGTCGCTGAACGCGGCCAACGCGACGTCGGTCGTGCTCTACGAGGCCTCGCGCCAGCGTCGACGCGCCTGACCCGGTTCTCCCAGCGGAGCACGGAGAGCTTTCCGGGCGTCGCTGTGGAAACCGTGCCCGGCGGGAGATTCCCAGGTCGACCTGGGAATCTGTGCCTCAGGGGCGCTGGCGGGCGAGGTCGGCGCGCAGGGCCGCGACCTCGGCGCGGAGCTCGGCGACGGCGTCGACCACGATCCGCTCGCTCTCCTCCACCTCGTCCACGATCTCGCGTCTGTCGTCCTCCTTCTGCATCTCCAGCGCCTCGACGGCGACGGCGATGAACAGGTTCAGGACGATGTAGGTCGAGACGAGGATGTAGCCGATGAAGAACACCCACGCGGCGGGATAGGCGTCCGTCGCGGGACGGACGATGTTGGCCCAGTCGTCACCGGTCATCACCTGGAACAGGCTCAGCAGCGACGTCGGCAGGTCGCCGAAGTGCTCGGGGTCGACGCGGCCGAACATCTGCGTCGACATGACGCCCGCGACGTACACGAGCATGACCAGGAGCGCCCCGATCGAGACCATGCCCGGGATGGTCGCGGCGAGCGCCGACACCACGCGGCGCATCGAGCGGACCGCCGACAGCAGCCGGAGCACCCGCAGGACCCTGAGCACCCGCAGCACCCCGAACGCCCCCGACGCCGGGATGAGCGCCACCAGCACCACGAACAGGTCGAACAGGCTCCACCCGTCGCGGAAGAAGGCGCCACGGTGCGCGTAGACCCGCAGCGCGATCTCGACGACGAAGACCACGACCGTCGCCCAGCCGAGCGGCACGAGCCACTCCTCGCGGCGCAGCAGCTGCGGCGACGTCTCGAGTCCCAGCACGACGGCGTTCACCACGATCACCGCGATGATGAACCACTGGAAGCGCGAGGACTCGACGAGCGCGAGCACGCGGGCACGGGTCGGGTTCACACAGGCTCCGGAGAAGGCGACGGCAGGTCAGCCGCATCGTAGCGAGGAGCTCCTCGTCCCTGGCAGGATCGGCGCATGACGGTGACCGGCCCCGACGGCCTCGAGCGCTGCCCGTGGGGCGACGACCCGGCGCTGCGCCGCTACCACGACGAGGAGTGGGGTCGTGAGCTCCGCGGCGACCGGGCGATGTTCGAGCGGCTCAGCCTGGAGGCGTTCCAGTCGGGGCTGTCGTGGTCGCTCATCCTGCGCAAGCGCGAGGCGTTCCGCGAGGCCTTCGTGGGCTTCGTGCCCGCGCTCGTGTCGCGGTTCGGCGACGCCGACGTCGAACGACTCCTCGCCGACGCGGGCATCGTGCGCAACCGCGCGAAGATCGAGGCGACCATCAGCAACGCGCGGGCCGTCCTCGACCTCGACGAGAGCCTCAGCGACCTCGTCTGTTCGTTCGCGCCCGACACGTCGCCCGCGCCGCGGACGGTCGCGGACGTGCCCGCGACGTCGGCCGAGTCCACCGCGCTCGCGAAGGAGCTCAAGCGGCGTGGCCTCAAGTTCGTCGGCCCGACCACCGCCTACGCGCTGATGCAGGCCACCGGGATGGTCGACGACCATCTCGTCGGATGCCTCGCCCGCCGCACCCCGCCGCTCTCCTAGCCGCCGCGACCGTCACGCACCACCAGCCCCACCAGGCACGGTGCGCCTCCCACGACGACCACGCGCTCCGACCTACCCTGGCGCCATGACCACCTCCCGTCCCGCCGATCGACGCAGCCACCGCTCCGTGCGCACCCTGGCCGCCGTCGTGCTCATCGTGTCCGCCCTCGTCGCCGGCGCCGCGGCGATCGTGGTCTCGACCGTCGTCGCCCTCGCGGCCGCGGTCGTCTATGCCGTGACGGCCTGCTCCGTCGCAGCCCGTCTGCTCGCCAACGAGACCGCCCAGGTGCGCCGCGACTGGGCGCGCGACCGCGCCGCCGCCGCCCACGACCGCAGCCGCGAGGCCACGCGGCGTGGACGCGAGCAGATCGCGTTCGCCGAGACGATGTCCGGCAAGGTCGAGCGCCGCGACGAGCGCATCGCCGAGCTCGCCGCCCGCCTCGAGACCGCCGAGACCGCCCTGGCCCAGGCCGAGGCGGCGCACGCCGCGGCCGAGGAGCGGACCGTGCTGCTCGACGGCGACCTCGCGCAGACCCGGACCGCCCTCCAGAGCACCCGCGCCGAGGTGCGCCGGCTCCGCGACGAGCTGGCGGCCAGCCAGAGCGCCGAGCTCGAGGCGCGCACCGAGCTCCTCGCCTGGCAGGAGCAGGCGGAGGAGCGTCGCCGGCTCGCCTGAGCCCGCCGCCCGTCCCCTCCACGTCCGAGCCGCGGGCCGACCGACGTCAGTCGTGCAGGTCCACCACGGCCCGCAGGCGCGCCTCGTCGGCGAGCGCTGACGCGACGTCGCCCGTGCGCTCCCACGTCGCGAGCGCGCGCACCACGGCCGCACCCAGGCCGGCCCTCGCCGTCACCCGTCCCGCGAGCTCGCGGGCTGCCGCCGCGGGGTCGTCGTGCACGGCGTCGAGCAGCCCGAGCCGGAGCGCCTCCTCGGCGTCCACATCGGCAGGGTCGAGCAGCAGCCGTCGGGCGACCGCGCCGCCGACGAGACGCGGCAGGCTCGCGCTCGTGCCGCCGACCAGGGGCTTGACCCGCAGCACGACCTCGCGCGAGCCGACCCGCAGGTCCGCCGCCAGCGCCACCGCCGCCGCGCGGCCCTCGACGCGGCCGTGCAGGACCGCCACCACCGGGACGGACGCGTCGGCGACCGCGACCACCGTCTCGTCGGACCACGACGGCGACCCACCGTCGACGACGAGCAGGAGCGCCCGGAGGCCGGGCGTGGTGAGCGCCGCGCGGACCCGGTCGTGCGCAGACGCGGAGCGTTGGTCGCTCGAGGACAGGTCCAGCACGACCACACCGTCGGTGGCCGGGGGAGCGGCGTCGGGAGCGGGAGGGGTCACGAGGTCCTTCGTGCCGGTTGGAACTGAGAAGGGGGCATGGGAGATACTAGGCGTCTGAGGAGACCGGACGGCGGTCACCGAATGGAAGGGGAACCCATGGCGGCCATGAAGCCTCGCACCGGTGACGGACCGATGGAGGTCACCAAGGAGGGGCGCTGCATCGTCATGCGCGTCCCGCTCGAGGGCGGAGGACGTCTGGTGGTCGAGCTCAACAACGAGGAGGCGGCCACCCTCGGCGACGCCCTCAAGGCTGTCTGAGCTTGTACGGTCTCACGATGCGCTGGTCCCTGGCCGGCGCTCCGGTGGGCACCCTCGACCGACTCCGCGAGTACGTCGAGGACGTCAGCTTCGCGAAGTTCGCCGGCCTCGAAGGACTGCGCTTCAAGTCCTGGCGGGCGCGTGAGGACGAGTGGTTCGAGGGGACGTACGTGTTCGTCGACGCGAGCTCGCGTGCGGCGTTCCAGCAGGCGATGGAGGACGGACGCGCCGACCTCCCCGGCACCACGATCATCGGGCGCGAGCCCGAGCTGATCGAGGCGTGCGAGATCGTCGCGGTCGTCCGGGGACCGGCGGGCTTCCGGTCGTCGGCCTCGTTCGAGCGCTGAGCGGCTCGTCGAGCGCGGGCGCCCCGTCCGCAGGCGCTGGGCGACCTGCTCCCGGACCGTCCGGCCGGGGGCGGGTCAGCCCACGCGGCGCGCGGCCAGGAGGCCGTCGCCCACGGGCAGCAGCGTCGGCACCAGGCGCTCGTCGGTCGCCGCCTGGGTGAGCAGCTCGCGGATCGCGACCGTCTCGGCGTCGCGGCGCTCCGGATCGGCGACCCGGTCGTGCCAGAGGGCGTTGTCGAACACGACGACGCCGCCCGGGCGCACGAGGCGCAGGGCCTGCTCGAGGTACTCGCCGTACTCGACCTTGTCGCCGTCGACGAAGACGAGGTCGTACCCGTCGTCGGTGAGCCGGGGCATGACGTCGAGGGCAGAGCCGGCGATCAGCCGGAAGCGCTGCGGTGCGAAGCCGGCGGCGGAGAAGACCTGGCGGGCGTGACGCTGGTGCTCCGCCTCGAGGTCGACCGACGTGAGGACGCCATCGGGCGCCATGCCGCGCAGCAGCCACAGGCCGGAGACGCCGGTGCCGGTGCCGACCTCGGCGACGGCGCGGGCGTCGAGCACGGAGGCCAGGAAGCGCAGGGTGGCGCCGCCGGCCGGACCGATCGGGGTCACGCCGACCTCGCCCGCGCGTCGGCGTGCCTCGGCGAGGTGGTCGTCCTCGTCCTGGTAGCCCTCGACGTACTGCAGGCTCGCTTCGCTGGTGATGATGGCTCCTCGGCTGACCGGGCCGGACGGGTACCGGCTCGTGCAGAAGCATAGTGAGCCGGGGCCCTTCCGTGCCGCTGCACCGGCGGGCGGGATCCGTGTCGCGCCGGCCCGCGGGACCGGGGATGATCGAGGGGGAACCGTCAGCGTCCTCTGGGCGTTCTCTCAGGAGACGACGCGACGATCGACGACATGAAGGATGACGACGTGAGCACGCAGGCCGCGACCCTGGAGACGGGTGCCGACCTGTCCTGGGACAGCATCGTGGAGGAGCACTCCCCGCGGGTGTACCGCCTCGCCTACCGGCTCACGGGGAACCGCCAGGACGCCGAGGACCTCACGCAGGACGTGTTCGTCCGCGTCTTCCGCTCGCTCGACCGCTACGAGCCGGGCAACTTCAACGGCTGGATCCACCGGATCACGACGAACCTCTTCCTCGACCGCGTGCGCCGCTCGAGCAAGCTGCGCATGGACGGCTTCACCGACGGGGCGGAGGACCGCCTCGAGGGCCGCGAGCAGCTGCCGGAGGCGTTCGTGCACGACGCCGGCTTCGACCCCGACATCGAGGCCGCGCTGTCCTCGCTCACCGAGGAGTTCCGCGTCGCGGTGGTGCTGTGCGACGTGGAGGGCCTGTCCTACGAGGAGATCGCCGACGTCCTGGGCGTCAAGATCGGTACCGTCCGCTCCCGGATCCACCGCGGACGCACCCAGCTGCGCCAGGCGCTCGCGCACCGTGCACCGACCGCCGGCCGTACCCGGGTCTTCGGAGCCGTAGGAGCCTGATGGCCCATCTGGACGCCGACGTCGCCGCCTTCGTGGACGGGCAGCTCTCGCCCGACGCCACGGAGGCGGCCTCGCGTCACGTCCAGGCCTGCGCCCGCTGCCGTGAGGCCGTCGCGCAGCAGCGGCACCTGAAGATGCGCATGCAGGCCACGGCCGACGTCCGGCCGCCGGCGTCGCTGCTCGCCTCGCTCGCGGAGCTGCCCCGCACGCCCGCCCCGCAGCCCCCGGCCCTCTGGACGCGGGTGCTGCACTCGGCCGTCTGGGGCGCGACCGGGGTCGTGGTCGGTGCGTCGCTCGCCGTCGTCCTCATGGCCTACGTGGCCGGGGCGCCCGGCCGAGGGCTCGGCGACGCGGTCGTGCCGCCGGTCGACGCGTACGCCGCCGACTTCCGAGCGGCCCTGGTCGGTGGCGACGTCGTCCGGCCCGTGAGCAGCGGGCAGGACGTCATGACGACGGCGCGCATGGCCGACCTCACTGCCAACGGGTGGCCCTGCCACGGCACCCTCGGCCACGACCTCGAACGGGTCGAGGGACGGCTGCAGGCCGAGGGCGCCGTCAGCCTCACCTACACCGACGGCACGGGCCGCCTGGAGCTGCACGAGCAGACCGGTGCCCTCGACGCCGACCGGCTGCAGGGCTTCGCGCAGCAGGAGCTGGGCGGCCACGAGGTGTGGGTGCGGGAGCAGCCCGGGATGCGGACCGTCGTGTGGGACGCGGAGGGCGTCGTCTACACCGTCGTCACCGACGTGGACGACGCGCGACTCGTCCCCGCCCTCGGCGACCTCCCGGCCGCGTCGCCGCGACCGGGTCTGCGCGAGCGCGTCGGGCACGGGCTCGACCGGCTCACCGGCTGGCTGACCGTCTGAGACCGGCCGTCCACCGGACGCCGTCGGGAGGGCTGGCTCAGGTGGCCTCGTCGTCGTGGGGCGGGACCTCGCCGGGACGCAGGATGCGGTCCTGGCGGACGGGCGCGGGCTCGTCGGGCTGGTCGAGGACGTGCCGGCGGACCACCTCGCGCGGGTCGAGGTCGCGCAGGTTCAGCTCGGAGAAGTCCTGGCCCATCTCACGGCCGAGGTCGTTCTTGGCGTTCTCGGCCATCTGACGGACCGTCCGGACGAACTGCCCGGCCTGCTTGGCCATGCCCGGCAGCTTGTCGGGCCCGAACAGCAGCAGACCGACCACGAGGATCAGACCGATCTCCGGCCAGCCCATCCCGAGCACGTCGGGTGCCTCAGAGTCGACCGACGGGGGCGAGACCCAGCTGCATGCCGGCCAGGCCTCGGGAGCGTCCGGTGAGCGTGTCGGCCACCTGCTGCAGCACCTTCGCCGACGCGCTGCCGGGATGGGTCGCGACGATCGGACGTCCCTCGTCGCCACCGACCCGCAGCTGCTCCTCGAGCGGGACCTTGCCGAGCACCGGCACGTCGTGCCCGAGCCGCGCGCTGAGGGTCTGGGCGACGGTGTCGGCACCGCCGCTGCCGAAGACCTCGAGGCGCTCGCCTCCGGGAGTCAGGAGGTAGGACATGTTCTCGACGATGCCCACGACCCGCTGGTGCATCATCGACGCCATCGTGCCGGCGCGCTCGGCCACCTGGGCGGCGGCCTGCTGCGGTGTCGTGACCACGACGACCTCGGCGTTCGCGAGGTGCTGGCCGAGGCTGATCGCCATGTCGCCCGTGCCGGGCGGAAGGTCGAGCAGGAGCGCGTCGAGGTCGCCCCAGAAGACGTCGCTCAGCATCTGCACGAGCGCACGGTCGAGCATCGGGCCGCGCCAGGCGACGACCTGGTCGCGCTTCGGCTTCAGCATGCCGATGCTCATGACCTTGACGTCGGGCGCGCCGGGGGAGTCGGGCACCTCGATCGGCACCGGCAGGATCATGTCGTCGACCTGGGTGGGCCGGCGGTCGCCGACGCCCATCATGTCGGGGATCGAGTGGCCGTAGATGTCGGCGTCGACGATGCCGACCTTGAGGCCGCTGCGGGCCATGGCGACGGCCAGGTTCACCGTGACCGACGACTTGCCGACGCCGCCCTTGCCGGAGGCGATGGCGTACACCTTGGTGAGCGAGCCGGGCTGGGCGAAGGGGATCTCGCGCTCGGCCTGGCCTCCCCGGAGCATCTCGCGCATGCTCTTGCGCTGCTCGTCGGTCATGACGCCGAGGTCGACGTGGACGGCGTGCGCGGGGGCGATCTTCTCGACGGCCGCCGTGGTGTCACGCGTCAGCGTGTCCTTCAACGGGCAGCCGGAGACGGTGAGCAGGAGACGGACCGTGATCGACGTGTCGTCGATCGTGACGGTGTCGACCATGCCGAGCTCGGTGACGGGGCGCTTGATCTCGGGGTCGACCACGCTGGCGAGAGCCTCGCGGACCTGCTCCTCGGTGGGGACGGAAGCCATGCCTCCCATCGTACGGGCGACACCCGCGCCGGTGTCCCGCAGGCGAGCCTCAGTGACCGCGGGGCCCGGAGCGGCCTCGCTGGCGGCCGTCCGATCCGGCCTCGGGCGGCCCGTCGCCGGCGTCGTCCGGCTGCTCCTGGAGCGACTCGAGCAGGTCCCGCAGCTCCGAGCGCAGGAAGTCGCGCGTGGCGACCTCGCCGAGGCCGAGCCGCAGGCTGGCGACCTCGCGGGCGAGGAACTCCATGTCGGCGTGCGACTGCGCGTCCGCGCGACGGTCCTGCTCCTGCTGCACGCGGTCGCGCGCCTCCTGGCGGTTCTGCGCGAGCAGGATCAGGGGTGCGGCGTACGACGCCTGCAGCGACAGCATGAGCGTGAGGAAGATGAACGGGTACTCGTCCCAGCGCGGGCGCTCCGGGCCGTACGGCACGTTCCAGACGACCCACACGAGGATGAGCAGCGTCATCCAGATCAGGAAGCGCGCCGTGCCCATGTAGCGGGCGAACGACTCGGCGAAGCGGCCGAAGCGGTCGGTGTCGCCGGAGCGCGGCCGCAGCGAGCGCCGACGTCCGCGCTCGCGAGGCTGGTCGAGGCGGTCGCGGTCGCGGCGGGCCTGCTCACGGTCGCGGCGCGCCTGCTCGCGGTCGTGCCGCGTGCCGTCGCGGGAGCGCTCAGCCATGCAGACCCACCCCCTGCGTCGCGTCGCTCGGCGTGCGCTCGCTGTCGCGCTCGCGCCAGCCCTCCGGCAGCAGGTGGTCGAGCACGTCGTCGATGGTCACGACGCCGAGCAGGTGGCTCGTCTCGTCGACCACTGGCAGCGCCAGCATGTCGTAGGACGCGAGGAGGTTCGCGACGTGCTCGAGGCTGGCGTCGGGCCGCGGCCAGTCGATGTCGTTGTCGGCGAGCCCGCCGACGAGCGTCGAGGGTGGCTCGCGCAGCAGCGCCTGGAAGTGCACGATGCCGAGGAAGCGCCCGGTCGGCGTCTCCAGCGGCGGACGGCACACGTAGACCATCGACGCGAGGGCCGGGCCCAGCTCGGGCTCGCGCAGACGGGCCAGCGCCTCGGCGATGGTCGCGTCCGGCGGGAGGATGACGGGCTCGGTGGTCATCATGCCGCCGGCCGTGCGGTCCTCGTAGGTCAGCAGACGTCGCACGTCCTCGGCGTCCTCGGGCTTCATGAGGGCGAGCAGCTGCTCGGACGTCGCCGGAGGCAGCTCCCCGAGCAGGTCGGCCGCGTCGTCGGGGTCCATCTCCTCGAGCACGTCGGCCGCCCGCTCGGGGTCGAGGACGCCCAGCACCTCCACCTGGACGCTGTCCGGCAGCTCCTCCAGCACGTCGGCGAGCCGCTCGTCGACCAGCTCTCCCACGATCTCGGCGCGCCGCTTCGTCGGCAGGTCGAGCAGGGCGTTCGCGAGGTCGGCCGGTCGCATCTCGTCCATCGTGGCCAGCAGGTGGGTCGCGCCCTGGCCGGGCTCCTGGCCGACGAGCCCGGTGACCTCGTCCCACTGGACGACGTGCGTGGCCCCGCGGCGGCCGAACCGCTTGCCGGACTCCTGGACCGCGACCGAGCCGAGGTACCAGTCGCGGCGCGTGTCCTGCTCCATCGCCAGGTCGTACACCGTGCCGGTGCGGGCGTCGGGCAGCGTGACGGTGCGGTCGAGCAGCTCGTGGATCGCCAGCGTCTCGGTGCTCCGCTTCTCGAAGCGGCGCATGTTGAGCACCCCGGTGGTGATGACCTGGCCGGAGTCCAGCGAGGTCACCCGGCCGATCGGCAGGAACACCCGACGGCGCCCGAGCACCTCGACGACGAGCCCCACGACGCGCGGCCGTCGGGTGCCGCGCAGGGCCACCACGACGTCGCGCAGCTTGCCGACCTGGTCGCCCGCGGGGTCGAAGACGTCCTGCCCGACGATGCGCGACAGGAAGATGCGTCCGGGGCTCGAGGTCACGTGCCCACAGTAGAGGCTCGACGTCGCCCGGCACCTCGCCGACCTGTCGCCCGGCGGGCGTCGAGACCTGCTCCCGACGGGCGGACCGGTGCGTCCTCTCGTACGCTTCGAGACGCACGTCACAGGCGGTCCGGCCGTCCGATCCGACGAGGGGGAACCATGTCCACGAGCGTCCTGGCGCGGGAGCGCACCGTCGCCGGCCCCGGCTTCAACCGCTGGCTCATCCCGCCGGCCGCGCTGGCGGTGCACCTGTGCATCGGACAGGTGTACGCGACCAGCGTCTACAAGGCGTCGCTGGTCGAGCACTTCGACACCAGCCTGACCGCGGTCGGCGTCGTGTTCTCGATCGCCATCGTCATGCTGGGCGTGTCGGCGGCCGTCTTCGGCACCTGGGTCGACACCGGCGGACCGCGTCGCGCCATGGTCGCGGCCGCCACCTGCTGGGCGACCGGCTTCCTCGTGGGCGCCCTCGGCATCGCGACGAGCCAGCTGTGGCTGCTGTACCTCGGCTACGGCGTGATCGGCGGCATCGGCCTGGGCATCGGCTACATCTCGCCGGTCTCGACCCTCATCAAGTGGTTCCCGGACCGCCCCGGCCTGGCGACCGGCATGGCGATCATGGGCTTCGGTGGTGGCGCGATGATCGCGAGCCCGCTGTCGAGCACCCTGCTCGGCTGGTACGACTCCTCCTACGACACCGCTACTGGGCTGGCCTCCGGCTCGGCGGTGGCCCAGCTGTTCGTCACCCTCGGCCTCGTCTACCTGGTCGTCATGCTGTTCGGCGCCTGGCTCGTGCGGGTGCCGGCCGACGGCTGGGCACCGCGCGGCTTCGACCCGTCGACGGTCAAGAAGAAGGCGCTGGTCACCACGGAGAGCGTCTCGGCCAACAACGCCGTCCGCACGCCGCAGTTCTGGCTGCTGTGGGTCGTGCTGTTCTGCAACGTGACCGCCGGCATCGGCATCCTCGAGCAGGCCGCGCCGATGATCCAGGACTTCTTCCGCGACGGCCAGGACTCGACGGTGGCCGCAGCCGCCGCGGCGGGGTTCGTCGGCTTCCTGTCGCTGTGCAACATGGCGGGCCGCTTCGTGTGGTCCTCGACCTCCGACGTCGTGGGCCGCAAGAACATCTACGTCCTCTACCTCGGCGTCGGCATCGTCCTCTACGCGACGCTCGCGCTCGGCGGCTCGGGCTCGACCGTGCTGTTCGTCGTCCTCGCCGGGTTCATCCTCAGCTTCTACGGCGGCGGCTTCGCGACCATCCCGGCGTACCTGCGCGACCTGTTCGGCACCTTCCAGGTCGGCGCCATCCACGGCCGCCTGCTGACCGCGTGGTCCGCGGCCGGCGTGGCGGGGCCGCTGATCGTCAACGGCTTCCTCGACGCGCGGGGCGAGCCCGGGGCCCTCACGGCGGCCGACTACCGTCCCGCGCTGCTCACGATGGTGGGCGTGCTGGCCGTGGGCTTCGTCGCCAACCTCCTGGTGCGTCCGGTGGCGTCGCGCTTCCACGAGCCGCACAGCACGGAGCCGACCGCCGACCAGGGCGGGCCGTCCTCCGCGCAGGGCGAGGACACGACGGCCGAGGGCGTCACGCCGCTCGCGGTGGTCGCGTGGCTCGTGGTCGGGATCCCGCTCGTCTACGGCGTCTACGAGACGGTCGTGAAGGCCTCGGCCCTGTTCTGATCGCCGCTCACCGGCCCGGGCGCGTGGTCAGGCGACGACGCGCTCGGGGCGGCTGTAGACGTTGAACGTGCTGCCTCGCGAGAAGCCGACGACGGTCACGCCGAGCCGGTCGGCGAGGTCGACCGCGAGCGACGACGGTGCGCTCACCGCGGCCAGCACCGGGATGCCGGCCATGGCGGCCTTCTGCACCAGCTCGAACGACGCGCGCCCGGAGACCTGCAGCACCGTGCCGGTCAGCGGGAGGAGGTCCTCGCGCAGGGCCTGCCCGACGACCTTGTCGACGGCGTTGTGCCGACCCACGTCCTCACGGACCACGAGCGGCGCGCCGTCGGCGCCGAACAGCCCCGCCGCGTGCAGCCCGCCCGTCCGGTCGAAGACCGCCTGCTGCTCGCGGAGCCGGTCGGGCAACTCGGCGAGGACGGCGGCGTCGACCCGCACGTCGTCGGCCGCCACGTCGAACGCCGACGTGGTCGCCACCGCGTCGATCGACGCGAGACCGCAGACCCCGCAGGAGCTCGACGTGTACACGTGCCGCTCGCGGCCCGACGCGACGAGCGCACCGGGCCCGCTGACGCCGACGTCGATGACGTTGTAGGTGTTCTCGTCCTGCTCGGGTGCGCAGTACCGCATGGCGTGCAGCTGGTCGGTGCGCGCCACGACGCCCTCGGAGACCAGGAAGCCGGCCACCAGGTCGAAGTCGTGGCCGGGCGTGCGCATCGTGACCGCGAACGACGCGCCGGCCACACGGATCTCGAGCGGCTCCTCGGCGGCGAGCGAGTCGTGCCGGGGCGTCACGCCCACACCGACCTCGACGCGCTGGATCCGGCGCCGCTGGACGGGCTTGGTCATGACGGCGACCCGCTGGTGTCGCCCTGGTCGCTGCCGCGGATCTGGGCGAGGAGCTCGGCCTGCGCGACGACGCGACGGACGGTGTCCTCCCCGCCGCCCGCCAGCCCTGCCGCGTAACCGACCAGGAACGTGGTGAGCGGGGCCGCGGGACGCACGACCGCGTGCGCCGCGAGGGCGGCGAGGTCGAGGACCCGCTCCACGTCGGCGCCCGGGTCGTCCACGCCCAGCTCGGCGCACAGGTCGCGCCACCAGGCCTGCATCGTCTCGTCGCGGTCGCTCATCAGTGGTCCTCCTGCAGGGCGTCGAGGTCGGCGGGGGAGTCGAGGTCGTGGGTGGCGCCGTCGGGTGCGGGCACCAGCGTGACGTCAAGGTGGTCGAACAGGCGCCGCAGCGACACGTCGACGAGGTCCGGCAGCCCACGGACCACGTCGGCCGCGTCGGCGGAGAGCAGCGCCGAGGTCCAGTGGGCGCGACCCGTGCCGTCGGCGAGGACGAGCGCCCCGGACGGACGCGGGGCGTCCAGCAGGGCGTCGACGAGGTCGGCGGCCCGCGGCAGGTCGGCGGCGAGCACGACGACGGGCGCGCCCGGTCGCAGCGCGCGCAGACCGGCCTGGACGCCGGCCGCCGGCCCCGACCCGGCGGGCTCCTCCCGCGTCCACCCCACCGGGCGCGACGTCGGGCGCGGGGGCCCGACGACCATCACGTCGGCGTCGTCGGGCAGCGCCGTCAGCGCGTGGTCGAGCAGCGACCGGCCGGCGACGACCAGCTGCGTCTTGTCCTGGCCGTCCCAGCGCTGGCTCGTGCCACCGGCGAGGACCACGGCCTGGACGGACCGGTGGGGTGCGGAGGTGGTCACGACAGGTGCAACGGCTCCGGCTGCGGGTGCGACCGGTGCTCACCGTCCGCGTCGACCGGGCGCTGCGCCCCGTCCGCGCCCTCGCCCGTCTCCCGGACCGTGGTCGGGACGAGCCGGACGACGACCGACTTCGACGTCGGCGTGTTGCTGTGCTCCGCGACGGAGTCGAGCGGCACCAGCGGGTTCGTCTCCGGGTAGTAGGCCGCCGCGGTGCCACGCGGCGTCTCGTAGGAGACGATCCGGAACCCCGGGGCCACGCGGTCGACGTCGTCGTCGGTCCAGTGGGTGACGAGGTCCACGACGTCGCCGTCGCGCCAGCCGAGCGCCTCGATGTCGTCGGGGTGGACCAGGACCACGCGTCGCCCGTGCTCGATGCCTCGGTAGCGGTCGCTCATGCCGTAGATCGTGGTGTTGAACTGGTCGTGGCTGCGCAGCGTCTGCAGGAGGAGGTGCCCCTCCGGCACGTGCAGCACCTCGACCGGCGAGACCGCGATCCGGCCCTTGCCGGTGGCCGTGTGGAACGAGCGGGAGTCGCGCGGCGGGTGCGGGAGCACGAAGCCGCCGGGACGGTCGACCTTGCGCTCGTAGTCCTCGCAGCCGGGGACGACGCGGGAGATATGGCCGCGGATGATGCTGTAGTCCTCGGCCATCGCGTCCCAGTCGATGCCGTGCCGGTCGGTGCCGTCGTCCTGGCGCAGCGTGGCCCGGGCGATGCCGCAGACGATGGCCGTCTCCGAGCGCAGGTGCGGGCTGGCCGGCTCGAGCGGGCCCCGCGAGGCGTGCACCGACGACATGGAGTCCTCGACCGAGACGAACTGCGGACCGGTGGCCCGCTCGTCGACCTCGGTGCGCCCCAGCGTCGGCAGGATGAGCGCGGTCTCGCCGGTGACGAGGTGCGAGCGGTTCACCTTGGTCGACACGTGCAGCGTGAGGTCGGCGTTGCGGAGGGCGTCGGCGGCGACGTCGGTGTCGGAGACGGCGTGCACGAAGTTGCCGCCGAGGCCCATGAACACCCTGGCCTTGCCGTCACGCAGGGCGCGGACCGCGTCGACGACGTCGAGCCCGTGCTCGCGCGGCGGGTCGAAGCCGAACTCTGCCTGCAGCGCGTCGAGGAAGGTGTCGGGCGACTTCTCCCAGATGCCCATCGTGCGGTCGCCCTGCACGTTGGAGTGGCCGCGCACGGGGCACAGGCCGGCGCCGCGCTTGCCGATGTCGCCGCGGACCAGGGCGAGGTTGGTGACCTCCTTGATGGTCGCCACCGAGTTGCGGTGCTGGGTGAGGCCCATCGCCCAGCAGTAGATCGTGGCGTCCGAGGCCTCGATCATGCGGGCGGCCTGCTCGATCAGCTCGCGGGTCAGGCCGGTCGCCGCCAGGACGACGTCCCAGTCGAGGGCGCGCACGTGCTCGACCCAGGCGTCGTAGCCGTCGGTGTACTGCTCGACGAACTCCCGGTCGACGGCGCCCCACTGCTCCAGCAGGTGGCCGAAGGCCTGGAAGAGGGCGAGGTCGCCGTTGATGCGCACCGGCAGGTGGAGGTCGGCGATGTCGGTGCCGCGGCCCACCACGCCGCGCGGCTTCTGGGGGTTGCGGAAGTTGACCAGGCCGGCCTCGCGCAGCGGGTTGATCGCAAGGATCCTCGCGCCGCGCCGTTTCGCGACCTCCAGCGCCGAGAGCATCCGCGGGTGGTTGGTGCCGGGGTTCTGTCCGGCGATGACGATCAGCTCGGCGTCGTAGATGTCACGCAGGCTCACGCTGCCCTTGCCGATGCCGATCGACTCCGCGAGCGCGACGCTCGTCGACTCGTGGCACATGTTGGAGCAGTCGGGCAGGTTGTTCGTGCCGAAGGCGCGGACGAACAGCTGGTACGTGAACGCCGACTCGTTCGACGCGCGCCCGGACGTGTAGAAGACGGCCTCGTCGGGGGAGCCGAGCCCGTTCAGGTGCTCGGCGACGAGCGCGAAGGCGTCGTCCCACTCGATGGGCTCGTAGTGCGTGCCGCCCGGTCGCTTCACCATCGGGTGGGTGATGCGGCCGAGCTGGCCGAGCCAGTACTCGTCGTGGGCGTCGAGCTCGGCGATCGAGTAGCGGGCGAACACCTCGGGCGTCGCCCGCGCCGTGGTGGCCTCCTCGGCCACGGCCTTCGCGCCGTTCTCGCAGAACTCGGCCGTGTGGCGGGCCTCGGGGTCGGGGTCGGGCCAGGCGCACGAGGTGCAGTCGAAGCCGTCGGCCTGGTTGAGCTTGAGCAGGGTCTGGGCGGTGCGCTTGGGACCCATGTGGGAGAGCGCGCGCTCCATCGACACCTTGACCGCCGTGACACCCGCCGCAGCGTCCTTGGGGGAGTGGATCTCCAGGTCGCTCTCGTCCTGCGCGCCGAACCCCTCGACGACCGGTGCGGTGCCCGGCCCTGCCGTCCCGTTGCTCACGATGCTGCCTCCCGGTGCGTGCCTGCGGTCACCTTCGACCGTACCCGCTGGACCGGTGGGGCGCCTGTCGCCCGGGGGCTGTCGTGGTGCGCTCAGACCGCCGCGACGCCGGTGCGCCGGCCACGCCGGACGGCGGTGCTCTCCGTGCCGGTGCCGGTGCCGGTGCTGACTGCGGGGGAGCTGGAGGTCGAGCGGCGCGCGGCGTCCGCAGCGGCGTCCTGGCCGGCGAGGCCGGTCACGAAGTCGCCGATCTCCTCGATCGCCGCCCGCGCCTCCGGCACCCACGAGGCCGCAGCCTGGAAGACGTGCACCTGGCGGTCCCACACCTGCAGGTCGACTGGCACGCCGGCCTGCACCAGCCGTGCGGCCATGTGCTCCGCGTCGGCGAGCAGGATCTCGCGCGACCCGATCTGGATCAGCGCCGGCGGCATGTCGTCGAGCGGCATGTCGACGGGGCACACGCGCTGGCCGTTGATGCCGCGGCGGGTGTCCATCCGCAGGGCGACGTCGGTGAACTTCTCCAGCGCCCGGAGGGGGAAGGTCTGGCAGCGGTCGGCGTTGCGGTGCTGGCGCTTGCGCTCGACGTCGACGTCGAGCAGGGGCGAGATGGCCACGACGCCCGCGGGACGGCCGAGTCCCTGGTCGAGCACGGCCCGCGCGACGCTGAACGCCAGGTAGCCGCCGGCGGAGTCGCCGGCGATCGTCACGTCCTCGGGTCGGTAGCCCTGCTCCAGCAGCCAGCGGAACCCGTCGACGCCGTCGGCCACCGACTCGGCGATCGGCTCGTAGGGCATCTGCCGGTAGCCGACGTTGAGCACCGGCTGGCCGGAGGCGTGCGAGATGCGGGAGACGAGTCGACGATGGGTGTTCAGCCCGCAGGTCAGGAAGGCACCGCCGTGGAAGTAGAGGATCACGCGCGGGTTGCCCCCGTGGATGTCCCTCACGTCCTTGGCCGAGAGCAGCTCGCTGCCGCAGCGGGCGAGGTCGACGGTGCGCCAGCTCGTGCCCTCGTGGACGGGCAGCAGGCGCGCGGCGTGCTCGAGCAGGTTCGGCGGGAACAGGTCGAACGGCAGCCGCGTCCAGAGGTCGAGCACGGGACGCACGGTGTGCCGCAGGCCCAGGCCGAGCGCCCGCGACTGGAGGCTGGCGCCCTCGAAGTACCGCGCGTCGGCCGCGACCGACAGGTGCCCGGCGCCGTGCGTCCGGGCCCTGCTGCGCTCCCTCGTGCTGACCATCGGTCTCTCCCCTCGTCATGTGACGTTCACGAATATGTCACACCCGGTGACCTACGCCACACGAGATCGTTACGTTAGCGCCACCGTCCCGTCTGCCGCAGGAGATTGATCGCATGCCCTTCATGCCCCCCACGGACTCCATGTTCCTGTTGGCGGAGTCCCGAGAGCACCCCATGCACGTGGGCGGGCTGCAGCTGTTCCGGCCTCCTGAGGGGGCCGGGCCGGAGTTCGTGCGCGAGCTCGTGGAGGGCTTCCGGTCGGTGCAGGAGGTCTCGCCGACGTTCCGCAAGCGGCCGGCCGAGCCGGTCGGCCTCGCCGGGCAGACCTGGTGGTCTCAGGATGCCGCGATCGACCTGGACTACCACGTGCGGCACTCGGCGGTGCCGCCGCCGGGACGCATCCGCGAGCTGCTGCAGCTGACGTCGCGCTGGCACGGGTCGCTGCTCGACCGGCACCGCCCGCTCTGGGAGGCGCACGTCGTCGAGGGGCTGCAGGACGGCCGGTTCGCCGTGTACAGCAAGATCCACCACTCGATGGTCGACGGCGTGTCGGCCCTGCGGCTGCTGCAGCGCAGCCTCAGCGACGACCCGGACGCCCGCGACTGTGTGCCGCCGTGGGCCCTGGCGCCGCGCCGTCGCCCGTCGACGGAGGTCGCGCGCCGCTTCCCGGACCCGCTCGGCCTGTTGCGCGGCGGTCTCTCGGTCGCGGAGGACGTCGCCGGCCTGCTGCCCGCGTCGATGAGGATCGTCAACCAGATCGTCCGCGAGGGCGACGTCACGCTGCCGCGGGCGCCGCGGACGATCCTCAACGGGCCGGTGGGCGGGGCGCGTCGCTTCGCCGCACAGTCCTGGGAGATCGAGCGCATCCGTCGGGTCGCGAAGTCGTCGGCGACGACGCTCAACGACGTCGTGCTCGCGATGGTCTCGGGCGCGCTGCGGGAGTACCTGCTGGAGCAGAACGCGCTCCCGGACGAGCCGATGACCGCGATGGTGCCGGTCTCGCTCGCCCTGCGCGCCGAGTCGGCCGGCCAGGCGGGCGACGGCGGCAACTCCGTCGGCGTCATCGTGGTCAACCTCGCGACCGACGTCGAGAACGGTGCCACCCGCCTGGAGGAGATCGCCTACTCCTCGCGACGGGCGAAGAAGATCCTGGGCGGTCTGACCCCGATCCAGATCCTCGCCTTCTCGGCGCTGCAGATGGCGCCGCTCGCGCTCACGCCCGTGCCCGGGTTCGTGCGCATGACGCACCCGCCGTTCAACGTGGTCATCTCCAACGTGCCCGGCCCGAAGCAGCCGATGTACTTCAACGGGGCCGAGCTCGACGGGCTCTACCCGGTCTCGATCGTGCTGGACGGTCAGGCCGTGAACGTCACCCTCTGCAGCCGCGACAAGTACCTCGACTTCGGCATCATCGGGTGCCGCACGAGCGTGCCGCACCTGCAGCGGCTGCTCACCCACCTGGAGACGTCGCTCGCCGAGCTGGAGACCGCCTGGGGCTGACCCACCACCGCGCGGGGGAGTGGGCCTGCCGACACCTAGACTCGCGGCCATGACGTCTGGGAGCCCGGCATGACCTGGCTCCTCGCCGCCGTCGGCCTGCTGGGGGTGAGCGCGTCGGGACCGCTCATGACCGCCACCGCGGCGCCGGTGCTCGTCATCGCGTTCTGGCGCAACGCCGCCGCGACCGCGGTGCTCGCACCGTTCGCGGTGCGCAGCCGAGCCGCGCTCACGGGCCTGCGCTGGGCCGACCTGCGGGGGACCGTCTTCGCGGGGGTCATGCTGGCGGTGCACTTCGCCGCCTGGGTCGGGGCGCTGAAGCTGACGACCGTGGCCGCGGCGACGGCGCTCACCTGCACCCAGCTGGTCTGGGTGGTGCTCGTCGACCGGCTGCGCGGCGTGCGACCCGGCCGCGCGGTGCTGCTCGGCTGCGTCGTCGCGTCGGTCGGGGTCCTCGTGGTGTCGGGCGTCGACCTCACGGTCTCGCGCCGCGCTCTCCTCGGCGACCTGCTCGCGGTCGTCGGTGGGCTCGGCGCCGCGCTGTACCTGGTGGCGGGGGAGTCGGCGCGACGTCGGCTCAGCACGACCCACTACACGACGTTCTGCTACGGCACGTGCGCCGCGGTGCTCGCCGTGGGCTGCCTCGCGACCGGTGCGTCGTTCGTCGGGTACGACGCGCACGTGTGGCTGCTGCTGGCGGCGGTGACGGTGTGCGCACAGCTGCTGGGGCACTCGCTGTTCAACCACCTGCTGGCCGTCATGAGCCCGACCGTCATCTCGCTCGTCCTGCTCCTCGAGGTGCCGGGCGCGGCGCTGCTGGCTGCGGTGTTCCTCGGCCAGGCGCCGCCGGTCGGCGTCTACGGGGGGCTGTTCCTCGTGCTCGTGGGCCTCGCCGTGGTCGTGCGAGCCCGCCGGGTGCCGACCGAGCCGGTCGAGCCGGTCGCCTGACGGCCCGCGGTCGGGGCGCGCCGACGCCCTGTGCGACGGCTCACGGGGAGTCCTGCGGTGCTGGACGTTACTCGCGGGTATCGTCGGCGTGTCACCCACGAGACGGAGGAACAACGCATGGGACGCCTCGCCAGCACCGAGAACCTCACCGAGGAGCAGACCGCGATCCTCGAGACGATCCGCGACTTCGTGGACGAGAAGATCATCCCGGTCGCCCAGCAGCTCGAGCACGACGACGAGTACCCGACCGAGATCATCGAGGGGCTCAAGGAGCTCGGCGTCTTCGGCCTGACGATCCCCGAGGAGTTCGGCGGCCTCGGCGAGTCGCTGCTGACCTACGCGCTGGTCGTCGAGGAGATCGCCCGCGGCTGGATGAGCGTCTCCGGCGTCATCAACACGCACTTCATCGTCGCCTACCTGCTGCAGCAGCACGGCACCGACGAGCAGAAGCAGAAGTACCTGCCGAAGATGGCCGTCGGCGAGGTACGTGGTGCGTTCTCGATGTCCGAGCCGGGTCTGGGCTCCGACGTCTCGGCCGTCTCGACCAAGGCGACGAAGAAGGACGACGGCTCCTACTCGATCACCGGCCAGAAGATGTGGCTGACCAACGGCGGCACGTCGACGCTCGTGGCCGTGCTGTGCAAGACCGACGAGGGCGCCGACTCGGTCTACAAGAACATGACGACCTTCCTCGTGGAGAAGGAGCCGGGCTTCGGCGAGACCGCCCAGGGCGTCACGGTCCCCGGCAAGATCGCCAAGATGGGCTACAAGGGCGTCGAGACGACCGAGCTCATCCTCGAGGACCACCAGATCTCGGCCGACCAGATCCTGGGCGGCGAGCCGGGCAAGGGCTTCTTCCAGATGATGGACGGCGTCGAGGTCGGCCGCGTCAACGTCGCGGCCCGCGCCTGCGGCCTCGCGATCCGCGGCTTCGAGCTGGGCATCGCCTACGCGCAGCAGCGCAAGACGTTCGGCAAGCAGATCGCCGACCACCAGGCCGTCCTCTTCCGCCTCGCGGAGATGGCCACGAAGGTCGAGACGATCCACGCGATGATGGTCCGCGCGGCCCGTCTGAAGGACACCGGCAAGCGCATGGACGTCGAGGCCGGCATGGCCAAGATGCTCGCGAGCGAGTACGCCAACGAGGTCGTCGAGGACTCCTTCCGGATCCACGGCGGCTACGGCTACTCCAAGGAGTACGAGATCGAGCGCCTCATGCGCGAGGTCAAGTTCATGCTCATCGGCGAGGGCACGTCCGACATCCAGAAGATGATCATCGGCCGCGCGCTGCTCAAGGACTACAAGCTCTGACATGAGCGTGCGCGAGGACGTCACGTTCACGTCGCAGGGCACCACCGTCGCCGCCTGGCACTACCGGCCGGACGGCGACGGGGGTGGCGACCGCCCTGTCGTCGTGATGGCGCACGGCCTCGGCGGTGTCCGCGAGATGCGCCTCGACGCGTTCGCCGAGCGGTTCGCGGACGCCGGCTACGCCTGCCTGGTGTTCGACTACCGGCACTTCGGGGCGAGCGACGGGCAGCCGCGCCAGCTGCTCTCCGTCAGGCGCCAGCGGCAGGACTGGGCCGCGGCCGTCGCCTTCGCGCGCACGCTGCCCGGCGTCGACCCCTCCCGCACCGTGCTGTGGGGGTCGTCGTTCTCCGGGGGGCACGTCATCGCGGTGGCGGCCGAGGACCCGTCGGTCGCGGCCGTCGTGTCGCAATGCCCCTACACCGACGGGCTGGCCTCGAGCCTGGCGGTCGCACCCCTGACGTCGCTGAGGGTGACGCTGCGGGCGGTCCTCGACCTCGTGGGCAGCCGGCTCGGGCGTGGCCCCCGCGGCATCCCGCTGGCCGGCGAGCCGGGGACGGTCGCGCTCATGACCGCGCCCGACGCCGTGCCGGGCTACCTGTCGCTGGTGGAGGAGGGCTCGACCTTCCGCAACGAGGTCGCTGCCCGCGTGGCCCTCGAGATCGCCCTCGGTCGCCCCGGAGCCCAGGCGAAGCGGCTGCGGTGCCCGGCGCTGTTCGTGGTCTGCGAGCGCGACACGGTGGCCCCGGCGAAGGCGACGCTGAAGCACGTGGCGAAGGCTCCGCGCGGCGAGGTCGTGCGTCGCGACACCGGACACTTCGACATCTACACGGGCGCGGAGTTCGAGACGACGGTGCGCGACGAGCTCGACTTCCTGACGCGGCACGTGCCCGTCGGCTGACCGCCCTCGGCTCCTAGGCTGGACCGGTGCCCAGCCCGTTCGTCCTGCGCAGGTTCCAGGCCGAGGCGCTCGCCGCCGTCGAGCAGGCGCGGGAGAACGGTCGGCGCCGCTCCTGGGTGTCGCTGCCGCCCGGCGCGGGCAAGACCGTGCTCGGCACGGAGCTGGTGGCCGCGCGGCTCGCGGCCGAAGGTCGTCGGGCCGTCGTCCTCGCGCCCAACACGGCCATCCAGGCGCAGTGGATCGCGACCTGGCAGCGCTACGGGCGCGGCCCTGCGAGCCCGGACCGCGACCTCGCGGCCGACGTCACGGTCCTGACCTACCAGGCGGTCGCCACCTTCTCGCCCGACGAGGAGGACGACGACCTCGAGCCGTCGGCGGGTGGGCCCGGACCGCTCGTGGACCGGCTGCACGAGAACGGTCGCGCACTGGTGTCCGCACTGCGGGCGGCCGGACCCCTCACGGTCGTGCTCGACGAGTGCCACCACCTCCTGGAGACCTGGGGCGCGCTGCTGCGCGAGGTGCTCGACCCGCTCGACGACGTCCTGGTCCTCGGCCTCACCGCCACGCCGCCGGGCGTGCTCACCCGTCGACAGGCCGAGCAGGTCGAGGAGCTGTTCGGCTCCCTCGCCTACCAGGCATCGATCCCCGCTGCCGTCCGCGAGGGGGACCTCGCCCCGTTCGCCGAGCTGGCCTGGCTGGTGCGGCCCTCCGCCGAGGAGGAGGCGTGGCTCGCGTCGTCGGCGATGCGGTTCGCGGAGCTGACCACGGAGCTGCTCAGCCCCGGCTACGGCTCGGTGCCGCTGCTGACCTGGTTCGACCGACGCGTCGGCGAGCTGCCCGTGCCGTGGGCGACCTTCGAGCGCGACGAGCCGGCCCTGGCCACGGCCGTGCTGCGGCTCGTGCACGCCGGCCTGCTCGACCTCCCGCGCGACGCCGTGCTGCGCGAGCAGCACCGCACCGACCTGGCGGCGCAGGACTGGGCGCAGCTGGTCGACGACTGGGTGCGCGGCTGCCTCGCCCGCAGCGACGTCGACGCGGACCGGGCCGTGCTCGAGGACCTGCGCCGCGCGATGCCCGGGATCGGGTTCCACGTCACGCGTCGTGGGGTGAGCGGCGCAGGGTCGCTGGTCGACCGCGTGCTCGCGCGCAGCGCAGGCAAGATGCGTGCCGCCGCCTCGGTGCTGCACGCCGAGCGCGACGCGCTCGGGGACCGGCTGCGCGCGGTCGTCGTCTGCGACCACGAGCGCGCCTCGCCCACGTCGTCGCTCGTGCTGCGTGACGCACCCGCCGAGCACGGGTCGGCCCTCGAGGTCATGGACGCCCTCCTCGACGGCGGGTTCGAGCCGGTCCTGCTGACCGGACGCACCGTCGCGGCGGGAGGTGGCACGGCCCGGCGCCTCCTCGAGGTCCTGCACCGGCTCGACGGGGGCCTCGAGCTGCGCACCGAGCCGCTCGAGGGCGCCGAGGACCGGCTCCACCGCCTCGTGGGCCCCTGGACGAGCCGACGCTGGACGCCTCTCGTCACCCGGGCGTTCCAGGACGGCCACTGCGACGTGCTCGTCGGCACCCGGGCGCTGCTGGGGGAGGGCTGGGACGCCCCGCGCGTGTCAACGCTGGTCGACCTGTCCACCGCGTCCACGACGTCGGCCGTCACGCAGACCCGCGGCCGGGCGCTGCGCACCGACCCGACCTGGCCCGAGAAGGTCGCCACCACCTGGAGCGTCGTCTGCGTGGCCCCCGACCACCCCGGCGGCGACTCCGACTGGCGTCGGTTCGTGCGCAAGCACGACGGCTACCTCGGTGTCGACGACGACGGGCAGGTCGTCTCCGGCGTCGCGCACGTGGACGCCCGCTTCTCGCCGTTCGTCCCGCCCGACCCCGACCTCTTCGACGTCGTCGCCCTCGACATGGCGCGACGAGCGGGGGAGCGCGACGTGGTGCGGACCCGTTGGCGCGTCGGCGAGCCGTACCGCGACGAGGTCCGGCGGGCCATCCGTGTGCGCCCCGACGACGCCGCGCGGGCTGTCCACTCCACCCCCACGACGATGCACGCGCCGGAGCCGCCCTGGGCCCGCATGGGCGAGGACGGTGTCGTGTCCACCGCGCGCTCCGCGCGGCTCGAGCCCTGGGACGCCGCCCGGGAGGCTGCCCGGGATCCCGGCCTGGCCGCCCACGCGTGGGTCGTCGCCGACGCCATGGCCGAGGGCGGTCTCGGCGGCCCCGGAGCAGCAGGCGTGCGGGCGGTCGTCGACGCGACCGGCACCTACCGCTTCGAGCTGGACGCCGACGCGGCCACGGCCTCGGTCTTCGTCGACCTGCTCGAGGAGTTGCTCGGTCCGCTGGTCGCGCCCCGCTGGCTGGTCGCTCGCCACCAGGCGCCACCGCCGTCCGCGGGCACCGGCTGGCGCGTGCTGCTCGGTCGCGCCCGGCCCGTCGCGCGCACCTGGTACGGGGTGCCGACAGGGCTCGCGCGCAACGTCGCCCGGCGGCGCGCGTTCGAGGGTGCCTGGGCACGGTGGTTCGGCCCGGCGGCGGTCGTCGCGTCCACGTCGGCCGCGGGGGAGGCCGCCCTGACGGCGGCGTACGTCACGACCCCGCTCGACGTCGTGACGCTCCTGCGCTCCAGCTGGTCCTGAGCCCGTGTCCGCGGGCCGGAGGTCCGTGGGCGGCCAGGAGGTCGCGCCCTAGACTGACGGCATGCCTCCCGTCAACCAGGGCCTCTTCACGCTCGAGTTCCCGCAGTCGCTCGGCGTCTACGACGACTACGCCACGGCGCAGAAGGTCGTCGACCACCTCTCCGACCAGGAGTTCCCCGTCGAGAACCTCCTCGTGGTCGGGACCGACCTCAAGCAGGTCGAGCGGGTCACCGGTCGGCTCACCACGAGCCGCGTGGCCGCGGCCGGCGCCGCGTCCGGCGGCTGGCTGGGCGTCCTCGTCGGCCTGCTCCTCGGCATCTTCAGCAGCGAGAGCACGTGGCTGCAGACCGTCGTCGGCGGTCTCGGCATCGGCATCGTCTTCGGTGTCGTGTGGGCGCTGCTCGGCTACGCGGCCACGCGCGGACGCCGCGACTTCAGCTCCGTCAGCAGCGTCGTCGCGACCAAGTACGAGGTGATGGTCGAGCACAAGCACCGGGCCAGGGCCCAGGAGCTCATCGCCGACCTGCCCGAGGCGCGCCAGAACCCCTTCGCCTGATCGTCCCGCGGCCCCGCGCCGTGCCCCTCCGCCCCGCCGACGGCGGTGGGGCGCGACCCAGGAGAGCCATGACCAAGACCAACCCCGGCCACTTCTTCGAGGACTTCCACGTCGGCCAGGTGATCGAGCACGCGACTCCCCGCACGATCACCGACGGCGACCGCGCCGTCTACGGGTCGATCTACCCGACCCGGTTCGCGATCCCGTCCTCGGCCGAGTTCGCGGCCTCCGTGGGCCTGCAGGACCACCCCGTCGAGGACCTGGTGGCGTTCCACGTCGCGTTCGGCAAGACGGTCCCCGACGTCTCGCTCAACGCCGTCGCGAACCTCGGCTACGCCGAGTGCCGCTTCCACCGGCCGGTGCTCACCGGCGACACGCTGCGCACGAGCTCGGAGGTCATCGGCCTCAAGCAGAACTCCAACGGTCGCACGGGCGTGGTCTACGTCCGCTCGACCGCCACGAACCAGCGCGGCGAGGTCGCCCTGGACTGGGTGCGCTGGGTCATGGTGCACAAGCGCGACGCCGGTGCCCCCGCACCGGAGACCGTGGTGCCCGCGGTGGCCGACGTCGTCGCGCCCGAGGACCTCGTGCTGCCCGCGGGACTGGACTTCTCCGGCTACGACACGACCGCCGCCGGTGAGCCGCACCGCTACGACGACTACGCGGTCGGCGAGCGGATCGACCACGTCGACGGCGTCACGCTCAGCGAGGCGGAGCACATGATGGCCACCCGGCTGTGGCAGAACACGGCCAAGGTGCACTTCAACACCGAGGCGCGCCCCGACGGTCGGCGGCTCGTGTACGGCGGTCACGTCATCTCGATGGCCAGGGCCCTCTCCTTCAACGGCCTCGCCAATGCGCAGCTCGTCGCCGCGATCAACGCCGGCTCGCACGTCGCGCCCGCGTTCGCCGGCGACACCGTCTACGCGTGGTCCGAGGTGCTCGACAAGGCCGCCCCGGCAGCGTGGGACGGCACCGGGGTCGGGGCCCTGCGGCTGCGTCTCGTCGCCACCCAGGGACGCGACGAGACGATGACGCTGCGCGGCGACGACGGGAAGTACGCCGAGGGCGTGCTCCTCGACCTCGACCTGTGGGCCCTGGTGCCGCGCTGATGGGGGCCACTCTCGTCCTGGTGCGGCACGGGCAGACCGAGTGGAGCCTCGCCGGCAGGCACACGGGCCGCACCGACATCGAGCTGACGGCGGCCGGGGAGGCGACGGCGAGGGCCCTCGCACCTGCGCTGGCGGACGTCGACTTCGACCTCGTGCTCACCAGCCCGCGGCTCCGCGCGCGCCGGACGGCCGCACTGGCCGGCTTCACGGAGGCGACGGTCGAGGACGACCTCGCCGAGTGGGACTACGGCGACTACGAGGGGCTCACGACGCCGCAGATCCGCGAGTCGGTGCCAGGGTGGACGATCTGGGACCACCCGGTGCCTGGCGGGGAGAGCGCCGAGGAGGTGGGTGCCCGGCTCGACCGCGTGGTCGACCGGGTGCGTGCCACGGACGGTCGGGTGCTCGTCTTCGCCCACGGGCACAGCCTGCGGGTGCTGGCGGCCCGCTGGCTGGGTCTGCCGGTGCAGGACGGACGCATCTTCGACCTCGACACGGCCACCTACTCCGTGCTGGGCGACGACCGGGGGCAGCCGGTGGTGCAGCGCTGGAACGTCGGCCCCACCCTCTAGCCTGACCTCGTGAGGATCGATCTCCACACCCACTCCAACCGCTCCGACGGCACCGACACGCCCGCCGAGCTGGTGGCCAACGCGGTGCTCGCCGGGCTCGACGTCGTCGCGCTGACCGACCACGACGCGACGACCGGGTGGGCCGAGGCGCGCGCGGCGGCCGAGCGGGAGGGCATCGTGGTGGTGCCGGGCATCGAGATCTCCACGACGTTCCGGGGCGAGAGCGTGCACCTGCTCGGCTACGCCTTCGACCCGGCGCACCCGCCGCTCGTCGAGGAGCTCGAGCGGGTCCTCGGGGGTCGCGACCAGCGCCTGCCGCGCATCCTCGCCCGGCTGGCCGAGCACGGCATCGACATCACCGAGGAGGACGTCGCGCTGCAGTCGGGTGCCGCGGCGGCGTCCGGGCGCCCGCACATCGCCGACGCGATGGTCGCGAAGGGCTACATCGGGCACCGTGACGAGGCCTTCCAGGGCTGGCTGAACAGCGGCGGGCGGGCGTACGTCGAGCGCTACGCCGCCCCGCTGCTCGACGCCGTCCGGCTGCTGAAGGACGCCGGCGGCAAGGCCGTCGTCGCGCACCCGTGGTCGAGGGGCAGCGACCGCGTGCTCACGGCCGACGCGTTCGAGGAGCTGGCGGCCCTCGGCCTCGACGGCATCGAGGCCGACCACGTCGACCACGACGCCGCCGCCCGCCGCGGCCTGCGCGACGTCGCCCGCGCCCTCGACCTCGTCGTCACCGGCTCCAGCGACTACCACGGCACGGGCAAGTCGTCCGCCTTCCACCTCGGCGCCAACCTCACCGACCCGGGGGAGTACGAGCGCCTCCTCGGCTGACCCCTCAGCGGTGGATCCGCCACCTTCTGGGCGCTCTTGAGGTGGCAGACCCACCGCTGCGGGGCCAGAGGCGACAAGAGTTCTCCCTTCTCGCGGACCGTGCCACGAGAAGGAAGCATCGTTCGTGACCCGTCCCAGGGGCACGCAAGATTCTGCCTTCGCGCGCCGAAGGTCGAACGCTTCTGCGTTCACGACGGGATCCCGTAGGAAACGCAGCATCCTCGGCCCTCCACCGCACGAACGCAGATCCTTGCGTAGCCCGAGCCCAACCGACAGCCCGGAACACCGCACCAGCGACCGCCCAGCCGCTCGGTCGAGGCCCTCTCGGAGCGCAGGTCGGCGAGAAGCCGCGCCGACGCAGCCGCAGGTCGGCGAGCTGCCGGCACGACGTGGCCGACCAGATCACGCTTCCTGGAGACGAAGCCCCTTGAGCAAACGCTCAAAACATGTCATGCTCTCTTTGAGCGACCGCTCAAGATGCGAGGAGGACCCATGAAGCAGCCCACTGCGCGAGCCACCGCCAGGCCGCCGTTCGGACTGGACGCGCTGGGACGATCCCGAGTAAGCCGGACCGCGCGGGGCGGGCACGCCAGGTCGGCCGGGGACGGCAAGAACCGCGCACCCCGCCACGGCATCCACGTGGCCGTCGTCACCAGCGCCGATGTCGACCGCCTCTGGGAGCTGACTCAGGACCCCGCCGTGCATGCCCGGTGGGACGTCCGCTTCGGCCGCATCGAGCCGACGACGCCGGGTGCCTTCACCTACCGACGTTTCGGGGTGAGCGGCACCGGCACGCACGCGGGCGAGCGGCGCTCCGCCGACGGGGGCGCCACCTCGGCGCTCACCTTCGCCTGCCCGAACCCGTTGTCGCCGATCGAGGTCGGTTCGGGGTACTGGCGCTACCGGCCCCTCAGCGAGGGCACCTCGTTCGAGACCGGCTACGACTACCGCTGCCGGTACCCCGTGCTCGACCGCCTCTTCCGCCCTGCGATGGCGTGGGGCACGGCGTGGTCCTTCGACCGGCTCCGACTCTGGGCCGACCGGGGCGTCGCGCCCGAGCTGTCGCTCGCGCTCGCGCTGCTGGAGGTCGCCGCCCGGACCGCGACCGTCCTCGCCGTCGTGCTGCTGCTCGCAGCCGCCGGGCCCGCGGCCGCGACGGCCGGCGCCCTCGCCGTCGTCGGGCTCCTCCTGCACGTCCCCGCCCTGCCCTGGCGTCCGTCCGCGGGCCGGACCACCTGGTCGTGGCAGCCCGCCGCGACCACCGACCACCGCTCCGCGAGCCGACCCGAGGAGAGCCTCCGATGACCGTCACGCCGATCCGCCCGCTGGGCCCGACCCCTCGCCCTGACGTGGCACCGGTGGCCGCCCGCGACCCGCACCGCTCGATCTTCGCCCGCGCGCTGGGCAGCGACGTCGAGCGCCTGCACCCTCGGTTGCAGCAGCGCTTCGGCGTCAACGCGCACGACGGGGTCGGTGTGGTCGGGCGCGGTGTGATGGACGAGGTCTGGCGGGGGCGGCCGGTGGTCGTCCCGTTCCTGCACCTGGGCACCCGACGCAACCTGTTGTTCCCCGAGACCGGCCGAGACGTGCCGTTCACCATCGAGAACTACCCGTACGTGGACGACCACGGCCGCGAGACGGTGACCTTCGTGCGCACGTTCGAGGTGGGACGCGGCCGTCGGCGGCGCTTCGACGCCACGATGGTGCTCGACACGTCCCGCGACCGGGGACGTCCGGTGGTCGTCGACTACCTCGGCACGCACCAGCACGTCGCTGCCGACCTCGAGCTCTCGGCCGAGCCCGACGGCAGCCTGCGGATCGAGAGCCGGGTGATGCGCCTGCACGAGGGCCCGGTCAGCCTCACGATGTCGCCGCTGGTGTGCGGCCGCGCGGTAGTCCGAGAGCGCTGGGACGAGCAGGAGGCGTGCTTCCGCATCCGCGTCGAGGTGCTGCACGACGTCGTCGGCCCCGTGTTCGGTTACCACGGGCGGTTCACCACCACGGAGGTCGACGCGTCCAGGCTTCCCGCCGCGGTCCGGCCCTACCGTGAGCAGCCACGGATGTGACGGCGTCGCTCCGCACCGCCGTCCGGCGCCGAGGCTAGGCTCACGACGTGAGCGACGACCCCCGCACGCTGGCCACCCGGCGCCGACTCGTCGACGCCACGATGCAGACCATCCGCGAGCAGGGGATGGCAAAGCTCTCGGCCCGCACCATCGCCGCCACCGGCAGCGTCAACCAGGCGCTGGTCTTCTACCACTTCGGCACCGTCGACGGGCTCGTCGCCGAGGCCTGCCGCGTGCTCACCGGCGAACGGGTCGACCGGCACCGACCGGCGCTCGACGCGGTCACCAGCTGGGCCGGGCTCATCGACGTCGCCGAGCAGGTGCGCGCCGACGAGCGGGAGGAGGGCAACGTCGCCGTCCTCGGCCAGATCCTCGCCGCCTCCCACGGCAACCCCGACCTCGCGTCCGCCGCCGGCCAGGCGATCGGACTCTGGACCGGCGCGGTCCGGCCCACCCTCGAGCGGCTCCTCGCGACGTCGCCGGTGGGGGAGCTGTTCAACGCCGACGTGCTCACCGACCTCGCCGCGTCGGCGTTCGTCGGCATCGAGCTCATGGAGCCCACGCGCACCGGCGGGAGCCGGCCGGCCGACGACCCGCTCGCCCGCCTGCGGCCCGTCGCCGAGCTGCTCGACGGCCTGGGCCCCATCGCCCGCCGCGCCGTCCGCAGCGTGCTGCGCGGCACCCAGCGCACCTGACCCCCGCCCACCCCCGCCCACCCCAGCCCACCCCCAACTTTTGGACACTTCCGGGGCACTCTGACGACCTCGAGTGCCCCGGAACTGTCCAGAAGTTGGGGGAGGGGTGGGGGGATCAGCCGGTCTCGCCGAACTGCTCCACCCGGATCGCGTCGGACGGGAACGCCTGCTCGCGCAGCAGTCGCGTGGCGTAGCCGACGAAGCCGACCGACCCGCACACGAACGCGGCGTCCACGTCGTCCAGCAGCGGCGCGACCTCGTCGGGGTAGGGCGGCGCGGCCACCCGAGCGCCCAGGTTCTCGCGCGTCAGCGCCACGAAGGCCCCCGACGCGAGCAGCTCGTCGGCGTACGGCAGCCGGTCCAGCGACTTCGCCACCGCCACCACCCGCAGCGCGTCCGGGTTACCGGTGCCGATCGCGTGCCGCAGCATCGAGACCATCGGCACCACGCCCGAGCCACCGGCGAACACCAGCGCCCGCTCCCGGCCGTCCCACGTGAACCAGCGCCCGATCGGGCCACGCACCTCGAAGGTGTCGCCCACACGCACCTCGTCGTGCAGGAACCCCGACACCTCGCCGTCGTCCATCCGCTCGACCATCAGCTCCACGAGCGGGTCGCCCGGCGCCGACGCGGTCGAGTACGACCGCTGCGCCGTGTAGCCGTCCTCCGCGCGCAGCCGCACGACGTAGTGCTGACCGGCCCGGTGCGGGGCCGGCTCGGGCAGCTCCAGGCGCAGCCGCACGAACCCCTCCGTCGGGTGGTCCTTCGCGCGCACCGTCGCCAGCTGCCAGCCCGTGCCGCCGGGGTTCTCGACGACGGGGTCGGACCCGGCGGGCTGACTGCTCACGGGTCCCCCTGGTAGCGCTGCTCGAGCCACGGGTCGCCGCGGTCGTGGTAGCCGCCGCGCTCCCAGAACCCGGGCTCGTCGTGGTCGAGCAGCTCCAGGCGGGTCAGCCACTTCGCCGACTTCCAGAAGTACAGGTGCGGCACCAGCAGACGCACCGGCCCGCCGTGGTCGGCCGTCAACGGCCTGCCGTCGGCCTCCCAGACCACCCAGGCCCGGTCGCTGCGCACGTCGTCCAGCGGGAGGTTGGTCGTGTACCCCGACGCGGTGTGCGCCACCACGTGCGTGGCGTCCGACGCGACGCCGCAGACGTCGAGCAGCGTCTCCACGCTGACGCCCGTGAACGGCGTGTCGAACCGCGACCACGTCGTGACGCAGTGGATGTCGACGGTGGTCGTCGCGTGCGGGAGGGCGTGCAGCGCCGACCAGTCCCACGTGTGCGGCTCGAGCACGGCGCCGTCGACCGTCAACGTCCACCGGTCGAGATCGACCTGGGGCGTCGGCTCGGCCGAGAGGACCGGCCACTGGCGGCCCGCGTCGTACTGACCTGGCGGCAGACGGTCCGACTGCGCAGGCCGACGTCGGCCGACGAAGCCGCGGGTGACGGGTGCGTCGCTCATGACAGGTCCTCCAGGAACGGGAGCCAGGCAGCGGCCAGCCCCACCGGGTTCTCGACGGCGGGGGAGTGGTCGGCGCCGGGCACCACCTGCACGGTGGTCCCCAGCCGCGCAGCCAGGTCGTCCTGCACGGCGTGCGGCCACGCGTCGTCACCGGCACCCCGGCCCACCCAGGCCGGGAGCCCGGTCGCCGCGACGTCGTCCACCCGGTCGGGGGCGTCCAGCAGGTGCTGTGTGAGGGCACGCAGCCCCACCCGCGAGTTCCCCTCGAACCGACGGAGCAGGAACGCCTCGATCTCGGGCGGGTGGGTGCCGAGGGTCGACGCCTTCAGTGCCCGGTAGACGTCGCCGATCGGCTCAGGCCCGTCGAGCCGGGCGACGAGCTCGTCGAGGGGCCGCTCGGGGCTCGCCCCGAGCGCGGCGGGGCCGGTGCACAGCAGGCTGATGCTCGCCCACGCGGCGGTGTGCTCGATCGCCGCCGTCTGTGCCACCAGCCCACCGAAGGAGTGGCCCAGCAGGTGCACCGGCGTCGTGGCGACGGCCTCGGCGAGCGCGGCGGCGTCGGTGGCCAGGCCGCTCAGCGAGAAGTCGTCGGCGTCGTCGGCCCGCGTCTCGTGCTGGCCGCGCTGGTCGTAGGCCGCCACCGCGAACCCCGCACCCGCGAGGAGCGGCAGCAGCGGTGTGAAGTCCTCCTTGCTGCCCGTCCAGCCGGGCACCAGGAGCACGTGGGCCCGCGGGTGCTCGACGTCAGCACGGTGCACGGCGAAGCGCCCGCGCGAGGTGTCCAGGGTCGAGGCCACCACGCCGGGCGGGAGGTCGAGGGAGCGCGGCGTGCTCATCGTCCGCGCTTGGCGGCCCGCGCCACGAGCGAGGTCGGCGCGTGCCTGGCCAGGGTCGCGAGCACCTTGTAGCGCAGGCTGGGGATCGACACGGTGCGGCCGCGCTCGAGGTCGGCGAGGGCGGCGGCCACGAGCTTGTCGCTATTCAGCCACATCCACCGCGGCACCCCGGAGATGTCCATGTCGGCGCGCTGGTGGAACTCCGTGCGCACGAAGCCGGGGCACAGCACCATGACGCGCACGCCCGACGACGCGTAGTGCCAGTCGGCCCACTGGGACAGGTTCACCAGCCACGCCTTGTGCGCGGAGTACGTGCCGCGCGGCGTGAAGGCGGCGACGCTCGCGACGTTGACCACCTGGCCGCGCCCCCGTCCCACCATCGACTTGATGGCGGTGTCCATGAGGTGCATCGGCGCCCGCACGAGCAGGTCGAGCTGACGGTCCTCGTCGGCGACGTCGGTGGTGCCGAACCAGCCCGCGAGCGACGCGCCCGCGTTGTTCACCAGCAGGTCGACGGGTGCGGTGGTGCTGGCGAGGGCGGCCTCGGCCGCAGCCAGTCCGTCCGCCGTGGTCAGGTCGGCCACGACGACGTCGGCCTGCACGCCGTGCGCGCCGCGCAGCTCGGCGGCCAGCTGCTCCAGACGCTGTGCGTCACGTGCCAGCAGCACGACGTCGTCGCCGCGAGCGGCGAGGGCGCGGGCGAAGGACAGTCCGATGCCGGCCGTGGCGCCGGTGACGAGAGCGCGGGTCATACCGTCAGCATGCCATGCCGCCACGGTGGCGGACGTCGCAGCCAGGAGGCCGTCTCCGGTGGCATGATGTGCGGCGTGACGACGACGATCTCCGTGGTGAACCAGAAGGGTGGCGTCGGCAAGACGACCACCGTCGCCTCCCTGGGCGCGGCGTTCGCCGAGCTCGGCAAGCGTGTGCTGCTCGTCGACCTCGACCCGCAGGGCGGTCTGACGTTCTCGCTGGGCATCGACCCGGAGGACGTCGACGTGACCGTGGGGGAGGTGCTGCTCGGCAAGGCCAAGCCCGCCGACGCGATCGTCGTCACCGAGGACGGCATGCACCTGCTGCCGTCCAACGTCACGGTCACGCAGGCCGAGGAGGCGCTCGTCAGCCGCACGGGGCGTGAGCAGCGGCTGCGCGTCGCGCTCGACAAGGTCGCCGACGACTACGACCTCGTCGTCATCGACTGCCCGCCCACGCTCGGCGTGCTCACCGTCGGCGCGCTCTCGGCGTCGCAGAAGGTCGTCATCCCGCTGCAGGCGGAGACCCTCTCGCACCGCGGGGTGCTCCAGCTGCTCGACACGGTCCACGACGTCAAGCAGTTCATCAACTCCGAGCTCGAGGTCGCGGGCGTGCTGCCGACGATGTTCGACGGGCGGACCAACCACGCCCGCGCCGTGCTCGCCTCCATCGAGGAGCAGTTCGAGCTGCCCGTCCTGAGCCCGCCCATCCCGAAGTCGATCCGGTTCGCCGAGGCGCCCGCGATCGGCCGCTCGATCCTCAGCGTCCACAAGAACCACAAGGGAGCCGACGCCTACCGCGAGGTGGCCAAGAGCCTGCTCTGAGGCCGCACGGCGAAGGGCCCCACGCACGGCGTGGGGCCCTTCGTCGTGTCGCGGTGGGTCAGTCGGCGGAGACCGGCGCGGACGCCGGAGCGCCGCCCTGGCCGTTCTGCCCCTCGACCTTCTGGCCGCTGCGGGTGCGACGGCGCCGACGGTTGCGGTTGCGGCTCGAGCCGGTGCCCTCGCCGTTCTGGCCGTCCTTCGGCTGCTCGTCCCTCGGCTGGTCGGTGCGGGGAGCCGAGGAGCGCTCGCCCTGCGGACGTCCGCCGCCCTGGCCGCGTCCGCCCTGACCCTCACGGCCGCGTCCGCCGCCCTGACCGCGACCACCCTGGCCACCGCGGTCGCCGTCCTTGCGGGGCTCCTTCGGCGACGGGGGCTTGAGCCGGCCCTTCACGGACCGGTCGATGCCGAGGTCGTGGAAGAGGTGGTCCGACGTCGAGTACGTCTCCTGAGGGTCCGCGAACGGCAGGTCCAGCTCGGCGTTGATCAGCTTCCAGCGCGACAGGTCGGCCCAGTCGACGAAGGTGACCGCGATGCCCGAGGCGCCCGCGCGACCCGTGCGACCGATGCGGTGCACGTACGTCTTGTGGTCCTCGGGGCAGTTGTAGTTGATGACGTGGCTGATGTTGGCGACGTCGATGCCGCGGGCGGCGACGTCGGTGGCGACGAGCACGTCGACCTTGCCGTCGCGGAAGCCCTGCAGCGCCTTCTCACGTGCACCCTGCGCCATGTCGCCGTGCAGCGGCGACGCGGGGAAGCCGCGGTCGATGAGGTCGTCGGCCACGCGCTGCGCCGTGCGCTTCGTGCGCGTGAAGATGATGACGCGCTGCACGTCCTCGGCCTGCAGGATGCGGGCGATGACCTCGGGCTTGTCGAGCTCGTGGGCCTGCCATACGAACTGCGCCGTGGCGGGGACCGTGTGGTTCTCCTCCGGCGACTCCGCACGGATGTTCATGGGGTGGCGCATGTGCTTGCGCGCCAGCGAGACGATCGCGCCCGGCATGGTGGCCGAGAACAGCATCGTCTGGCGGGTCTCCGGGGTCTTCGCGAGGATCGCCTCGACGTCGGGCAGGAAGCCGAGGTCGAGCATCTCGTCGGCCTCGTCGAGCACGAGCGACTTCACGTGCGAGAGGTCGAGCGCGCGACGGTTCGCGAGGTCGAGGATGCGTCCCGGCGTGCCGACGACGATGTCGACGCCCCGCTCGAGCGCCTCGAGCTGACCCTCGTAGGGCACGCCGCCGTAGATCGTGAGGTTGCGGGTGCCGCGGTTCGCCGACGCCGTCTTGATGTCGTTGGCCACCTGGAGCGCGAGCTCGCGGGTGGGGGCGACGACCAGCGCCTGCGGCTTGCCCGGCGCGGCCAGCTGGTCATAGTCGGGATCGTGCGGCGCGACGGTGCGCTGGATGACGGGGATGGAGAACGCCAGCGTCTTGCCGGTGCCGGTGCGCGCCTGGCCGATGAGGTCGGTGCCCATCAGCGCGACGGAGAGGGTCATCTCCTGGATGGGGAACGGGCTGCTGATGCCGACGGCGTCGAGCGCGTCGGCGATCTCGGGCATGACGCCCAGGTCGGTGAACGTGGTCACAGGATCTCTAATTCGTGAGGGAACAAAGGATGCTCGGGTCGAGTCGTGAGGCGGCGTCGACGGCGGTGCGTCCGAGAGCTCACGACGGAGATACGGCCCCAAGGGCTCCACCAGGGTACCGGTTGCGGCGTGCGTCCCGGGAATCAGGAGGCGTGTGGCCGGGGAGCGCTACGCTGCGGCGCATGGCCCACCACGCAGAGTCGAGCGACCCGTCGGCCCCCGAGGACGCGGCGACGCCCGACGATCCCACTCCGTCGGCGCCGCTCGCCAGCGCCCTCGACGACCCCGAGTACCGGCGCGGTGTCGTCGAGCTCCTCGGCGTGCTCGCCTTCGGCGAGATCAGCGCCTGCGAGCGGCTCGTCGCCGACTCCCAGATGGCTCCTGACCTGCGCAGCAAGGTGGAGGTCGCGACCATGGCCGCCGCCGAGTTCGACCACTTCGAGGTGCTGCGCGACCGCCTCGTCGAGATGGGCGAGGACCCGTTCGACGCGATGGAGCCGTTCGCCGCGACCTTCGGCGACTTCCACCGCAAGACGAAGCCCGCCGACTTCCTCGAGGGCCTCGTGAAGGCGTTCGTCGGTGACGGCCTGGCGGCCGACTTCTACCGCGAGATCGCCGCCTACCTCGACCCCGTGACGCGGACGACGGTCATCGACACCCTCAGCGGCACCGGGCACTCGGAGTTCGTCGTCGAGCAGGTGCGCGCCGCGATCCAGGCCGACCCGCGGGTCGGCGGACGGCTCGCGCTCTGGGGACGTCGGCTCATGGGCGAGGCCCTGCGCCAGGCCCAGACCCTGGTGGCCGAGCGCGACGCCCTGAGCGCCGTGCTCGTCGGGGGAGTGGAGACCCCTGGCCTCGACCTCACCGCCATCTCACGCATGTTCACCCGCATCACCGAGGCGCACACCGAGCGCATGGCGCGGCTCGGTCTCGCCGCCTGAGCCGCGACGGAACGAGACCGACGGGCAGCTGTTCGGGCCCAGCGTGCGTCCGCGCCGCTACCCCCGGACGTGCGTGAGGATCCAGTCGAGGAACGGCTTGCCGGCGCGCCAGTCGGCGCGCACGTGGTCGAGCAGCTCCGCGGTGTGCAGGTACGGCGCGAAGCCGTGGTCGTGGCCGAGCGTGAGGGAGCGGTGCCGCAGGAGGTCGATGCGCGGGTGGTCGGCCGGCCAGCCGCGCGGGGCCGTCTTCACGGCGTCGCCCCCGACCGTCCAGCCCTGACGCTCGAGCCGGCCGAGGATCCGCTGCAGCCCGACCCCGAAGCTCTCGTGGTCGACGGCCTCGCGGAACGACGCCAGCCGCGCCGGCGGCGCCTGGTAGAACCCGACGCCGGTGCGCACGCCGGGGGCGCCAACCTGGACGTAGTAGCCGGTGGAGGGGGCGACGGCCACGAACGCGCCCTGGTGGGTCTTGTACGGCGTCTTGTCCTTCGCGAACCGGACGTCGCGGTAGGGCCGGAAGATCTTGGCGGGGCCGAACTCGTCCTCCAGGGCCGCCGTGAGCGCCACCATCGGGGCCTTCACCGCCTCGTCGTAGACGTGCCGGTGCTCCTCCCAGAACGTCTTCGTGTTGTCGACCTCGAGGTCGTCGTAGAAGTCGAGCGCGGCGACGGGGAAGCCTGCGAAGATCACGGGAGCGAGCCTAGGCCGGGGCTGCGGGTGCCGCTGCGTGGCGGCACCCGCAGACCTCAGTTCTCCTGCGTGACCGCGCCGAAGCCCACCTTGCGGCCGGTGTCGGCGACGAAGTACAGGTAGGCGACCTTGTCGGCCGGCACGGCGACCGTGCGGTCCTTGTCGTCGGTGAGGCTGAAGACGGCCTCGTCCTTCAGGGCGGAGTCGAGCTTCGCGAGCACCGTGTCGGGCGCCTCGCTGGTCTCGACGGACAGCTCGCGGGCGGCGTTCTGGACGCCGATCTTGACCTCCATGGTCGGTCCTCTCTGACGTGCGGGTGGGGCGGGTGGAGAAGGGGCTACTCGGCGCCGTCGGCGTCGGTCACGTCGCGCGGGAACCCGCCGATGCCCCGCCAGGCGAGCCGCCCGACCAGGCGCACGGCGTCCTGCTGGGACAGCGACGACGCCTCGGCGAGCCAGTTGCGGGCGCCCACGTGACCCATGCCGACCAGGCTGACGGCCAGCAGGTAGGCGGCGTCCTGGGGCAGGCCGGTGTCCTCGCGGATGACCTCGGCGATGGCCAGCGCCGACTCGCGCACGACCCGGTCGACCTGCTCGCGCACGTCGGGGTCGTTGGTCAGGTCGGACTCGAAGACCAGGCGGAACGCCGCACCCTGGTTGGCGACGTACTGGTACCAGAGCTGCATCGTCGCCTCGACGCGGTGACGGTTGTCCTGCGTCGACGCGAGGGCGCGCTTGATGTCGTCGACGACCTCGTCGCACGAGGACTCCAGCAGGGCCAGGTAGAGGTCGAGCTTGCCGGGGAAGTGCTGGTACACGACCGGCTTGGAGACACCGGCGCGCTCGGCGATCTCGTCCATCGAGGCGGCGTGGTAGCCCTGCTCGACGAAGACCTCGAGTGCGACCTCCAGCAGCTGGGCGCGGCGGGCGCGGCGCGGCAGTCGGCCGGCGCGCGTGCGCAGGATCGGGGTCTCGCTCACCCGCACAGCCTAGTGCCCGGTCCCCACACGCTCGTCGGCGCGCACCCGTGTCGGCGCCTGGCGTCCACGGGACGGACGTCGGTACCGCATGTCGGACGGTCGGGGAACAATGGACGACACGACCGGCGTTGTGCCGGACGTCCCCTTCACCGTCACTGCGAGGAGCAGCCGTGGTCGCCCCCATCGTGGAACCCGCCGACGAACTGACCATCGACGAGGTCCGCCGCTACAGCCGGCACCTGATCATCCCCGATGTCGGGATGGACGGTCAGAAGCGGCTCAAGAACGCCAAGGTGCTCGTGATCGGCGCGGGCGGGCTCGGGTCGCCGGCCCTGCTCTACCTGGCGGCCGCCGGCGTCGGCACGCTCGGCATCATCGACGACGACGTCGTGGACGAGTCGAACCTGCAGCGCCAGATCATCCACGGCCAGTCCGACATCGACCGGCCCAAGGCCGTCAGTGCCGCGGAGTCGGTCGCCGAGGTCAACCCGTACGTGAAGACGATCGTGCACGAGGCGCGCCTCGACAACGACAACGTCCTCGACATCTTCAGCCAGTACGACCTGATCGTCGACGGCACCGACAACTTCGCCACGCGCTACCTCGTCAACGACGCGGCCGTCATCCTCGGCAAGCCGTACGTGTGGGGCTCGATCTACCGCTTCGAGGGCCAGGTGTCGGTGTTCTGGGCGCAGGAGGGTCCGCAGTACCGCGACCTCTACCCCGAGCCGCCGCCGCCCGGCATGGTCCCCTCGTGCGCCGAGGGCGGCGTGCTCGGCGTCCTGTGCGCGTCGATCGGGTCGATCATGGTCACCGAGGCGATCAAGCTGATCACCGGCATCGGCGACCCGCTCATCGGCCGTCTGATGGTGTACGACGCGCTCGAGATGCGGTACACGACGCTGAAGATCCAGCGCGACCCCGAGGGCGAGCTGCCGACCGAGCTGCTCAGCGACTACGAGGCGTTCTGCGGTGCGATCAGCGACGAGGCCGCCGACGCCGCGGCCGGGTCGACGATCTCCGTCGCCCAGCTCGACGGGTGGCTGAAGGAGCGCAACGACGGTGGACGCGACTTCGTCCTCGTCGACGTCCGTGAGCAGGTCGAGCGGGACATCAACCACATCCCCGGCTCGATCCTCATCCCCAAGGGCGACTTCCTCAACGGCAAGGCGCTCTCGGAGCTCCCCGACGACAAGCAGATCGTGCTGCACTGCAAGTCGGGCGTCCGCTCCGCCGAGGCCCTCGCCGTCCTCAAGGGCGCCGGCTTCAAGGACGCCGTCCACGTCGCCGGCGGTGTCGTGGCCTGGGTCGACCAGATCGACCCCAGCCAGCCGTCGTACTGACCCCACCCCGACGCCGCGGGTCGGGTGCCTCGAGCACCCGCCCGCGGCGTCGGTGCGTGTGAGGGGGTGCTTCGCGTCGGTCTGCGGCTGCGGTGGAGCGGCTTACCGCTCGGGTGGGGGTGCGTCGGTGTGGCTCCTCGCTCGGGTGGGGGTGCGCTGGTGCGGCTTCGTGGTCGAGTGGGGCTGCGTCGGCGCGGCTTTGACTCGTCCTGCGTTCCGAAAGGGCCTTGACCGGGCGGCTGGGCGGGGGTCGGCTTCGGGTCCCGGGCTGTGGCCTGCGTGGGACGCAACATGCTGCGTTTGTGTGCGGGAGGGGCAAGGATGCTGCGTTTGCTACGGGATCCCGTCGTGAACGCAGAAGCGTTCGGTCTGGTTCGCGTGAATGCAGAATCTTGGGTGCCCTTTGCGTTGGGGTGACGAAGGATTCTTCCTTCTCGTGGACCGTTCCACGAGAAGGAAGAATCCTTCACCCGTCTGGCCCCGTCAGCGGTGGATGCGCCACCTGAAGAGCGCTCAGAAGGTGGCAGATCCACCGCCGGCACGCACGAATGCAGATTCTTGCGTCCGACGCGGGCCGCAGCCCGAGAACCCAGACCACCGGCCCGCCAGCCGCCCGGTCGAGGCCCTTTCGGAGACCACCTCCACGAGAACCCGCGCCGACGCAGCCCCACTCGAGCGGTGAGCCGCACCGACGCAGCCCCACCCGAGCGGTGAGCCACGCCCACACAACCCACCCGACCACGAACCCACACCAGCGCAGCCGCAGGTCGACGACAAGCCCGACCGCCGCAGCCGCAGGACCAGACCTCGCGCCAGGCATGATCAAGGGGTGGACGAGGAGTACGTGGAACGGGTGCTGAGGCTGGTGGAGCGGATCCCGGCCGGGAGGGTGCTGCCCTACGGGCGGGTGGCGGAGGTGCTGGCGGGTGGGTACGGGCCCCGCTACGTCGGGCGCATCATGTCGCTGTACGGGCACGCCGTGTGCTGGTGGCGGGTGCCGCGGGCCGACGGCACGCTGCCCGCCCCGCTGATGATGGAGGCCCAGCAGCGCTGGGCGGAGGAGGGCACGCCGGTGCGCAACGGCCGCGTCCACGTCGCCGAGGCGCTGTGGGGCGAGGCGGGGGCGTCCTGAGGCTGTCGGAGCCCTCTGCTGGGATGGTCTCGTGACCGTCCAGTACCACCTCCAGCGCCCCGAGCCCGCGACGTCGGCGCGCCGTGTGGTGCTCGACCCGAGCCAGCAGGCGGTGCTCGACCACGTCGCGACGGTCGGCGGCCCGCTCCAGGTGCTGGCGGGTCCCGGCACCGGCAAGACGACGACGCTCGTCGAGCTGGTGGCGCAGCGTGTCGAGTCCGGTGCGCTCGCGGCCGACCAGGTCCTCGTGCTCACGTTCAGCCGCGCCGCGGCGCAGGAGGTCAAGGCGCGCATCGCCCGACGCCTGGGCCGCACCGTGGCCACCACGCCGGCCATGACCTTCCACTCCTTCTGCTACGCGCTCGTGCGTGCCGAGCAGGACACCACCGACTTCCGCAGCCCCGTCTCGCTGCTCAGCGCGCCGGAGCAGGACGCGGTCCTTGCCGACCTCCTCGCCGGCACCGACCCGCAGGAGTGGCCGGAGGCGCTGCGGCCCGCGCTGCGCACGCGAGGCCTGACGGCCGAGCTGCAACGCCTGCTGGGCGCCGCCCGCGCCCAGGGTCTCGACAGCGTCGACCTGCTCGCCGTCGGGCAGCGGACGGGGCGGGCCGACTGGCAGGCCGCCGCCCGCTTCTTCGACGACGTCACCTCGGTGGCCGCGTTCACCAACACGATCGACCACACCGACCTCGTGTTCCAGGCCGTCACCCTCCTCGAGGACCCCGAGTGCCGGCGCCGCTGGCGCGACCGCCTGCGGCTCGTCGTCGTCGACGAGTTCCAGGACACCGACCCGCTGCAGGTCGCGCTGCTGCAGGCGCTCGCCGGCGACGGGCGCGACCTCGTGGTGGTGGGCGACCCCTACCAGTCCATCTACGGCTTCCGCGGTGCCGACGTCACCGGCATCCTGCGCTTCACGGAGCAGTTCGCGACGCCGCGGGGCGAGCCCGCGGTGCTCACCCTCGCGCGCACCAACCGCTACGGTGCCGCGATCGCCGCGGCGGTCCGCTCGGTCGTGGAGAACCGTGGAGCGGTCCCGGGTCCCGACGGGGAGCGTCTCGCCGCCCTGCGCTCGCCCGCCACCGACCCCGCGCGCTCGGGCGCCGTGGAGGTCCGCACCTTCTCCTCCGCCACGGCCGAGGCCGAGCACGTGGCGCTGCTGCTGCGCGAGGCGCACCTCGTGGCCGACCGTCCCGTCCCGTGGGACCGCATGGCGGTGCTCGTCCGGTCCTCGGCCCACCTCGACCGGCTCCACCGGGCGCTCTCCGCCGCAGGGGTACCGGTCCAGGTGGCCGGCGACGAGCTCCCGCTCGCCGTCGAGCCGGCCGTGCGCACGCTGCTCGCCGCGCTGCACGCGGCGCAGACCCTGCACGCGGGCGAGCCGCTCGACCCCGAGGCGGCCACGTCGCTGCTCACCGGCCCCCTGGGGGCGATGGACGCGGCCGGCCTGCGACGGCTCGGCCGGGTGCTGCGCCGCGACGACGCCGCCGAGCACGGTCGGCCCCGACCCTCGCGCCTCCTCGTCGCCGAGGTGCTCGCCGACCCGCCGCGGCTCGCCACGCTCGCCGCCGACGGACCGGAGGGCATCGCCGTGCAGCAGGCGCGACGGGTCAGCGGCCTGCTGGTGCGCGCCGTCGAGCAGCTCGCGGCCGGCGCGTCCGCGGAGGAGGTGCTCTGGACGTTGTGGGACGGCACCGCCTGGCCACAGCGGCTGCGCGCCGAGGCGGAGTCCGGCGGGGAGGGGGCGGCCCGCGCGCACCACGACCTCGACGCCCTCTGCGCGCTGTTCGCCGAGGCGGCCCGCGCCGAGGAGCGGGAGGCCCACCGCTCGGTGGGCGAGGTCGTCCTCGCCCTCGAGGCGCAGCAGATCCCGTCCGACACGCTGGCCCAGGCCCCCGACGACACCCGCGCGGTGCGGCTCATGACCGCGCACCGCTCCAAGGGCCTGGAGTGGGACCTCGTCGTCGTGGCCGGGGTCCAGGACGGCGAGTGGCCGGACACGCGGCTGCGCAGCAGCCTCCTGCAGCCCGAACGGCTGACCAGGGACGGCGTGGCGCCGTACCCGAGCACCCGTGCCGCGATCGCGGAGGAGCGTCGACTGTTCTACGTCGCGTGCAGCCGGGCCCGGGAGCGGCTCGTGGTCACCGCCGTGGCCAGCGGGTCCGACGACGGCGACCAGCCGTCGCGCTTCGTCGGCGAGCTGCACACGTCCCTCACCCGTCCCGACGAGAGCCGCTCGGCACGGCGGACCCTGCCCGAGACGGAGCACCGGCCGCGCCGTGCGCTGTCGCTGCGCTCCGCCGTGGCCGAGCTCCGACGCATCGGCGAGAACACCGACGACCCGGTCGAGCGTCGGCGCGTGGCCGAGCAGCTCGCCCGCCTGGCCAGGCACCCGGCGGGCCGGGCGGCCCACCCGGACCGGTGGTGGGGTCTCGCGCCCCGCACGGCCTCCGACGCACCGCTGCGGCCCGCCGACCAGCCGATCCGGCTCTCCGGCAGCCAGGTGTCCGCCCTCGAGCAGTGCCCGTTGCAGTGGTTCCTCGACCACGAGGCCCGTGGCGCACACGCCACCACGTCGGCGCAGGGCTTCGGCTCGATCGTGCACGCCATCGCGGCCGACGTGGTGCGCACCGGTGCCACCCCCGACGTCGCCGCGATGTCGGCGCACCTCGACGACGTCTGGCACGAGCTCGACCTGCCCCCGTGGGTCGGGGCCCGGGAGAAGGCGGCCGCCGTCGACGCGCTCGGCCGGTTCGCCACCTGGCACACCGAGAACCCGCGCACCGTGGTCGCGGCCGAGCACCCGTTCGACGTCGAGGTGGAGGGCGAGGGCCGGGCGGTCCGCCTGGGCGGATCGATGGACCGCGTGGAGGTCGACGACGAGGGGGGCGTGCACGTCGTGGACCTCAAGACCTCCAAGAACCCGCCGTCCTCGCGCGACATCGCCGTGCACCCGCAGCTGGGCGTCTACCAGCTCGCCGTCGAGCACGGGGCCACCGCCGACGTCGCCCCCGAGGGACGGGCGGCCGGTGCCGAGCTGGTGCAGCTGCGCGTCGACGCCTCCGGTGCACCGAAGGTCCAGCCGCAGGACGGCCCCCGCGACGACCAGCCGTTCTTCGCGGTGGAGCAGCTGCGCCGCAGCGTGCGCACGGTGGCCGAGGAGCAGCTGGTCGCCACGGCCTCGCCGAACGCCTGCGGCTGGTGCCAGTTCCGTCGCGTCTGTCCCGCCCACGACGACGGTGCCAGCATCCTCGTCCGGCAGCGCGGGACGGTCACGGGGGAGGAGCAGGGATGAGCCTCGTCCGCGACGCGCACCACCTGCGCGACCTCGTCGGCATCCCGTTCTCCGAGCCGCAGGTCGCTGCCATCACGGCCGGGCTCGACCGTCCCGGCGCCATCATCGCCGGTGCCGGGTCGGGCAAGACGACCGTCATGGCGGCGCGGGTGCTGTGGCTCGTCGGGCACCTCGGCGTGGCACCCGAGCGGATCCTCGGACTGACCTTCACGAACAAGGCGGCCGCGGAGCTCGGGCAGCGGATCCGGGCGAGCCTGGAGCACCTGCCCGCCGACCCGGGCGACCCGTGGGGCGACGTGACGGCCTCGACGTACCACGCGTTCGCCGGGTCGCTCATCACCGAGCACGGGCTGCGGCTCGGGATCGAGCCGGACCTGCAGGTCGTCACCGATGCGTCGCGGTTCCAGCGCATGGCCCGCGTCATCTCCTCCTACGACCGCGAGCTGCGCTTCATCGGCACCCACGTGCCCACGCTGGTCGGCCAGGTGATGGCGCTGGACTCCCAGCTGTCCGAGCACCTCGTCAGCCCGGAGCAGCTGCGCCAGCACGACGCCGCCGTCGTCGCGGAGTTCGAGGCCGTCGGCAAGCCCGCGCTGCTGCGCGACGCCGCGCTGACCGCGCTCAAGCGCAGCGAGCTGAGCCTGCTGGTGGAGGCCTACCGCGCCGCCAAGGCGGCCGACGGCGTCATGGACTTTTCCGACCAGATGGCGTGGGGCGCCCAGCTCGCGCAGCTGCCGGAGGTCAGGGACGCCCTGCGGGAGCGCTACGACGTCGTGCTGCTCGACGAGTACCAGGACACCTCGGTCGCCCAGCGTGACCTGCTGCAGGCGCTGTTCTCGGGCCTTCCCGTCACGGCCGTCGGTGATCCCGCGCAGGGGATCTACGGCTGGCGGGGAGCCGCCACCGGCAACCTCGAGGAGTTCCTCGACGACTTCCCGGCCGCCGACGGCAGCCGGGGTCGCCAGTTCGCCCTTGTGGAGACCCGACGGTGCGCGCCGGAGGTCATCGCCGCCGCCAACCACCTCGCCCAGCCGTTCTACGCGTCGTCGTCCGTGGTCTCCCCGCTCGTCTCGGCGGCCGACCTGACCGGACGGGTCGACGTCGCCCTGCACCGCACCGTCGACGAGGAGATCGCCGCCCTCGTGGCCGGCGTCGTCGCCGAGCACGAGGCCGGCCGGCCCTGGGCCGACATCGCCGTCCTCGTGCGGGTGGCCCGCGAGAACGGGGAGATCGTCAAGGCGCTGCGCGACGCGCACGTGCCGTTCGAGATCGTCGGCCTGGCAGGGCTGCTCGTGCAGCCCGAGGTGCTCGACGTCGTCTCCCTGCTCGAGGTCGTCGAGGACGTCACCGCGAACCCGGCAGTGCTGCGGCTGCTGGCCGGGCCGCGCTGGAACGTCGGACCGCGCGACCTCGCCCTCCTCGGTCGACGCGCCGCGACGTTGAGCGGCCGCGGGCACGGGGCGCAGGACGACGCCACGCTCGCCGAGGAGCTGGCGCGAGCGGTCGAGGGCACGGACCCCACGGAGGTCGTCTCGCTCGCCGAGGCGCTCGACGACCCCGGCGACTTGCCCTACGACCCGCGGGCGCTCGACCGCTTCGCCGACCTGTCGCGGGTCGTCCACCGGGTCCGCGCGCACGTCGGCGAGCCGCTGCTCGACCTCGCACGCCGGGCGGTCCGTGCGCTCGACCTCGACGTCGAGCTCGAGGCGGGCGACGTCGAGGGTGCGTCCGACAACCTCGCGACGTTCCTCGACGCGGTGGCCGACTACGGGGCCACCGACCGCTACGCGTCGCTCACCGGCCTGGTGACCTACCTGCGAGCCGAGTCCGACTTCAACGAGGGCATGGAGGTCACGACGCCCTCGGAGGCGGACTCGGTCAAGCTGCTGACCATCCACCGCTCGAAGGGCCTGGAGTGGGGCGCGGTCTTCGTGCCGCTCGTCTCGGGCACCGTCTTCCCGTCCGGTCGGGGTCGGCCGAGCTGGCTGACGAACGGCAGCGCGCTGCCGACGTCGCTGCGTGGCGACGCGGCGAGCCTGCCCGACCTCGCCGAGTGGACTCCGGCCGCCGGCCGCGAGCTGCGCGCGGCGAGTCGGGAGGCCGACCTGCTCGAGGAGCTGCGCCTCGGCTACGTCGCCTACACCCGCGCCAAGGAGCGCGTGGTCGTGAGCGGTCACTGGTGGGGACGCACCCAGCTGAAGCCGCTCGGGCCCTCCGACTTCCTCCTCACCACGCGCGACTGGCTGGCCGAGCAGGGGCTCGACCCGCTGCACTGGGCCGAACCGCCCGCCGAGGACGAGACCAACCCGCACCTCGTGGTCGCCGACGGGATCGCGTGGCCGGTCGAGCCGCCGGCGCTCGACGGGCGGCGCGCGCTGGCCGAGGAGGTCCTCGCGGCGCTCGACGGCGGCGGGGCGCCGGTGCCCGAGCTGCCGGTGCCGGGGGACCGGGTGGCCGAGCTGTCGCTCGAGATCGACCTGCTGCTCGCGGAGGCCGAGTCGGCGGAGGCGGAGGGCCGGCCGGTCGAGCTGCCGTCCACGCTGTCGGCGACGTCCGTCCTGGCGCTGGCGCAGGACGAGTCGTCGTTCGCGCGCAGCCTCGCACGGCCGATGCCGCGCCAGCCCTCGGGCGCGGCGCGGTTCGGCACCCGGTTCCACGCGTGGGTGGAGTCCCACTACGGCCAGCGACCGCTGCTCGAGCCCACCGAGCTGCCGGGTCAGGGCGACGTCGAGCTCGCGGACGACGCCGAGCTCGCCGACGTGATCGAGCGGTTCGAGGCGGGCCCGTACGGGCACCGCACGCCGCACACGATCGAGGCGCCCTTCTCGATGCTGCTGGCGGGCCAGCAGGTGGTCGGGCGCATCGACGCCGTGTTCGCGACGACCACGCCGACCGGCCGCGGGTTCGAGGTGGTCGACTGGAAGACGAGTCGCCAGGCCGACGCCGACCCGCTGCAGCTCAGTCTGTACCGGCTGGCGTGGGCCGAGCTGCACGGTCTCGACCCCGCGCAGGTCTCGGGTGCGTTCTACTACGTGCGACTCGGCACGGTGGTGCGCTACGCACCCGAGGAACTCCTCGACCGGGAGGCGCTCGAGGCGCTGCTCGCGCCGGGCGACGGCCTCGGGCCTAACCTGGCGGGGTGAGCGCCTCGACCTCGTCCGCGACCCCGCCGTTCGCCTTCGACCGGGCCCGCCACGACCGCGCCGGTCTGCTGCGGGCCGACGACGCGTGGGACGGTCCGCGGGTGCGGGTCCTGGTGCTCGGCGGTGAGCACGTCGCGACGGTCGACGGACCCGCCCTGCGCTGGCTGTCGCGTGAGGAGGCTCCGGAGGGCACGTGGATCTTCCTCGGCGAGCTCGCCGGAGTGCCGCACGCCGCCGTCGTCGTCGAGCGCGTGCCGCAGGAGCTGACACCGGTGAGCATCCGCGTCCTCGCGCCCCTCCTGGGTGCCGACGACCTCTCGTTGGCGGTCCACGCCGTCGGGATGGCGCGGTGGCTCGCCGCCACCCCGTTCTGTCCGCGCTGCGGCGGTGCCACCGAGATCCGGTCGGCCGGTCACCTGCGTCGGTGCACCGTGTGCGGCACCGACCACTTCCCGCGCACCGACCCCGCCGTGATCATGCTCGTCACGGACGACGAGGACCGCGCGCTCCTCGGGCACCAGGCCAGCTGGCCGGAGGGACGCTGGTCGACGCTCGCGGGGTTCGTCGAGCCCGGGGAGACGCTCGAGGACGCCGTCCGCCGCGAGGTCGCCGAGGAGTCCGGTGTCGTCGTCGGCGAGGTGTCCTACGCGGGCAGCCAGCCCTGGCCGTTCCCCGCCAGCCTCATGGTGGGCTTCTTCGGCCGGGCGACGGCCACCGACATCGAGGTCGACGGCGTCGAGATGGCGGCGGCCCAGTGGGTCACGCGCGAGCAGCTGCTGGCGCAGGGCGAGGCGGGCACGCTGCTGCTCCCGCCGAGCGGGGTCTCGATCTCCAGCTGGCTCATCGAGAGCTGGCTGGGCGAGCGCGTCCCGGCTGGCTGGTACTGACTGACGCTGCGTCGCCCTCGTCCCGTCCTGCGCCTCGGCCGGCACCCGGCCCTCACCGATCTCGCGACGTCATCTCGTCACCCTGCGTGACGGTCGCGTCACGGTCGCGGTCGCGGACGCCGTCGACGGCACGCTCGTCGTAGACGTCACGGTCCAGCTCGCCCTCCGCGCTCGCCACGAGGACGGCGACGAGCGTGTCGCCGTTGACGTTCAGGAAGGTCCGCAGGATGCCGGTGAACCAGTCGACGGCGATGAGGAGGCCCACGGCCTGCAGGGGGAGGCCGAGCGAGGTGGTCAGGAACGTGGCGACCACGGGGAACCCGCCGGGGACCGTGATGGTGCCCATGTTGAGCAGCACCGCCAGCGCCATGCCCAGGACGATGTCGCCCCACCCGAGCTGGACGCCGCCTGCCTGCGCCAGGAACATGACCACGACGACGTAGTTGAGAACCGCGCCGTAGGAGCCCATCGTGAGCCCGACCGACAGGGTGAAGTTGGCGACGCGGGGGCTCACGCCGATCTTGTCGATCGCGGTCGTCAGGACGGTGGGATACGTGACGGCCGAGCTCGTGGTGGTGACGGCGATCGCCGTCTGGTCGGCGACCTTCCTCGGCAGGCGCCTCGGGTCGATGCCGGTGCGCACCACCACGACCGCGACGAACAGGACCAGGAGCAGCAGCACGCCGAGCGCCGTCGTGCCCAGGTAGGCGAAGGAGGTCGTGACGACGGCGAAGCCGACGTCGCCCGCCAGGGCGGCGAGGAGGCAGAAGACACCGATCGGGGCGATCCGCATCACGATCTGGATCATCGTCAGCACGACCTGCTGGACGCTCGACAGCACCTCCAGGACGAGCGTGCTGCCGGTCTGGTTGATGGTCGTCCGGAGCGCCAGGCCGAAGAGCAGCGAGAACACGATGATCGGAACCATGGTCGCCGTCGACATGGCCTCGAAGACGTTGGTGGAGACGAAGCCGAGGAGGGTCTGCTGCCACCCCGTGTCGGCAGCGGCCTGGGCGGAGCCCTCGAGCGCCGGGTCGAGCCGGCCGTCGAAGGTCATCCCCGACCCCGGCTCGAGCAGGCTGCTGAGGGCCCATCCGAGGACGGCCGCCACGCAGGAGAAGCCGATCATCCACCCGAAGGTCCGCGCCGCGAGCCGCCCGGTGCCGCTGCCGCTCATGCCCGCCGTCGCGACGATCACCGACGCCATCACCAGGGGCACGATCGACATCTGGATCAGCCGGATGAACAGGTCACCGACGAACTTCAGGTTCGCCGCCCAGTCGCCGACGGCCAGACCGAAGACGATGCCGAGCAGGGCGGCTGCGCCGATCTGGGTGGCGGGGTGCTTGAGCAGGGTCATGGGGCCTCCGACGGTGGTGCGGGACGAGGGCCCGCTCGACGGAGGGGCAACCACACCTGCGTCCCCCCACGGGCCCGGATCGTGACGCCCCTACGTTCCAGGCCGGGTGTTTCGAGCACGCTCCAGCGACATCAAGGTTTCATGAACCGTGTCGGAGCGAGACGTCGGTTTCAGGTCGAGCGCCGCGCTGGCCCGGGGTCGTCGGAGGACCGCCGGACCCCTGGGCGGGTCAGACGCCGAGCTGGGCCTTGACCTGGGCCACGGAGGGGTTCGTCAGCGCGGTGCCGTCGGCGAACACGAGGGTGGGCACCGTCTGGTTGCCGTTGTTGGCCTTCTCGACGATCGCGGCAGCCTCGGGGACCTGCTCGATGTCGACCTCCTCGAAGCTGATGCCCTCGCGCTGCAGCTGCGACTTCAGCCGGTGGCAGTAGCCGCACCACGGGGTCGAGTAGAGGGTGAAGTCGCCGGTCATCGTTGTCTCCTGTGCGGTCTAGGCTGGTCGTACCGGCGTCGACGACACCGGTGCCACGGAGGTCAACGACACCACGGCCAAGCTTGTTCCGTCCCGCCGCCCCGTCGCCGCACCCCCCGCCCGTCCCCGACCGACCAAGGAGAAGTGCCCGCGTGCCCAGCCCCGAGGACCTCCTCGAGAACCTCGACCCCGAGCAGCGGGCCGCCGCCGAGGCCCTGCGCGGCCCGGTCTGCATCGTCGCCGGTGCCGGGACGGGCAAGACCCGCGCCATCACCCACCGGATCGCCTACGGCGTCGCGACCGGGCTGTACGTGCCGACCGAGGTGCTGGCGCTCACGTTCACCACCCGTGCCGCGGGGGAGATGCGCGGGCGGCTCGCCCAGCTCGGCGCACCCCACGTGCAGGCCCGCACGTTCCACTCCGCGGCGCTGCGCCAGGCGCGGTACTTCTGGCCGCAGGTGTACGGCACCGAGCTGCCCGAGGTGGTGGGCTCGAAGTTCGGTCTCGTCGCCGAGGCCGCGAGCCGCGAGGGCATCCGTCGGCCCGACAACGCGGTCATCCGCGACCTCGCCGGCGAGGTCGAGTGGGCCAAGGTCAGCAACGTCCGCGGCGCCGACTACCCCGACGTCGCACGCCGTCGCGGACGTGAGGTCGCCGACCTCGACCCCGGGCGGGTCGCCGCCGTCATGGCCGCGTACGAGGACGTCAAGCGCGAGCGGGGCCGCATCGACTTCGAGGACATCCTGCTCATCACGGCCGCGATCCTCGCCGACGACGAGCGCATCGCCGCCCAGGTCCGGCGCCAGTACCGGTGGTTCGTCGTCGACGAGTACCAGGACGTCAACCCGCTCCAGTCGACGCTGCTCGACCTGTGGCTCGGCGGACGCGACGACGTGTGCGTCGTCGGCGACCCGCGCCAGACCATCTACACGTTCGCCGGGGCGTCGCCGCAGATCCTCGCCGACTTCGCGCAGCGCTACCCCGACGCCGAACGGGTCTCGCTGGTGCGCAACTACCGCTCCACCCCGCAGGTGGTGGCGGTCGCGAACGCGGTGTTCGACGGCGTCCGGGGCGAGGCCCACGGCCGACCGCTCCAGGCACAGGCCGCCCCGGCGGAGCCCGTGCGGTACTTGGGGTACAGCGACGAGCCGAGCGAGGCGTCCGCGGTCGCCGACGAGGTGGTGCGGCTGCACCGTTCCGGGGTGCCCTACCGCGAGATGGCCGTCCTGTTCCGGATCAACGCGCAGTCGGAGGCCTTCGAGGAGGCCCTGGGCGAGCGCGACGTCCCGGTCACGCTGCGCGGGGTCGAGGGCTACTTCCAGCGCGCCGAGGTGCGTCAGGCCGTCACGCTCCTGCGCGGTGCGGCGCGCGCGGGCGAGGCCGGTGCCGACGCGACGGTCGACGTCGACGCACCCGACCGCGGCAGGCTCGGGCACGAGGTCCGCGCGGTCCTGGCGAGCATGGGACACACGGAGACCGCGCCGTCGGGCCCCGGTGCCACACGTGACCGGTGGGAGTCGCTGCACGCGCTCGTGACGATGGCCGACGACCTGGCCGAGTCCCGGCCGGAGGCCGGGCTCACGGAGCTGCTCGCCGACCTCGACCGTCGCGCCCAGTCCGCCCACGCGCCCACCGCGGAGGGCGTCACCCTCGCCACGCTGCACGCCGCCAAGGGCCTGGAGTGGGACGCCGTGTTCTGCGTCGGCATGCACGAGGGGATGCTGCCCATCACCCACGCCGACACCCCGCGGGCGGTGGCGGAGGAACGCCGGCTGTTCTACGTCGGGGTCACCCGGGCCCGCCGCCACCTGACCATCTCCTGGGCGCGAGCCCGCAGGCCCGGTGGACGGCAGGGTCGCAAGCCCACCCGGTTCCTCGACCCGCTGCTGCCGCCGGACCACCCGGCCCGCGGCGGCTCCGTCGGCCCACGACCGAAGAAGCGCAGCAACGTCGAGCTGGAGTCGCTCGACGCCGACGCGCGCGCGGTGTTCGAGCGGCTGCGCGAGTGGCGCAGCGCGACCGCGGCGGAGGCGAAGGTCCCGGCGTACGTGGTGTTCACCGACGCGACGCTGCTCGCGCTGGCGGAGCTGCGGCCCGCTGACGTGCACGGCCTGGTCGGGATCCCCGGGATCGGCCAGACGAAGCGCGAGCGCTACGGCGAGGCCGTGCTGGAGGTCATCGCCCAGCAGGGCTGAGCGTCTCGGCTGCGGTCGCCACCACCGCGTCGGTCAGCTGGTCCAGGAGGGCCGAGGGTGTCCGCCAGCGCTGCCACGACAGCGGGGAGCGGATCGTCGGACCTCCGAGGTCAACGAGGTCGGGTCCGTACATCGCGGCATGCTCGGCGGGCAGGAGCCCCCAGCCGAGCCCGAGGGAGACGGCCCGCGCGAAGTCGTGCGGCGACGGCACCAGGTGGCGTGGGGTGAGAGAGGCGTCGACGTCGTGCGCGGCCAGCCAGTCGGCCTGGAGCGAGTCGGTCGGGTCGTAGTCGACGCGCGGCGCGGTGCGCAGCTCGGTCTCGCCGACGCCCCCGGGAGCCCAGCGCTGCAGCCAGCCGCGCGACGCCATCGCCCGGTAGGTGAGTGCGCCGAGCGGGACGGCCCGGCACCCGGGCACGGGCTCGGCGCGGGCGGTGACCGCCGCCATCACCGTGCCGTCCTCGAGCATGCGCGCGGTGCGGGTCTGGTCCTCGCGGTACAGCTCCACCTGCACGTCGCTCGTGCGGGTGAGACGCGCGAGCGCCTCGAGGAACCAGGTGGCGAGGGAGTCGGAGTTCACGGCGACGGCGATCCGCGGCAGCCGCGCCCCGGCCAGGCCGAGCTCGGTGGCGGCGTCCTCGTCGAGGAGGGCGAGACGGCGCGCGTAGCGGAGCACGACCTCCCCGGCGGCCGTCGGTCGCACGGGCGTCGTACGCACGAGCAACCGCTGACCGACCGACTCCTCCAGGGCCTTCACCCGCTGGCTGACCGCCGACGGGGTCACGTGCAGCGCGCGAGCGGCAGCGTCGAACGTGCCGGCCTCCACCACCGCAGCGACGGTGCGGACGGCGACGGGATCGGACCACATGAAGCCATGCTAATGCTGGTGAAGAATTCTTCGCTGGTCCTGAAGGTGATGGCGTCCTAGCGTGGCCGCGTGACCAGTCTCCTCTCCGGCCTCGGCGCCGGTCTTGCCCTCATCGTCGCGATCGGCGCGCAGAACGCGTTCGTCCTGCGCCAGGGGCTGCGCCGCGAGCACGTCGGGCTCGTCGTCGCCGTCTGCGCGCTCTCCGACGTCGTGCTCGTCGCCGTCGGGGTCGTCGGGCTGGGCCGGCTCGTCGAGTCGGTGCCGTGGTTCGTCGACGCGGCCCGCTGGGGCGGCGCGGCGTTCCTCGCCGCCTACGCGGTCCTCGCGCTGCGCCGGGCCGCGACGGGGCCCGGGGAGTCGCTCGAGGTCGAGGACGAGGCGCGTCGTCCGGCCGGCGGCGCGGTGGCCGTGCGGGTCCGGTCGAGCGCGGGACGGGTCGGTCTCACGGCCGTCGCCCTGACCTGGCTCAACCCGCACGTCTACCTCGACACCGTGGTGCTGCTGGGCTCGGTCGCAGCCTCGCACGGCGACGCCCGCGGATGGTTCGCTCTAGGTGCCATGACGGGCAGCGTCGTCTGGTTCACGGCCCTCGGCTTCGGCGCGCGTCACCTCGGCCGCTGGCTGCGCGAGCCGCGCGCCTGGCGACTGCTCGACGGCACGATCGGCTGCGTCATGCTCGTGCTGGCCGCGGGCCTCGTGCTCCGCTGAGCGTCGTGCGTCATCCCCAGGGCCTCGACCGGGCGGCCGGACGGGGCGCTGGTCCGGGGTCTCGGGCTGTGACGTCGGCGCGGGGTGGACGCACGATGCTGCGTTCGTGTGTCGGCGGGTCGAGGAGGCTGCGTTGGTGACGGGATCCCGTCGTGAACGCAGAAGCGTTCAAGCCCTCGCGCGCGAAGGCAGGATCGTGCGTGCGCTCTGCGTTCAGTCCGGTGGCTCGAACCCGGGGATCGACTCCTCGAGGATCGAGCGGAACGGTGCCGTCGCGTTGAGCTGGCACAGCACGCCGACGCCACCGAGCCAGACGCGGTGGATGAGCAGGTACTCCGGCGGCAGGTTGATCTTCATCGACGTCGACATCCCCTCGCCGCCGAGCCCGACCCGGCCCGCCTGCTCGCGCAGCCAGGCCCGGGAGAACGTGAACTCCGGCGCGCCCGCAGGCTCGACGAACGGCGCGATGTAGCCGGCCATCACCTCGGGGTCGATCTTCGTGCCGGGCCGCAGGAACCCCTCGCTGCGCAGGTGGTCGGTCACCGCCTGCGCGTCGCCCGACAGCGCCGCGGTGAGGAGGGGCCCGAGCGCGGGGGGCAGACCGTCGGGCAGGTGCGCCACCGCGCCGAAGTCGACGACGCCGAGACGTCCGTCGGGCAGCACCCTGAAGTTGCCGGGATGGGGGTCGGCGTGCAGCAGCCCGACGCGGTCGGGGCTGGTGAGCAGGAACCGGACGTACCGCTCGCCGTAGCGGTCGCGGTCGTCCTGGCTGCCGTCGCGGATGAGGTCGGCCAGGGAGCCCGTGGACTCCATCCACGTGCTCACGAGGACGCGCTCGGTCCCGTGCACCACGCCGGGCACGAAGACGTCCGGGTCGTCGGCGTACTCCTCGTGGAAGCGCTGCTGCGCGGCTGCCTCGAGCGTGTAGTCGAGCTCCTCGACCACGCGGTCCTCGAGCTCCTGCAGCAACGCCTTGACGTCGATGCCTGGCGCGAGGACGCCGAGCAGACGCGAGATGCGCGAGAGCTGGCGCAGGTCCGAGCGCAGCGCCTTCGCGGCCCCGGGGTACTGGATCTTGACGGCCACCTCGCGTCCGTCGTGCCATCGGCCGCGGTGCACCTGCCCGATCGACGCCGCCGCGGCGGGCTGGTCGCCGACCTCGACGAGCCGGTCGCGCCAGTCGGCGCCGAGCTCGGCGGACAGCTGGCGGTGCACCACGTCGACGGGCATCGGGGGTGCGGCGTCCTGCAGGCGCGTGAGGGTCTCGCGGTAGGGCGCGGCGATCTCCTCGGGCAGGGCCGCCTCGAAGATGCTCATGGCCTGGCCCATCTTCATGGCGCCGCCCTTGAGCTGGCCCAGCACGCTGAACACCTGCTCGGCGGTGCGTCGCTGCACCTCGGTCAGCACGGCGTCGGCGGGCGCGCCCCCGATCCGCCGACCCACGCCGAGAGCGGTGCGGCCGGCGAAGCCGACGGGGAGCGCGGCGAGCTTCGCACCACGGGTGAACGCGCCGACCGGGAGCGACGACCGACTCCGGCGACCGGTGTCGCGCTCGTCGGCGGCGTCGTCCGGCTCCTGTGGCTCCACGTCTCCCAGGATAGGTGGCATCGGCTCAGGCGTCCCGATGGAGCAGGCTCGTGCAGCCCTCGTGGACCGGGACCGGTTCGCGCACGACGTCGCGTCCGTGCAGGTGGAGCACTCCTGCCACCGTCTCGGGGCGATCCGGTCCGGCGCAGGCGGCCGTCTGCTCGGCGACCACGGCCGCGACGCGGTGCAGCAGGGCCGGTGCGGGCGAGGGCGGAGGAGCGGCGACGAGTGGGCGACCCAGCTGCCGCACCACCGCCGCCCAGGTCGGGTCCGCCGTGGCGCGGGCGGCGTCGTGGCACCCGAGGCACGACGTGCGTCCCGCGAGCGTCAGGGGCCCGACCCGGGCCCGGTGCTCGTCCACGACGACGGGAAGGACGGGCAGACCGGTCTCCACCGCTCGCGCCACCCACTGCCGGTCCGGCTCGCCCGCGGCGACGAGCACGAGCAGCGCGGCGTCGCCGACCGGGTCGGGGCGCAGGCCCAGCGCGTCGACCGCCGACGTCACGACCTGCGCCACGTGCTCGCTGCCCGCCCAGGCGCGGATGCGGACCGAGAGCCGGGGCGGCGTCGGCGGCGGGCCCGCCCGCAACGCGCCACGGGCCAGCAGCTCGTGCACGACCGCGCGCGGGTCGTCCTCGAGCTCCGGCACCCTCTCCACAGCCAGCTCCGCGACCGACGCCAGGCTGCGACCGTCGAGCAGCCGCAGGAGGGCGACGAGGCCAGGTCGGTCCGCCAGCACCACGCCTGGCCGGCCCGCCACCGTCAACGTCCGCGCGTCACGACGCACGACGTCGCCCCCGGGCAGCAGGACGGGCCGCAACGTCATGAGGCCCACCCTGCGTGGCCCGAGAGGCTCGGACCAGCGGACGTCCACAGCGTCGGGAGAGGCCTCGCTGCGTCCGGACGTGCGAGAGCCGGGCTCCCGAGGGTCTGCCTTCCCCTGCGGACCTGATTCGGGAGCCCGGCTGAGGACACCGTAGGGGTACGACGGGGGCGCGTCAACCGACTTGGCAGAACCGTTGTCCACTCCTGTGGACAAGCCTGTGGGGAAGATGTGCGCATCGCCGTCCACCGGTGTGGACGACGGGTGGACAGACGGGGCGGGGCCCGTGGAACGACACGTTCCAACGGTATGGAACCGCCCTCTGACCTGCGGTGGGACGGCGGCGTCGTCGAGCGGGGGATGTGGACGAAGATTCCTCGCCGGTCTGAGCCCTCGGCTACCGTCGAGGACGTGGGCGAGGTGGAGATCAGGCGCAGCACGCGACGTCGTCGCACCATCCAGGCGTACCGCGACGGCGACCGCACGATCGTGCTCGTGCCCGCCCACCTGTCGCCGGAGCAGGAGCGTGAGGAGGTCGCGCGGCTCGTGGCCCGTCTCGACGCCCGCGTCGCCCGGACCCCTGCTGGCGACGACGAGCTCATGGCCCGGGCGCGCACCTTGTCGGACCGGTACCTCGACGGTCGTGCCGTGCCCAGCTCGGTGCGGTGGGTCACCAACCAGACGCAGCGGTGGGGGTCCTGCACGGCCGCGACCGGTGCGATCCGCATCTCCCACCGCGTGCGCGACATGCCCGACTACGTCGTCGACCACGTCGTCCTGCACGAGCTCGCCCACCTGCTCGAGCCCAACCACTCACCGAGGTTCTGGGCGCTGCTCGCGGACTACCCGCACGCGGTCAAGGCCGAGGGGTTCCTCGAAGGCGTGTCCTGGCAGCAGCGATGAGCGCGAGGGTGTCGGCGTCGGTCGGGTCCACGGGCTCGTCCACGCCGAACCAGGCCACCGGGTCCTCCCCGTCGGCCACGACGGGCTCGGCGTCGACCGGGGCCACGGCGAGGAGCTGGACGTCGAGGTGGTGGCCCCCGGGCGAGCAGAACGGCACGGCGTGCCGCGAGAGCCGGAGCGGCTCGGGGTCGACCTGCAGCCCGTCGATGCCCGTCTCCTCGAGAGCCTCACGCGCCGCGGCGTCGACCAGGCTCGCGTCGTCCGCCTCGCAGTGCCCGCCGGTCTGCAGCCACAGCCCGGCCTTGCGGTGACGTACCAGCAGCACCCGCCGCGCGTCGGCGGTCATCACCAGCGCGCTGGCCGTCAGGTGGTCCGGGCGGCAGGGGCGCAGCATCCCGTCCGGGTGCGCGGCGAGGTGCGCCAAGTACGACACGCGCAGCTCCTCCTGCCCTGCGTCGGGTGCCGTCCAGGCCGCCAGCGTGCGCGTCGCGTCGGCGTGCAGGCTCACCGCGCGTCGCCGGTGCCGGGCTCGTCGTCGCGGTCGTGGGCACCGTCGCCCGACTCGCCGGACAGCAGCTCGTCGAGGGCGGCGTCGAAGTCGTCGTCGCCGGACTCGCCGTTCGCGAAGCCCAACGGGTCGTCGAGGTCGGCCGCGGTCGGCATGAGGTCGGGGTGGGTCCAGGCGGCGTCACGGGCCGCCGGGCCCTGACGGTCGCGGACGGCCGCCCAGAGGTTCGCGGCGTCGCGCAGACGCCGTGGGCGCAGCTCCAGACCCACGAGCGACGCGAACGTCTGCTCGGCCGGACCGCCCGTGGCACGGCGACGGCGGACCGCCTCGGCGAGGGCGGGCGCGGAGGGCATGTCCCGGGAGGCCTGCGAGACGACCTCGTCGACCCAGCCCTCGACGAACGCGAGCAGCGTCTCGAGCCGCTCGACCGCGTGCTGCTGGCCGGGGGTGCGGCGCGGCTCGAACAGGCCGCCCTGCATCGCCTCCGCGATGGCCTCGGGGCGGCTGGGGTCGATCTCGCGCACCTGCGCCTCGATCGCCTCGACGTCGATGTGCGTCCCCGCACCGAACTCGTCGATGGCACCGACCAGGGCCTGCTCCAGCCAGGGAGCGTGCGCGAACAGCCGGTGGTGCGCGCACTCGCGCAACGTGACGTAGAGCAGCACGTCGGCCGACGAGTGCTCGAGCCCCTCGCCGAAGGCCTCGACGTTGTGCGGCAGCACGGCGGCCACGCGGCTCGGACCCATCGGCAGGCCGATGTCGGTGGACGACAGCACCTCGGTGGCCAGGCCCGCGAGGCCCTGTCCGATCTGCTGCGCGAACATGGCGCTGCCGGCCTGGTTCAGCATCCCGATGAGCGGACCGGCCATGGCACGCGCCTCGTCGGGGATGGCCTGGGCGATCGCCCCCACGACGTTGTCGGCGATCGGCTCCACCAGCCGACGCCAGGACGTGCCGGTGGCCTCGACCCACTCCGCACGGCTCCACGCGACGGACGACGTCGTGGCCGCGGGCACGTCCGTGACGCGGTCCAGCCACGTCTCGGCCAGCCGGACGGCGTCGGCCACCGCCCCCACCTGGCCCGCGTGCGGCGACGGGTCGGGACCGGCTGCGGCGACGGTGCGGCGCGCGACGTCGCGCGCGGTGTCGAAGTCGACCGAGCCGTCCTGGGTGGCGCCGCTGAACAGCTGCTGCATCTGCCCGAAGATCGCGCCGAGGTCGGGTGCCTGTCCGGCGGGGCCGCCGGCGGCGCCCGGGATCCCGCCGAGCGCGCCGAAGACCTGCTCGAAGGGGGTCCCGGCAAAGGGGTTGGGCTGCTGCGGCTCCCGGTTCTCCTCGGAGGAGGAGTCGTCGCGGTCGTCAGGTGTGTCGGCCATGACGCCAGCGTATCGAGGCGGCCCCACGGGGCGGGGCGTTCGCCGCCGCTCGCGCTGGGCGGCGCGGCGCGGTCGCGCCGACTACGGTGGTGTCCCATGAGCACGGTCCGCCTGGTCGACGTCCGCGACACCGCCCTGAGCCTCGACGAGGTCTTCGCCGCGGTGCGCGACCCGCACGCCGGCGGCGTGGCCCTCTTCGTCGGCACGGTGCGCGACCACGACGGCGGGCAGGACGTCAGCGCCCTGTCGTACAGCGCGCACCCGAGCGCGGTCGAGCGGCTGCGCGACGTCGCGGAGCGGGTCGCGGCCGAGGAGGACGTCGTCGCGGTGGCCGCGGTGCACCGGGTGGGCGACCTGGAGATCGGCGACCTCGCGGTCGTCGTCGGCGTCTCCGCCGCCCACCGCGCCGAGGCGTTCGTCGGTGCCCGCCGGCTCATCGACGAGCTCAAGGCGGAGGTCCCGGTCTGGAAGCACCAGACGTTCGAGACCGGCGACGCCGTGTGGGTCGGGGCCTGTTGACCGGCCGGGTTGTCGCCGAACTCTAGGGTGGAGCCGTGCCCGACGACCCTGGACGAGACACCGCCGTGCCCGAGGGCGCCCCGCTGGACCCCGACGCCCACCGCCTCGGGCGGCGCTACGTCACCCTGCTCGTCGCAGGCGTGAGCGTCGTCGCCCTCACCTGCGTGGCGTTCCTGCTGCCCGCCCCCTACGTGACGATGCGCCCCGGTCCGGCGTTCGACACGTTCGGCGAGATCGGCGGCCGGCAGATGTTCACGTTCGGCAAGGGCGTCAAGACCTACCCGGTCGACGGTGCGCTGGACTTCACCACGGTGTCCGTCACCCGGGCCGACACCCACGTGAGCCTCGGGTCGGTCGTCGAGGCGTTCCTCACCTCCGACGTGGCCGTCGTGCCCCGCGACATCGTCTACCCCGACGACGAGTCCGCCGCGGCGTCGAAGGCCGAGGGCCAGGCGCAGCTGACCAGCTCCAAGGACAGCTCGCTCGTCGTCGCGTTGAGGGCCGCCGGCTACCGCGTGGGCGAGCGGTCGTCCGTCGCCGCCGTCGCGCAGGACGGTGGCGCCGCGGGCCGGTTGAAGCCGAAGGACGAGATCACCGCCGTCGACGGTCGACGCACGCCGTCCTCCGCGTCGGTCGTCGAGGCCGTGGGTCGGGTCAAGCCGGGTGCGACCGTCACCCTCGACGTGGTCCGTGACGGCAAGCAGCGCACCGTCGACGTGACCACCCGCCCCGACCCGCGCGACGCATCCGTCCCGCGGGTGGGCGTCTCGCTCGGCACCGTCTACGACTTCCCGATCGATGTCGAGAACAACGTCGGCGACGAGGTCGGCGGGCCCAGCGCCGGCACCATGTTCGCGCTCGCGATCTACGACCGGCTCACGCCCGGCTCGCTCACGGGTGGGCGCAAGATCGCCGGCACCGGCACCATGAGCCCCGACGGCACCGTGGGTCCCATCGGCGGGGTGCGCCAGAAGATCGCCGGTGCCGCCGCGGCGGGCGCCACGGTGTTCCTCGTCCCCGACGCGAACTGCGCGGAGGCCGCGCAGGGCTCGGACCACGGCATGACCCTCGTGCGCGTCGCCACCTTCGACGAGGCCGTCAAGGAGCTCGAGGCGCTCGCGAAGGACCCCGACGCCCGGGTCAGGACGTGCTCGTGACCACGCCCGAGCAGGAGCCACTGCCCTCCACGCCGCTGCGGCTGGCCGCGCTCGAGGTCGAGGCGCACGTGGCTGCGGACGGGTGGGACCAGGCGCCCCGCCTCTACGCGCTCGTGCGCACGGCCGCACTCGTCGAGGCCGAGCCGTCGCTCGCCGCCCAGCTCGCCGTCCCGCTGCGTGACGCTCCGGACGGGTTCACGACGATCGAGCAGGAACTGCACCTCGAGGGACGACCGCTCGAGGACGTGCTCGACGAGATCCAGTGGCCCGACGCCGTCGACGGGTGCGCCGTCGTCGTCGAGCGGATCATGCTGCCGCCGGAGGCCGAGCAGGACCTGCCGTCGGACCCGGCCGCGGTCGCGGAGGCTGCCGCCGGCCACCCCGCCCGCCAGGACGTGCGCCTCGTGGCCGCCGTCGACCGGACGGGGGAGCGGCACAGCGCCGTCCGAGCCCGCACGCCCGCCGACGCGGCGCTCCTCGAGGGCCCCGACCTCGTGCCCGGTCTGGTGCAGGCCCTGCTCCGCACCCTCGACCTGAACGCCTGACGTAGGCTCGCCCCACCGTCAGCCCCACCGCTGGACCCGACCCCAGAACGACACCTGGAGCCCCGTGAGCGACATCTTCGGTACCCCCCGTCCCCGACCCGAGCCGACGCCCGGCGGGGTGGACAAGCGCCGGAAGGTGCTCGTGCCCACGCTCGTCACCCTGGCGGCGCTGCTGTTCCTCGGGTCGATCTTCACGTCGGTGTGGACCGACCGGCTCTGGTTCCGGTCCGTCGACTACTCGAACGTGTTCACCACGGTGATCGTGAACCGGGTCGGCCTGTTCGCGGTGCTCGGCCTGCTGTTCGGGCTCGTCGTCGCCGCCAACGCGTGGCTCGCGCACCGGCTCCAGCCGGACGCGCTCCCGGTGCGCCGCGACGACCCCGCGTTCCGGTACCGGCAGGCGCTCTCGCCGGTGAAGCGTCCGGCGCTCGTCGTGCTCGCGGTCGTGCTGACGGTCTTCGCCGGCTCCGTCGCGTCGTCGCGCTGGGAGACCTTCCAGCTGTGGCGCCACGGCACGTCCTTCGGCCAGCAGGACCCGCAGTTCAAGAAGGACATCGGCTTCTTCGTCTTCGACCTGCCGTGGCTCAACTTCCTGTCCTCGTTCCTGTTCGCCCTGGTCGTCGTGGCCGTCCTGGTGAGCGTCTTCGTGCACTACGTCTTCGGCGGCATCCGGTTCGCCGGTCGCGGCCCGCGCTTCACGCGCGCGGCGCAGGTGCACCTCGCGGTGCTGGTCGGGTTCGGCGTGCTGCTGCGGGCGTTCGGCTACTGGCTCGACCGCTACAACCTGGCCGTCAACGGGTCCGGTCTGTTCACCGGCATCGGCTTCACCGACGCGAAGGCCCGGATCCCCGCGGCGAACATCCTCATCGGCGTCGCGCTCGTGTGCGCCGTGCTGTTCTTCGCGTCCGTCTTCGTGAAGTCGTGGGTGCTGCCGGGGGTGGGACTCGGCCTGCTGCTCCTCACCTCGGTGCTCATCGGCGGTGTCTGGCCCTACGTGATGCAGTCCTTCCAGGTGCGGCCGTCGGAGCCGGACAAGGAGGGTCCGTACATCGCCCGGAACATCGAGGCGACCCGCGACGCCTACGACGTCGCCGACGTCGAGACCGAGGACTACACCGCGAACACGACGCTGACGCCGCAGGAGCTCAACGCGTCGGCCGAGTCGCGCGTCAGCACCCGGCTCCTCGACCCCACGCTCATCTCGCCGGCGTTCCAGCAGCTGCAGCAGGTGCGCGGCTACTACACCGTCCCGGACACCCTCGACGTCGACCGCTACAAGCTCGGCGACGACGACATCCCGCAGGACGTCATCATCGCGGCCCGCGAGCTCGACCTGGGCGGCCTGCAGGACTCGCAGCGCAACTGGGCCAACGACCACACCGTCTACACCCACGGCTACGGCATCATCGCCGCGCGCGGCAACCAGCGGGGCGAGCAGGGCGAGCCCGTGTGGGTCGAGAAGGACATCCCGCCGGTCGGTGAGATCGAGACCGAGGTGCCGCCGCGGATCTACTTCGGCGAGAGCTCCCCGTCGTACTCGATCGTCGGTCGTCCGGACGGCGCCGCACCGATCGAGGTCGACATCCCGCGCGGTGGCGGGTCGGGCAACGACGGCGCCGAGAGCGCGACGCAGAACACCTACGACGGCGAGGGTGGCGTGCCCGTCGGCAGCCTCTTCCACAAGGTGCTCTACGCGTTCAAGTTCGCCGAGCCCAACATCGTGCTCTCCAACCGCGTCAACGAGAACTCCAAGATCCTCTACGACCGGCACCCCCGCGACCGCGTCGAGAAGGTCGCACCGTGGCTGACGGTCGACGGCGACACCTACCCGGCCGTCGTCGACGGTCGCGTGGTGTGGATCGTCGACGGCTACACGACGAGCAACAGCTACCCCTACAGCGAGCGCCGCTCGCTGCGCCAGGCCACCGACGACACGCTGACGCAGGGTACGTCGCAGGCCGCGCTGCCGACGGACAACGTCAACTACATGCGCAACTCCGTCAAGGCCGTGGTCGACGCCTACGACGGCAGCGTGAAGCTGTACCAGTGGGACACCCAGGACCCGGTCCTCAAGACGTGGATGAAGGTCTTCCCGGGTGTCGTCGAGCCCCGCTCGGAGATCGACCAGAGCCTGCTGGAGCACCTGCGCTACCCGGTCGACCTGTTCAAGGTCCAGCGCAACGTGCTCGAGCGCTACCACGTGACGGACGCGCAGACGTTCTACGAGGACGGTGAGCGCTGGCGTGTGCCCGAGGACCCGGCGACCCCGTCGGGCCAGACGAAGACCCAGCAGCCGCCGTACTTCCTGACGACGGCCCGTCCCGGCCAGGAGGACCCGGCGTTCTCGCTGACCAGCGTCTACCTCCCGAACAGCCGCCAGAACCTGGCTGCGTTCATGTCGGTGAACTCGGAGGCGTCGAGCGAGGACTACGGCAAGATGCAGATCCTGCAGCTGCCGAGCGACACGCAGGTGCCGGGTCCGAGCCAGATCGCCAACCAGTTCAGCTCCGACCGCGGCGTGACCCAGGCGTTGCTGCAGTTCCGTCAGTCCGACGCGCAGGTCCTCAACGGCAACCTGCTGACCCTGCCGGTCGGCGACGCGCTGCTGTACGTGCAGCCCGTCTACATCCGACGGCAGGCGACCGAGGGCACGTACCCGGTGCTGCAGTTCGTCGCGGCGTCCTTCGGCGAGGAGGTCGGCTTCGGTCAGACCCTCGACGAGGCGCTGCGCGTCGCGCTCGGCCTGGCCGAGGGGTCGGTGCCCGACCCCGACGAGGAGTCCTCGGGCGGCGGCACCGGCGGCGGTGGCGACGGTGGCGCGAAGACGACCCAGGAGTACCTGCGCGACGCATCGGCGGCCTACTCCGCGGCCCAGAAGGCCCTCGAGGAGGGCGACCTCGCCGAGTACCAGCGTCGGATTGACCAGATGAACGCAGCGGTCGAGAACGCCCAGGACGCCCTCGGCCAGTCCGACCAGTAGCCCCGCCCGGGGTTCCGCTGGTCGAGTAGTCCGACCGGCGACGAAGGAGCCCGGTCGGGCGTATCGAGACCACTCTGGGCTGTCGCTGGGGGTTGGTCCGCGCTGGTCCGTTGCCGGGTGGTCTCGATACGCGGCACGGAGCTCCTTCGTCGCTCGTGCCGCTACTCGACCAGCGGAGCGTTTCGCTGGTCGAGTAGCGCGGAGCGCTGGGGGCACCTCCCGCTTGCGGGGGCGGAACGAGCGTGCTTCGGGCGTATCGAGGCCACTCTGGGGGTTCGCTGGGGGCCGGTTTGCGTTGATCCGTTGCCGGGTGGTCTCGATACGCGTCCACGGCGTTCGTCCCTCACGCGTGGCCGCTACTCGACCAGCGGAGCGTTTTGCTGGTCGAGTAGCGCGGAGCCGCGAGGAACGAGCGTGCTTCGGGCGTATCGAGGCCACTCTGGGGGTTCGCTGGGGGCCGGTCCACGCTGATCCGTTGCCGGGTGGTCTCGCTCCGTCGCGGCTACGCCCCCTGTGCGACGGCTCCATCGCAGCGACGAGCTCGCTGGCGCTCGCCGTCGCTGCTGCTCGACCAGCGGACGGTTTCGCTGGTCGAGCAGCGCGGAGCCGCGGGAGGTGCCCCTAGCGCGGGGCCGCTGCTCGACCAGCGGGGGCTTCGGGGGCGGTGGCACGCTGGGGGGATGAGACGGGTCGGGTGGGTGCTGGTGGCGGTGGTCCTCGCGGGGTGCGGGGGCGGCGGTGGGGGAGACGAGCAGGACGGCACAGCGGCGCCCGCGCCGTCGTCGTCGCTGCCGGACGACCCCACACCGACGCTGCCCGACGACCCGACGGGCAAGCCGTCGGCCGGCCTGCAGAGCGTCACGGGCGTCGTGGAGCGCTCGCCGGAGGACCGGTGCGTCACGCTCGCCGCGACCGGCCGCACGTGGGTGCTCACAGGAACGGTCGCCGGCCTGGAGGCCGGCGACCGTGTCACCGTGCGGGGCCGGCCCGACCCCGACGCGACCACCACCTGTCAGCGAGGACCGGTGCTCGTCGTCGTCGAGGTCGAGCGCGGCTGACTACTCCTGCTCGTCCTTCGCCGTCGCCTGCGGAGCGAGCGGCTGAGCCGTCTCCGGGGCGGTCGGCGTCGTGGTGGTCGCCGACGGCGTCGGCTCGGGAGCCGAGCCGGTCACCCGGACCGTGCCGCTGCCGAGCACCGCACCCTCGGACGAGACCACCTGCATCTCGCCGAACAGCGAGCGACCCTCGGTCGGCTGCGCCGTGGGCTGCAGCGACCCCTGGACGACCGCCGAGCCGCCGCGTGCCAGCTGGACGGGCGTGTCGTCGACCGCGAGCGTGCCCAGCCCCGAGGAGTAGAACACGTCCAGGTAGTCGTACTCGGTGCTTCCTGCCGGGACGGAGTAGCCCTGGACCACGACCGTGTACGTGCCGGCGGCGGGTGCGTCGAGCGTGACCGACTCCTCGGAGTCACCGTCCGCCGACTGGCCGGCCAGCGACCCGTCGGCGTTGAGGACGGCGAGGTCGAGGTCGGCGCCGGCGTCGGACGTGCTGCCGATGGTCGCCGTGAGGCTCGACGCACCCTCCGGGACGTCGACGGTGTACGTCTGCTGAGCACCGTCGTCGATCGTCTTGCGCTCCGCGAGGGCACTGCCCAGGTCGCCACCACGCGGCGTGACCGTGACCGGACCGAACGCGTTCTTGAGCGTCCACTCCAGGTCGGTCGCTCCACCCTCGGCGGCCGGGGCGACCTCCTGGGAAGCCGGGTCGACGGTGACGCCCTGGACGGCGGCGGTCAGGGTGAACGGGTTGTCGAGCAGCGGCGACGTGCGACGCGACTCGACCTCGATCTCCCAGACGCCCGGCAGCGGGTCGGCGTAGCTCCGCGACGTCGGCTTGCAGGCCTTCGCGTCGCTGAAGTTGGTGTAGCACGCCGTCGACGCCGTCGACTCGACCGGGACGCCGTAGGGGTTGATCGCGATGAACCGGGTCTGGCTGCGCGTGGCGATGCCGGACAGGTTCACCTGCAGCGCCTTGGCGCCCTCCGGCACCGACACGAAGTACGACGTGGACCGGTTGCGCTGGACCGTGCCGCGGTTCTCCTTGGCGAAGCTCGGCGAGGTCAGCCCCGTGGACTGCACGACCGTGACCATGACGCGGTGGTCGACGACCGGGGTCGCCGGGTCGTCGATCTCCACGATCGCCGAGTGCGCTCCCTGCGTCTTGGCGGTGGCGGTCACCGGCAGGCTCACCGTGCGACCCCGCGCGAGCGTGATCGAGGTGGGCGCGCGGAAGGTGCCGTCGTTGCCGACGATGCGGACCGTGTGCTTGACCGACCGGTAGGTGCCGGACGAGCGCGTGATCTTGACGTCGTACTTCTTGGCCTTGTTCAGCGTCTGACCGCCCTGGTCGGCGGCACAGCGGTTGTACAGGCCCGTGCCGCGACCCGGCTTCGCCAGGAAGTCCGACAGCGGGGTGCAGACCGGCGCGTCCGTGCGGTAGTCGGCCGTGACGGCCTTCTTGAGCAGCAGGCTCCACGCACCGGGCACGTTGACCTGGCCGGCACCCTGCCCCGCGACCGACTCGCCCGGGAAGAGCTTCGCCGACGAGTACAGCGCGTTGCGCAGCTGCTTGGGCGTCACCGGGACCTCACGGGCGAGGGTGCCTGAGAGCAGCACGGCTGCGGCGCCGGCGGCCTGCGGCGAGGCCATCGACGTGCCGTTGAACATGGCGTAGCCGACCGGGAGCGTGTAGCCGGCCTCCTTGAGGTCGGGCTGCTTGAGCCACTGGGGCACGGTCGAGATCGCCGAGCCGGGGGCCGCGATGTTGGGCTTGAAGTCGCCGGACTCCGTCGGGCCACGCGAGGAGAACGGGTGCAGCGCGAGCGCGGCCGAGACGACCGAGCCGTAGTTGGCCTTCCAGGTCCCCTTGGAGATGGACGACGCCACGCTCACGACCTTGCCGGCCACGGACGGGTCGCCGATGGTGTTCAGGCCCGGGCCGCTGTTGCCGGCGGAGATGAACAGCTGCACGCCGTAGTCGTCGATCAGACGGTCGTAGACCGTCGCACGCGCGTTGTTCGCGTCGTTCAGGGCGGGCAGGCCGCCGATGGACATGTTGACGACGTCGACACCGCGGTTGGTGACGAGGTCGACCATGCCGTCGAGCAGGGCCGCGGCGGTGCAGCCGCCACCCCACGTGCAGGCACGGCTCGACACGATCTTGGCGCCGGGCGCCTGGCCGTTCATGGCGCCACCGAACAGCGAGTGACCGGCCGCGATCCCGGCGACGTGGCTGCCGTGCGCGTCCTCGACGATGCCGATGTTGACGAAGTCGGCGGTGCCGGGCAGGTCGGCGGGCGCGAGACTGACGTCCTCGCGGTACTCGACGGTGAACGGCATGCGCTCGACGATGTCGGTCGACGGGTCGTCGGTGCCGAAGTGGCCGACCTGGAACTTCTCCTTGTACGGGCGCATGAGCTCGTCGTCGGAGAAGACGTTGTCCTGGTTCGCGTCGACCCAGATGTCGTGGGTGTCCTCGTCGTAGAGGATGCCGAACCGGTCGGTGGTGTCGCCGTCGCGGTTCACGTCGCCGTCGGGCTCGCTGCCGGCGGTGATGCTCTCGCTGAAGCGGTTGACGCGGAAGGTGCCCTCGCGCGGCGCGGTCCAGGTCTGCTCGGCGTAGGTGAACGTCGGGGTCGCCTTGACGGACGTGAGCATGGCCCGCCATGTGCCGTCGTCGTCGAGGAGCGGGTCGGTGCCGGTGACCCAGTCGACGATCTTGCGCTCGCCGGTGCTGGTCTCCTGCAGGGCCGGGTGGTCGAGGTCGACGCCGGAGTCGATGATGCCGATGGTGACGCCGCGGCCGTCGTACTTCGGGTTCTTCGCGACGAAGTCGGTCGTGCCGGTCTCGCGCGTGGGCATGTACGGGTTCGCGTTCGGGGTGCTCGCGCCGGGCGCGCTGGTGGGCGCGGAACCGTCGGCCGAGACCTTGCCGGGGGCGGGGTCGTCGATCGGGATGGTCTCGTCGAGGTCGACGGCCGTGACCTTCGAGAGCGCGGCGACCTTCTCCACGCGCGACGTGGGCACGCTGGCGCGGACGTAGCCCAGCTTGTCGTCGACGCGACCGACCCAGGCGCCCGACGACTCGAGGGCGTCGACGACGGCCCCGGTGGCCTTGCGCTGGGTGGCGATCATGACGGTGACGCGCTTGTCACCGTTCTGCCGCGCCTCGGCGAGCAGCTCGCGGTCGGGCTGGCCGAGCTTGTCGCCGGCCGGCGCGTCCTTGACCTCGTCGGTCTGCGCGGCCCGCTCCGGGGCCTGCTCGACCTTGGCGCGCGGGTCGTCGTTCGCGGCGTTCGCTGCGCCCGCCGAGGTGATGGCGAGCGCGAGCGCGATGGTGGAGGCGGCTCCTGAACGGAGCAGCCGTGTGCGGCGTGTGCGCAAGGTGGTGCGTCCTCTCTGCTACCGGACCGTGGTCCGGCGTCCCCCCGTGGGACAAGGCGTGCCTGCCCTGGAGGGGCGAGGCATGGGAGACAGTCTCACCCCGAGCCTGCTGCTGCGCCAGGGCTGAGGAGCCTGCAATCTCGGGCTTAACCGTTTCGTCACCTTGACGACCAGGACGCACGAGGCCCCTCCCGGACGGGTCCGGGAGGGGCCTTCGCGGCGGGTGGTCCGCCGGGGCGGGGCGGGGTCAGCGCTGCAGGAAGTCGAGCAGCACGCGGTTGAACTCCCCGGCGTGGCTCACGTTGAACCCGTGCGGGCCGTCGGCGACGACGTGGACCGTGGCGTCCTTCACCGTCTCGCCCGTGCGCTTGCCGGAGACCTCGAAGGGCACGACGGCGTCAGCGTCGCCGTGGATGACGAGCGTCGGCACGTCGATCTTCTCGAGGTCGTCGCGGAAGTCGGTGGTGCCGAAGGCCTCGACGCAGCCGAGCATGGCCGTCGTCGACGCGGGCTCGACGAGGCCGAGCGCCTCCTGACGCTGGGCCTCGGTCACCTTGAGCTCGTCGTTCGCGCTGAAGAAGTTCGTGATGAACCCCTCGAGAAAGCCGGCGCGGTCGTCGCTGACGCCGTCCTTGAAGCCCTGGACGTCCTCGGGCGTGAGGCCGCCGTCGGGGTTGTCGTCGGTCTTCAGCAGGTACGGCGGCACGGCGCCGGCGAAGACGGCCGAGTGGATGCGCTCCGAGCCGCGCGAGCCGAGGTAGCGGGCCACCTCGCCGCCGCCCATCGAGAAGCCGACGATGGTGGCGTCGGTGACCTCGAGCTGCTCCAGCAGGCCGGCGAGGTCCTCGGTGAACGTGTCGTAGTCGTAGCCCGTGTCGGGCTTGTCACTGGCGCCGAAGCCACGACGGTCGTAGGTGATGACGCGGTAGCCGGCCTCGGTCAGGGCCGGGACCTGCTCCGACCAGGAGGCGCCGCTGAGGGGCCAGCCGTGGATGAGGACGACGGGGCGGCCGTCTCCGCCGCTGTCGGTGTAGCTGATCTGGATGCCGTTGGTCTCGAGCGTGCTCATGGGTGTTCCTCCGTCTGTGTCGGGGATCGTGCGCTCTGGCACCTTCGAGTCTGGTCGCCCACGGCTATGCCGCAACTCGAAAGTGCACAATTACATTGTACGCAATGTAACGCATGGTCTCAGCCCGTGGATGGATGTGCCGCGTTGCCGAGCGCGGACTCCTGGACGGACGTACGCTCGCCGTGACGCACACCACACGGCCGACAGGGGTCGTCCTGGAGGGCGCGAGACCGGGGAGGCGGGCCGATGGCTGACTCACTGATCGAGAGGTCGACCGTGCTGCGTCGTGTGCGTGCGGTCGGCAAGGCGTTCACGACGCCGCTGCACCCCGACGACTACCTCAAGCTCATCAACCCGCTGTGGTCCGCGCGCGAGCTGCGTGGCCGCGTCGAGCGGGTCGAGCAGGTGACCGACCGCTCGGCGACGCTCGTCATCAAGCCCGGGTGGGGCTGGTCGTTCGACTTCCAGCCCGGCCAGTACATCGGCATCGGGGTGGAGATCGACGGGCGCTTCCACTGGCGGTCCTACTCGTTGTCGTCGGCGCCCGTCCGCTCCGAGGGCACGGTGGCCATCACCGTGAAGGCCATGCCCGAGGGCTTCCTGTCCGAGCACCTCGTCAACGGCCTCGAGCCGGGGACGATCGTGCGCCTGGAGTCGCCGCAGGGCGACTTCGTGCTCCCCGACCCGCCGCCGGAGAGGATGCTGTTCGTCGTCGGCGGCAGCGGCATCACCCCGGTCATGTCGATCCTGCGCACCCTCGACCGACGCGACTCGATGCCCGACGTCTTCCTCGCCTACTCCGCCGTCGACGAGGACGACATGATGTTCCTCGCCGAGCTGCGCGAGCTGGCCGCGAAGCACGAACGCTTCACCTTCTACGAGCGGTTCACCGACCGTGACGGCTTCCTGACGCCCGACCAGCTCGACGACGTCTGCCACGACTGGACCGACCGGGAGACGTGGGCGTGCGGGCCGCAGCCCATGCTCGACGCTCTGGTCGAGCACTTCGAGCGGCTCGGGCGCGACGAGGACCTGCACGTCGAGCGGTTCTCGCTCGGCGCCACGGAGACCGACGCCGAGGGCGGCACGATCACCTTCGGCGACACGGGCAAGAGCGTCGAGGTCGACGGGGCCACGACGCTGCTGGAGGCCGGCGAGCAGGCCGGCGTCAACATGCTGTTCGGCTGTCGCATGGGCATCTGCCACACGTGCGACGTGCCGCTGCTCAGCGGCCGCGTGAAGGACCTGCGCAGCGGCGACGAGCACACCGAGGGCGAGTACGTGCAGACCTGCATCAGCGTCGCCGCCACCGACTGCACGCTCAAGATCTGAGGAGACACCCATGGCCTACGCCGACGTGCGCGAGTACACCCACCTGACCGACGAGGAGGTCGAGGCGATCGGGCGTGAGCTCGACGAGATCCGCGCCGAGGTCGAGGCCAGTCGTGGTCAGGCCGACCGCGACTACGTGCTGCGCATCATCGCGCTGCAGCGACGGCTGGCCGCCGCCGGGCGCATCACCCTGTTCGCGAGCCTGTTCCCGCCCGCGTGGCTGCTCGGGACGGCCCTGCTGTCGTCGGCCAAGATCCTGGAGAACATGGAGATCGGCCACAACACGATGCACGGCCAGTGGGACTGGATGAACGACCCGGAGGTGCACTCGAGCAGCTGGGAGTGGGACACGACCCAGCCGGCCGAGCAGTGGAAGCACTCGCACAACTACATCCACCACCAGTTCACGAACGTGCTCGGCCACGACAACGACGTGGGCTACGGGATCCTGCGGATGAGCCGCGACCAGAAGTGGACGCCGTACAACCTCGGCCAGCCGATCTACAACGCCCTGCTGGCGCTGTTCTTCGAGTACGGCGTGGCGCTGCACGACCTCGACATCGAGGCCATCCGCAAGGGCGAGAAGGACCCGAAGCTGCTCAAGCGCCAGCTCAAGCAGATCGGCGACAAGATCGGCAAGCAGGCGCTCAAGGACTACGTCGTCTACCCGGCACTGACCGGTCCGGCGTTCCTGAGCACGCTGACGGCGAACGTCACGTCCAACCTCGTGCGCAACGTGTGGGCGTACATGATCATCTTCTGCGGGCACTTCCCGGACGGTGCGGTGCACTTCACGGAGGAGGAGCTGGAGGACGAGACGCGCGCGGAGTGGTACCTGCGCCAGATGCTCGGGTCGGCCAACTTCGAGGGCGGCAAGCTCCTCCACGTCATGAGCGGCCAGCTCGGCTACCAGATCGAGCACCACCTGTTCCCCGACCTGCCCAGCAACCGGTACGCGGAGATCTCGGTGAAGGTCAAGGACCTCTGCCAGCGCTACGGCATCCCCTACACGACCGGTCCGCTGTACAAGCAGTACGGCCAGACGCTGCGCACCATCATGAAGCTGTCGCTGCCGAACCGTCGGACGAAGGACAACCCGGCGCCGCCCGCGCCCCGCAGTCGTCGACTGCGCGACGACGAGCGCCCCGGACGTCGCCACGAGCTGGGCCGCTGGACGAACGCGGCCGCCACGTCGTGAGCGAGGGTGCGGTGACGGCGGCGTCGGGTCCGATGGTCGAGGGCTCGGCGCTGCCGTTCGCGTGCGTGGACGACGAGGGACGCGGCACGCACGAGAAGGTCGTGAAGAAGCAGGCCATCCGGTGCTCCCTGAGCCGGATCTGCGGGGTGTGCGGCCAGACGTTGACGCGTCCGGTCGCGTTCGTCGGCACCCCCGACGAGGCCCTCGACGGGGAGTTCGGGTTCCCGCCGTGCCACGTGGCGTGTGCGCGGGAGGTGGCCGGCGATCCCGCCCAGAGGCTGGGCCGTGCGCAGCGCCCGCGCCGGTGGGTGCTGGTGACGACGGCGGGCTTCGACCTGGTGCGCCCCACGCGTCGTGGTGAGCCGGTGTCGTTCCGACCGAACTCGGTGCTGGAGCGCGAGACGCTCTGAGCTCAGGCCGCGAGCGCGCCGCGGATGAGGTAGCGGTCGCCCTCCTGCGCGAGCAGCAGTGTCAGGGCCTGGGTCCGGCGGACCCCGCCGATCTCGTAGGAGTACGTGTACGTCACCCGCATCTGGTCGGGGTCGGAGCGCACCCCCTCGACACGCACGTCGCTGACGCGTCCCCAGAAGTCGGTGTAGCCGGCGATGCCGCCGCTGGCCTGCTGGTACGAGGCGGTGAGCAGTCGGAAGCCACGTTGCGGGTCGCTGGCGGCCGTCTGGACGTAGTCGGTGGCGAACTTCTCGAGGCGCTGCTGGACGGTGAGCGGTGGGCGTGCCGACGTGGCCGCGGCGACCGGGGCCGTGTCGTCGCCCGTCGTCGCGACCACGCCGGCACCGGCCGCACCGAAGGCGACGAGCGCGGCGGCGGCGACCAGGATCGTGCGCCGGTCGCGACGACGTGGTCCGCGTCGTCGGCGGGCCGGTGGCGGGAGCGTTGGTGGAGTGGTCGTGGTCGCGCGGACGGCTCGTGGCTGCGCGACCGCGGGGCGCGGCCTGTCGAGGACGGGGATCGTCGCGGTCGACTCGGTCGCTCGTGCGGTCGCGGCACGCGCGACGGCCAGGTCGGCCGGCACAGGCCGGAGGTGACCGAGGCCGCCGGGCGCGGCGAGCGTCTGCAGGAGGTCGGCGGTGTCGCGCATGGTGGCGCGGTCGGCGGGGTCATGGCGCGTCGACGCGGCGACGACGGGAGCCAGCGGGTGGTCGGCGGGCAGTGCGGGCGCCGGCGCCTCGAGGATCTTCTGCACGGCGGTGACGACGTCGTCACCCTCCACGTCATAAGGCGCTGTGCCGGTGACCACGCGGTAGACGGTGATGCCGAAGGCCCACACGTCGCCCGCGGCCGTGGCGGTGGACCCGCGGGCGATCTCGGGGGAGAGGTAGGCGGGCGAGCCGGTGATGAGGCCCGTGCGGGTGAGCGCCTCGTCGTCCTCGCGGCGGGCGATCCCGAAGTCGCCGAGCTTCGCGACGTCGTCGCCGGTGACGAAGACGTTCGACGGCTTGACGTCGCGGTGCACGAGCCCGTCGGCATGCGCCGCGGCGAGTGCGTCGGCGACCTGGGCCAGGAGACGGGCGGCACGTCCGAGGTCGAGGGGACCGTGCTGTGCGAGGTCGGCGAGGGTCGGCCCGTCGACGAGCTCCATGACCAGCCAGGTGAAGTCGCCGTCGTCGGCGAGGTCGTAGACGGAGACGACGTGCGGGTGGTGGACCCGTGCGGCGAGCCTCGCCTCACGCTCGGCGCGTGCGGCGTCGACCTCGTCGGAGCCGGGCGAGAAGCCCAGTCTCTTGAGTGCCACCCGACGGTCGAGAAGGGTGTCGTGGCCTGCCCACACGCTCGTGGAGCGACCTCGACCGATCTCGCGCTCGAGCCTGTACCGACCTGCGATCACCGACGACTCCTTTCCACACGACGGTAGGAGCGGATCGCCGGTCTCGCGAGTCGAGAGAACCCCTGTGAGCGTCGTCTCACACCCCCGATTTGGATCCCCGTTCACCGTGGCGTAATGTTCTATGTGCGACGCGGGGTGGAGCAGTTCGGTAGCTCGCTGGGCTCATAACCCAGAGGTCACAGGTTCAAATCCTGTCCCCGCTACCAAAAGTAAGTCGTTGGAACCACGGTCCTCTGAGGGCCGTGGTTCTTTCTTTTCCCATGAGAGGTGACCCCGAGGGCGTTCGAGGGTCAGAAACGGTCGAATCCGGTCCTCGGGCCGTGTTCGACGGGCGCGCGGCGGCAAGTCCCATGAGCCCTGCTCGCCACCCCTGTGGGCGTTTTCATCGACCCCTGGCAGAGCGTAGAGGCCACTAGTTCTGGTCTGACGCTTTTGGTGGGTCTTCCGCTCGCTCTCCAGTTCGACGGCGAGGTCTTCGGAGATGAGTCGCCGGAATGCCTCATTCATGTCGCTCGCCACGATCTCGTCGTCATCGACGTAGAGGTGCTCGAACATGGCTTGGTTGAGTTCGCGTCGTGCGAGCTTGTCCGCCTGCTCGTAGTGCTTCTGACCACTGGTCAGGAGTTCGAGACACAGCTCAAGAGAACGAGTGATGACACCTTCGTCGAACTTGTGCTTCGAGGACTCGGCCTCGATGGCACCGCGGCGCACCGCCAGTCGACGCTGCTCGCTCTTCAGCTCCTGCACGTCGATCGCGTCCGCGTAGTACGCCTCCAACACCTTCTGACTGTCGCGTTCGACGGAACCCAACTCTCCTTCTAAGACCTCGCGGTTGGCTGCGCTCGACGGGAGCACGATGCCCATGTGCTCGAGAAGCAAGGCGCGGATCTGCGCGACGTGCGTGGACTTCATCGTGACGGTCTTCCAGTGCTCTTGTACGAGCCGTTCGAGCTGAGCGGCCTCGATCGCACGGAAGGTGCACCCGTTCCGGTGGCTATTGCGGCCGATGCAGATGAAGTAGTCGTAGGTGGTGCCTTGGCGGTTGCGCGACCTGGCAAAGGTCAGCGGCTCACCACACTGCCCGCAGAAGACGGATCCCTTCAGGTAGTGGTTGAAGACGCGAGGCTTCTCCTTGCTCTGTGCCCTGGCGGCGCGCATGCGTTGGACGCGCTGGAACAGTTCTTCGGACACCAGTGCCTCGTGCTGCCCCGGGTACTCGACGCCCTCGAAGGTGACGAACCCGAGGTAGTAGCGATTGCGAAGAATGGCGTGGACGTGAGAGGTGGCGATTGGACGGCTCGGCCGATTTGGACGTGGACGTGTCATGACGCCTCGTCGGTTGAGTTCGTCACGAAGTGCGGCTGCGGTCCAGTCGCCGGATGCATAGTGCTCGAAGATCCACGGCACCCACTCGGCGCGCTCGGAGTCGAGCTCGACAGTGCGAACCTCGCGGCCATCGTTGTTGCGGGTACGAGTGTTGATGTAGCCGAAGGGCGCCATGCCGGCGGTGCCCCCGTTCTTCACCTTCTGGCGCATCCCCTTCTTGGACTCAGCAGCCAGGTTGCGCGAGTAGAACTCCGCGATCGAGCTCATGATGCCGTGTAGGAGCACACCGCTCGGTGTCTCATCGATGTTCTCGGAGCACGACACCAGCTGTGCGCCGGATGCTTGGAGCTGCAGGTTGATCTCGACGTCGTCGGCTCGGTTACGAGCGAGGCGGTCGACCTTGTGCACGATGACGTGGGCGACCTTGTTCTGTCTGATGAACTTCAGCATGTTCTTGAGCTCGGGCCGGTTGGCCGAGCGAGCGCTTTCCCCGGCATCGACGAACTCAGCAACGACGACGGCACCGAGGGACTCGGCTTTGCGAAGGCACGCGTCGCGCTGCGCTGGGATGGAGAAGCCTTCCGCCTCACCGCCGCGTGAGGCCTGGTCCTTGGTGCTCACCCGTAGGTAGATGACGGCCATCGGGCGAATACCGATCGGAGCCAGTGCGATGTCGTTCATGCGTATCTCCTCTGGGAGTAGCGAGGACGGGTGGCACGAAACCGCTGCGCCTTGGATCGAGGGGTGGCGACGGGACGGGCGCAGCGAGGCGCCGGGACCTTATCGACGACGACGTCGAGACCAGTCTGAGACAGACGGACGCGCATGGCGTCGGGGCTGACGCTGAACTGTGACGCGAGGTCTTCAACGCGCTGCACCCTGTTGCCCCATGCTGACTTGAGGGCGCGCTTGTCGACGAGCGCGCAGCCGGCGAAATAGTCGGCGGCGGACTCGGCCTGCTGTTCAGCCGTGTGGCGGCGATCCCCGGTGTAGAGCAGATCAGTCGAACCATGGTCGACGATGTGCTTGAACTCGTGGAGCAAGGTGAAACGTTGGCGCGTGACACTCTCGGTCTTCGAGAGAGCAATTACCCAGTGCTTGCCGTTCCAGTAGCTCAGACCGGATACCGGCAGGACTTCGTGCACGACGCGGATGCGCGGCATTGCAGCCACATGAAGTTCGTGGATGCCGTCGACGTCATCAATGAGGTCGACCAGTCGGCGGGCTTGCTGTTCAGCGATCTGCAGCGCCTCGGCGAAGTTCACGACGCGGTGCGGCAGCAGGGCGCGGAGGCTCGAGAGTGGTGATGGTGATGGTGATGTGTTCATGTAAGCCTCCTTTCCCTAGTCGGGCTGTTTAGTTGGTTGTCTGGTTACTGCGCTTCGTCCTCGCCGGGGTTCGGCCCGCCGGGGTCGTAGCCATGCTTGGCAGCGATACGGGCGAAGGTCTTTTCGAGCTCTGCCTGAGCGCTGTCAGGAAGGTCGCTGTACTTGCTGCGCAGGTAGGGCGCGAAACTCGGCAGTCCGTTGGTCGGCATGACGCCAGCGGTGGCGTAGAGGTCGGAAGCATCGAGGTCGAGCACGTCAGCTAGAGATTTGAGCGTCTCGATTCCCGGGTTCGCAATCGCGCCCTGTTCCAGGCGTCTGACGCTTGAGGCGACGAGGCCGCTTCGAGTCGCTACTTCACGGGCTGAGAGCCCTTGAGTTTCGCGTGACTGCTGCAGCATTTTCCCGAGTTTCCGAGCTTGCTTTTCGTCCATTTGATTCTCCATGCAATTAATTGGTTCTGCTCTCATTATACGCCTTGTGTTGCATAAATGCACCACCCAATTTGCGCTTTCCGGGCCTGACCGCTGGGACGAACGTGCAGATTTGTCAGCGCGACGGGGGATGCTCAGGAGAGCGGACGTTCGAGCAGACGGCGTCCTCGACAGCCAGGGAGTCGAGCCTTGATCTACATCACCGGGATCAGCATGAGTCCGAAGGACTCGCAGCAGCACGAGCACATCACGCATGTCTATTGGTCTGAGTACGGCACTTCCAATGAGGCGTGGTGGACGAAGCAGCGGGCGGTCGACTGGATCAACGGTGGCGGCGAGGCCCGGGTGTCGGCTGACGGCCGGTACGACGTCAAGGTGCACGTCGTGAATGCCAGCCCGCCCTACTTGAGGACGGCGGCGAACGGCACGTACACCGACAACCTGCTGAGCCTGCCCCGCTTCTAGTTCTGGTTGTTCAGCGCGACAGGAACCGAGCGACGTGCCGGGTGGGCAGCGTCGACGGTTCCTGTCGCGAGAGAGGCGTGACTTCACCTCAGGCTCCGGCGCTCTTCGAGCGGGAGCTTGTGCGCGGCTTGGTGCCATCTCCGAAGAGTCCGGCGATGGCGGCGCGCTGCTCGGCAGCTTCACGGTCGATCTCGGCGGCCAGCGACTCAGCCTTGGCTGAGATCTCTGGGTCGTTCGACATCTTGGTGAGGCGCTCCTCGATGGCAGTACGGATGGTGTCCGTGACGGCCACTTCGGCGAGCTTCGACAGGATGGTCAGACGAGCGTGCTGCTCATCTTCCAGTCGTACGGCGAGTGTCTTCATGTGCCTCTCCTCCTTCCTGAGGGACTTGTCCGAGGGTGTTGCTCGGAGCACCTCCTCGGGGTGGTGCGACCGGCGACGGCGGATGCCGTCGCAATCAGCGGTCGCAGGCCCCCGATGAGGCCGTCGGTCAGAGCCGATAGATGTAGACGCCGCCGTCCGAGGCGTCTTCGTAGTGCAGGTCGACCAGCAGGTCTCGCAGCACGCCGTCGCGATCAATTGAGACGTGGGCTGCGAGCCAGTCGGGCAACGAGTCGGCGAGTGACTCACGAATGCCGAGATCGTCGAGTAGGTCGTCGACGAAGGCGCTGAGGGAGTGCCAGTAACCGACGAAGGCCTCGACGTAGCCAGTCTCGAGGTCCTCGCCACGTGCGCCGGATAGCTGGGCGTAGGTGGCGAAGGCTTCCCCGTCCTCGGCGATCCCTCGGGCGACGGCGGCCACTTGGTGCAGGTCCTCGTACTCACCGACGCGGTACGGACCGAAGTTGTCGAAGTCGAAGATGGCCCACTCCTCTGCCCCAGGCTCTTGACTCGTCGCGAGGATGGCCTCTGCTGCGGCGACGAGTTCCTCTCCCTCGACGGCCGCGTCGACCCAGTCGCCATGGAGCCGGCCGGCGTTGTAGTCGGCCAAGCTGGCGATCCAGACTCGAGGCGAGTCCGGGGTTGATTCGTGCTCTGGACTTGCTGGTTGCTGTTCATTCATGACACCTCCTTTCGGTTGCTTGTTGATGGGTGGCGGACCGCCTGCTCGATGCGCTCGTTGGCGAGTTCGACGAAGTCCGGGTTGAGCTCGATACCCAGCCAGTCGCGGCCGAGCTTGCTTGCGGCGATGGCAGTTGTCCCTGACCCGATGAACGGGTCGAGCACGATGCCCGGTTCGGCGGACTCGTGGTCGCAGGTCGGGCGTGGTGGTGCTCGTTCTGCTGCGTCCCCGGTGCGGATGAGTTTTCGGGTCCACGGCGCGCGGCACTGGCTGCAGCGGATACGCGGCGTCCCTGCTTCGACCATGCGGCGCGCCAGACTTTCGGGGAAAGTCGCGAAGTGGGCGCCGCGGAAGCCGCTGACGCCGAGCCGCCAGACGTCGCCCGGGTTCTTGCCGAGCGGGTGGCCCCGGATACCCCGGGCATGCAGCTTGGCGAGTCCGCTGTCGCCGTCGCTGTTGGGGCCGAGCCAGGCCGGTCGCTCGTCGCGGATGGTGATGGCGCGCTTCTTCGGGACGCGGCTGGTGTGCGGCTCGCGGATGCTGTCGAGGTCGAAGTAGTACGTGCGGGAGCGGACCAGCAGGTAGACGAGTTCGTAGCGAGTGCTGAGGCGGTCGGTGACGCTGGAGGGCACGGTGGTGGTTTTGGCCCAGACCACCTTGTTCCGGATCGTCCATCCGTCCTCGATGAGCGCCAGTGCTAATCGCTCGGGACCAAAGAGCAGGCTCTTACGCGTCGCCCCTTCTCTTTTGTGCGTGCTGAAGCTGTCGCCGAGGTTGAGCCAGACGGTGCCGGTCGGAACGAGGACACGGGCGGCTTCTTGCAGCACGGCGCGGAGGTGGCTGACCCAGTCGTCGATATGTGACTCGAGGCCAAGTTGTCCGGTCGCCTGGTAGTCGCGGAGGCGGAAGTACGGCGGGCTGGTGACGAGGCTGTCAATGGAGTGGTCCGGGAGGTCGGCGAGCCGTTCGGTGGCGTCTCCGGTCAGGATCTGATTGCGGGGGAGATGTCTCGTCATGGCAGCGGCTCCCGGAGCACAGCCTGCACGGTGTCGGCGGTGGCGAAGCGGTAGAGCTCAGGCGTCAGGCGCGGCGAACGCAGGATGGCAGCCTTCAGCTTCTCTGCCCGGTCGCTCCGGCTGAACATCCAGAGCACCAGCGGGAAGGCGCCGTGCGTCTCCTGCTCGATGCCGCTCGCCCGATAGGCCTCGTACTGGCCGCACTTCTTGAGTAGTGTCGGCAGCGACTCAGTGCCGAGGTCGACCTCGATGAACCAGCGGTCGCTGAAGTCGGTCAGGTGGATGATCACCGCCAGGTCTGGTTGCAGCCAGCGCGGTTCACCACCAGGACCGGTGTAGCGCCGCCACGAGGTCGGCTCTGTTTCGACGTGGACCTTGGTGACGTTGCTGATCTTCTCGAGATCGAGCGCACCGAGGTGGACGTCGGCGATCGCGAGGCAATGCTTGAGGAAGCGCAGTGATGGTTCGTGGGTGCGCTTGGTGGCGCCGTCGTCCTGGATGAGGCGAGCGCCGGCTGGGGCAAGCTGCCAGACCTTCGCGGCGCTGCCAGCACGGCTGCCGCCGACGCGCTGCTGGGTTACCCGGATCAGGGCGTTACGGGCCAGGCGCTGCAGCACATGCCGGGTCGTGCGAGCAGCAGACTCAGGCGTGCCGAGGGTCGTGAAGACGAAGGACTGGATGTGGTGGGTCGTCAGGTAGCGGTGCTCAGAGATGCGGCGGAGCACTTCCCAGTCGCGCTCTGGCATGAGTTCGGCGATGCGGGCCAGCACGTCAGCGTCGACGCGGCGGCGACGCTTGCTGGGGGTGAGCTCCGGAGACAGAGTCGCCGGAGTATTCGTCCCCCGAAGGGCGCGGAACTCTGCCCTGACCAGCGAAGATGTCCGATCCGGCTCGGTGCCGAGCGGAAGGGCGAGCGGAAGCCCTCTACCGGGGATGTAACGGGTCATGAGGAGCCTCCATCTGCGGGACGACGCGGAGCGCGGCCGAAGGTTTCGCGGGACGAGCGCGGTGGCTCGATGAGGCCGAGCAGATCGGCTTCGACCTCGCTCAGCGGCTGGCCGTAGCGCTGGCGGGAGCGCTCTCTCGGCTCGTCGGCGGTCCGCAGCGCCTGGGGGAGCGGTTCGGTAGTGACGCTGACCCAGTCGCCGGGTTCGTTGCGGCTAAGGAGCGAGGCGTAGGCAGCGAAGGCCGGCAGCGACTCGAAGTCCTGAGGCACTAGGCGTCCGCGCGTCGTCGCCGCGATGTCGCGGGCATCCGCGTGTGGCAGCCCGAAGGCGACGCGGGAACGAGCGTTGGCAAGGACGGCTCTACGCAGCTGCTGCGGCAGCTGGTCGAGGTGCTGGTGAGCCAGCGTGTAGCCGACGCCGAGGCCACGGGCCTGGGCGAGCGCGTCACCGAGGTCGCCGGGCAGTCGCAGGTAGTCCTGCACCTCGTCGATGTGCACCATGACGGGATGGCGCTTCGCCGACGGCAGATCGACTCGGGCAAGCGCGGCCGTCCAGAGCTGCGACACCACGATGGAGCCGAGCAGGTCGGCGGCCTCGGGCCCGACGGCACCCTTGGCGAGGCTGACGAGGAGCACCTTCTTCTTGGTGAAGACGTCGCGCATGTCGAACTTGGGTTTGCGCTGCCCGAAGATGGCGCGGATGCCGGGGCGCATGAGGATGGGTCGGAGGCGACGTAGGAGCGGCGCGGTGGCCTGCTGCCGCTCGGCGTCTGAGATGGCGTCGTACCACCCCCAGTACGCACCGAGCCCCATTGGGTCGTCCGTGCTCGCCTGCCCCACGATGGAGCGACGGAAGCCGGGGCTAGAGAGCAGCAGCGGCAGCATGGCGATCGAGGCGTCACCGCGACGTGCCAGCGTCAGCAAGCTGGCCTGGAGCAGCTCGTGTGTTCGTGGCAGCCAGCCCTCGCCGTAGAGCGAGCGAAACAACGCCAGCAGCACGTCGGCAGCCAGATCGGGGTCACTCGTGCCCGTAAGCGGGTTGAGCCCCACTGGCATCTGATCGCGGGCGTCGAGCACCACGACCCGGTCGAGGTGACGCTCGTCGATCCGGGTCAAGAGGTCGTCGATGACGTCGCCCTTCGGGTCGATGACTGCCACGCCGCGACCGGCGTTGATGTCTTGCAGCGCGAGGTGTGTGAGCAGCGTGCTCTTGCCGACGCCGGTTGGCCCGATGAGGTGCAGGTGGCGGAGTGAGTCTTCGACAGAGAGCGCGACGCGTCGAGTGGACGAGGTAGAAGAGACGCCGATTGACCGACCGCTGCGCGCCACCGCGTCGGACGGGGTGAGGAGCCGCGGATGCGGCGACCGGACACCGGGCAGCCGATCCGACGAAGCAGCGACGGGCCAGCCAGTAAGGGGGACGAGGTCCGAGACGCTGAGGGAGTTGGACCAGACGAGTGGACTCTTGGCGTACGAGAACTGACCGAGCGAGGCGCGGCTGACGCTGAGTCGGAGGCCCGGTGCTTCGAGTTGACGGAGCGCTCCGATGACTCCTTCGATGAGGCTGCGTGAGCGGGCCGGGTCCGACGTGGAGGCGCCAACGCGCACCCCGCAGGCGAAGCGGTGCTCGAGTCGTTTCGGACTCTGGCGGCGGTTCGGGGGGAGTGGCCGACTCGGACGAGAACGCGGGCCAAGGACAAGCTGGAGATGAACGAGCTCTCCCTTTCGTGCGCTCGCCAGTACGGTGAGGACGCCGCGGGTCGTTGGCTGAATGGCGTTGTGGTTGAGCGGCGCTGCGCGGTCACCGCGGACCTTGAGTGCGGCGGCGGTGTCGGCTCGCAGTCCGTCGAAGGTGGAGGCGCGGCGCTGACTGCGTAGGTCGGGCAGCTGGCCGCCGAGCGCGCGAAGGATGCGCGGCGTATCGGTGGCGTTGGCGCCGAGCTTCCAGGTGACCGCACCCTGCCGACCAGTGGCTTCGAGAACGATGCGCGGTTGTCCGCTGAGCCCCGCCAGTGAGGACAGGGCTGCGCGAGCAGCGTCCTCGCTGACGGGGGCCGGGATGAAGAGGTCGGTCCAGATGAAGGGCCCGCTCACGAGGACTTCTCCTTGTGAGCGTCGGCCTCGGCTTGGGCCTCCTTCTCGGCCTGCGCGAGCGCCAACGCCTGGATGGTGAGGGCGATGCGGGCGAGGTCGGGCTGCTTGCGAACGTCCGCACGGATGCGAGCACGACGCTCACGACGACGCCTCGTTGGTTTGGATGGCTTGTTTGTGGACATGCGAAATAGACCTCCTTTCAGGGTTGGTGCTTTGGCGTTGGCGACACATGTTGCATTTATGCAACGGTCTGCCTTTACTATGCGTTGCATTTATGCAACGGTCAATGCAGTTTGTGCATTCGACAACAGCGAGCGGAAGGCTGGCTGATCTGGACTACCAGCGCCGATTTCGCCAGTAGAAGACCGTCGCCACGCTGCCGCTGAGGACGATGACGACCAGCCACGGCCAGAGCGACAGCAACAGGTCGGACGCCAGCGTTAGGCAGATGGCGCAGACGAGCGCACCGATACAGAAGTTCACGATGCGCTCGCCCACGCTCCTGCCCTGTTCACGGCTCACGATGCGTCGCCTGTCCGGCGAAGTCGCGGCGGAAGCGAGCGGACAGCCGCCGGTACGACACCGCGTGGACCACCGCCTGCTGCGACAAGCTGCTGTCGACTTCGGCGAGGAACGCCAGCTCCTTGTCCAGGCACTCGATGTGCGAGCAGAACGTGAGCATGTCCGTCTCCTCTCTAGTCCACGAGATTGCGCCAGGACTGACCCGCCGCGTCGTTCATGGCCCGCTTGGCCGACTCGGCCTGGCGGTCGATGGTCAGCTCGGCGCGGCGCTGCTGCTCCTGCAGCTCCGCCTCCGTCGACTCGGCGCACCAGACGACGAAGCTGATGACGCCGAGCACCAGCAGAATGAGCAGGAAGGCGATCACGGGAGGTCACCACCCTCGAACACGCGCAGCCGCTCACGCAGCAGCGGGTCGTCTCCGGCGAGCTTGTCAGCGAAGTCGCTCACCTGGCTGCGCATCGAGGCGATGTGCGCCGCGAAGTTCGCCTCGAGGTCGTCGTGCTCCTCAGGGTCGATGTGCTCGGGTCGGTGTGCGCTCCGACGGTCGCGGAGCTTCCTGGCGAGCGTCGAGGCCAGGGCCCCGATCCCCGTCCCGATGGCGAGACCATAGACCAGGGGGATCACAGCGGGAACTCCGAGCCGAAGCTCTTCTGGACCCGCTGCGCCTTCTCAACGAAGCCGAGCTCGATGCGGGTGAGCACCATGTTGAGCGTCTCGTCGTTGCCGGCCAGCGCCTTGCGGTACTGGTCGATGTCGACGGCGCGCTCCATGATGCGGCCAGTGAGTGCCGCCTCGGCGTCGACCTTGAGGCCGGCGAATTTGGTCTCGCGGACGAGGTTGGCCACGGCACGCTTGTGCTGGCGCTCGTCCTTGCTGGGCACCACGGCGGACGCGCCCGCCGCCCAACGCTGCAGTTCGTTCGTCATCCCTATTACTCCTTCGGTTGCGACGGCTGAGCAGTGGCCAGGGGGAAGTCCGGGTAATCCAGCAGCCACTCGCTGCTGAACCACGCCGCGTCGATCTCGACGTAGTCGTCGTTCATGGTCATCGCTCCTCCGGTCTGGTGAGGTGGACCGAAAGTGGCCCTAACTCACGAAAACAGAGCCCTCGAGGGCGCTCCAGCGGCCAAACTGTTAGAAACGGTGGAGACCCGTTGAAGCCGTCAGGAAATTCGGGAACTGCCTGTCGTGACTGCTAAAATGGGGAGTGATACATGCAAGACCTTGACCCAGAGCTCGACCGACAACTACGCCTCCTTCACTCACAAGGACTGGCTCACATCGATGTGGACCAGGTTGGCCAGATCCTCGAACTTCCGGTCGTCAAGGCACACCTGCAGGAGTCGAACGATTCAGATCCGCGCGCGGGTCTAATGGATGCCCTCGTCACCGCAGCCAATCGGCTGAGCCAGAAGGACCGCGACCTAGTCGTTCTGCTCTTTGGGATCGAGCATGCGTATGGGTGGGGCGTGCAGAAGCGCCACGTCGCAGTCGCTGCTGAGTCCGGGCTCTCCTGGAACGTCTTCCGGCATTCACCCTTCGAGGGATTGAGGAAGCGACTCGTGTCGGTTCTGGCGAGCGAGAAACCGACCTTCCGGAGGGCGGTCTCGCCTGGCGGTGCCGGATACCGCTTGGAAGTGCTCGAGCACGATTACGTCGTACCGACAGAGAGCGATCCGTCCATCGTGGTGATGGAGCGGCGGCGACTGGTTGCCGAAACCGATGGCCTTGAAGAGTGGCGCATCCCCATCTGGTACCACCTGAGCTCGCTCGACGGTGATCCAACGATCCGACTGATTGGTTCGGGGAAGCTCGCGTTCGAGCCCGTGATCCTGCGCGGTCAGGAAGGCGCGGGATTCAAAGCCGATCTGTCAGTGAGGTTCCCGCGCCCGCTGTCCCATGGAGAGTCGTTCGAGTTCAAGCTCTACCGACGAATCCCCGTCAATCTGGAGGCCTACCGGAAGGCAATGGGACCGTTCTACACCGGCTTCGACCTTCTACCGCGGGCAGAGCGGCTCGATATTCGGGTTCAGTTTGACCCCGACCACCTACCGGAGCGACTGGAGCGACAGGACGGAGTGACGCCGTCGCAGCAGTTCGAATTTGGAGCTGTCGGCACGGAAGCTGTCGAACTCGGCACGCGAACAGAAGTTCGCTGTCATTGGAAGAACACCCAACCGAGGTACTGGTACGGGCTAATCTGGGAGTAGTCGTTCGTCGTCGAAGGAGCTACTCATGGTCACTGCATGGATCCGGCAGCCGAAGCCCACGCCTGAAGGCGGAGGCTCGGGTGGACAGAGGCCGGGCGGTGGAGGCCGACCGAAGCGCTGAACTAGTCCTGCGATCGGGAGCCCTCGCGGGAGACCGCGGGAGCTCCCGATTCTTGCGTCCGATCAGTGACACCTACCCCGGGTCGAAAGCGACCAACTTCGTTGGGGTCAACCTGTCAGCGGTGCACGCCATGATGATGCTTATGCTCGCAGCCAGTGCTCGAATTTGCTAGAATTGGAGCAGTAAATAGGAGAACAACGCATGCGCTTGAAGTCGATCAAGGTCCAAAGGTTTCGTAACTTCGTCGAGGCTCAGACCGTCGATATCGAGGATGACGTCACGTGTCTCGTCGGTAAGAACGAAAGCGGCAAGACGACCGTTCTGAAAGCGCTGCATCGCCTCAATCCAGCTAACGGCTCGGAGCGATCGTTCGATCTGACTACCGAGTACCCCCGTTGGCGGCTTGCTCGTGATCGTCGCGCCGACGCAAATATCTCGAAGACCAAGCCTGTGGAGGCAGTCTTCGGCTTGACTGACAGCGACTTTGACGAGTTTGAGTCCAACTTCGGTATCCGTCCGCCGGCTTCGCTCGAAGTGCACGCCGCCCGCAACTACGACAACGGCAAGTTGATCTGGTTGTCGTGCTCGCGCACTGCAGTGATTCAGAAGGCCGCAGAGGACGTGGAGATCAGCGGAGAGGATCTCGAAGGCCTCGTGGCTGCTGGTTCCTACGCGGACGCCCGTTCGACCGCCAAGGAGACGGCCAAGCAGCTCAAGGAAGCTGGCGAGGCGCTGCGCTCCAAGGCTATGAGCGCCTTCGGCACGTCACTCAACAAGTACGCCTTCATCTATGACGGCGAGATGGAGCAAGAGCAGCGAGACCGGATGTGGAACTCCCTGCCCGAGTTCTTCTACTTCTCGAACTACAACATTCTGCCGGGCGAGACGGATCTCAACGAGCTTCAGACGAAGATCGATGACGGCGAGGAACTTGACGATGGGGAGCGATCCGTGCTCGCGCTGTTGGCTCACGCTGGTGAGACTCCGCAGGATTTCATGGACGCTGACTATGACAGTCGCAAGGCTGAACTCCAGGCCGCCAGCGCCGACTTGAGTTCCCACGTGTTCGAGTACTGGAAGCAGAACCAGGACCTTGACGTCATCTTCGATACGGACAATGTGGTCGTCCGCGAGGTCAGTGGCAACGAGAAAACGCATCGAATCCTCAAGATCGAGCTTCGCGATGGGCGACACGGAAACGTCGAGACGAACTTCTCGACTCGATCCACTGGCTTCCAGTGGTTCTTCTCGTTCTTCGCAGCTTTCAGCGAGTACCAGAGTTCGGGCAACTCGATCATCGTCTTGCTCGACGAGCCGGGAACGAGTCTGCACGGCGACGCGCAGCGAGACTTCGTTCGCTTCATTTTCGAAGAGCTGGGCGCCTCCAAGCAGACGATCTACACGACTCATTCGCAGCACATGGTCGATCCGACCAAGTACGAAAAGCTTCGAGCCGTTCACGACCGGGCGACCCGTCAGGATCCTGATCAAGGCGTCAAAGTGACGCCAATTCAACTGAGTGCCGACCCCTCAACGATCTTGCCGGTGGAGTCCGCCCTCGGGTACTCGGTGAGTCAGCACCTCTTCATTGGGTCAGGACAGCATCTCTTGGTCGAAGGCAGCAGTGACTTCGTCTACATTCAGCGCCTCACGGAGCACCTGCTGGTGAACCCGGAAGGTGACTGCAGCGGCCTGGATCCGCGCCTTGCGATCTTGCCCGTCGGTGGCATCGACAACATGCCTGCGTTCGTTGCGCTCCTCGGTCGCCGCCTCGCGGTTTCAGCGCTTGTGGACGGCGACCGCACGAATGCGAAGTTGCAGCGTGTGAAGAAGGCGGCTAACCACAACGGAGTCGACGAGAGCGTGATCGTTGTCTGCTCGGACATCGACAAGATGCCCACCAATGCCGACATCGAGGATCTCTTCGACGTGGCTGACTATCTGAAGCTCTACAACTGGGCGTTCGATAGCAATCTGAAGGCGGCTGATTTGCTTGAAACTGATGAGCCAATCGTCAAGAAGATCACGTCGATCCGTGGCGCCTTCGACCACGCGCTGCCTGCCCACGCACTGACGACGCATCGTGAAGAATTCTTCTCGGGGATCAAACCCAAGTCAGTGAAGCAGTTCACCGCGTTAATCGAGAAGCTGAACGCTACGGTCAAAATTTGAGGGATATAACGTAGTCGGTTATGAAGTGGGCCAAGGATCGCTGCGTACGCCCGGACGGGCGTGGGAATCACAGCCAGACAGATGGTGCAATCAAGCATTCTAAGACTAATTGGCTCTGATCGCTGCGCGATGCTCGGTGGATCCGCGCGTTGAGGTCGAGCTACCTCCGTCTATCGCAGTCGGATGAATCCATTCAGGCGTCCATCAGTGTGCACGTACTCGAGGTCATTCACGGGTACCTTTCTTTGCGCAATGAAATAGAGCCCGACCCGGGAGGAGCAAGCTCTACTCCCGGATCGGGCTGACGTGTGCGGACTGGGTCGGGTTAGTCGTCGTCTTCGACGAGTTCGCCTTCCCACGCTTCGCGCCCTTCGTGGATGGCAAAAGCTGCGATGACGAACCCGGCCACTGGATCGATCCATGCTGCGCCCGTCCATGCGTAGAGCAGCAAGCCGATCAAAGTGGACACGCTCAACAGCACACAGATCCGAGTCTCTGCCGCATCGGCCAGGATCAGCGGATCATTGTTGAGCTGGATGCCGACGCGCTTCTTCGCGTAGGCGAGGACCGGCATGATTACGATGGACGCGATCAACAGGACGATGCCGACAACTGAGTTGTCTGGCGTCTCGCCGCTGATCAAATTGCGTGTTCCCTCGAAGATGACGTATGCCGCCAGCAAGAAGAATGTGCCAGCAACCATCTTCAACGCTCGACGCTCCCGGTCTTCGTCTGCTTCGCCGGATCGCAGTCGTGCTGCCAGACGAAGGCCAACCAGCACGGCGGCGATGGACTCGATGCCCGAGTCGAATCCGAAGCCAACTAAGGAAACGAGTCCGGCGAGGATACCTGCCGCGATCGCCACTGCTCCTTCGATGACGTTGTAGCCGACAGTAAACTGGGCGAGCCTCAGTCCTCGCTTGGTGAGGTGTTGGTCTCGGGCAGACAGCTGCCCTTTGGTGACGTCTGTCATGACTGATCTTCCTTTCCATATCGGGGGCATAGCGCCACCTGGTGGTCGGTAGCTGCCAGAAGCTCTTCGGCCGAGCCGAGGAGCTCAATGAGCTCTGGTCGGCTGAGCGTGTAGAACATTTGGCGCCCCTCGGGACGGCCAGTGATCAGCCCGCAATCCCGCAGGCAGGCCACATGCGTGGAGACTGTTGACTGAGCCAGTTGCAGCTCAGCGGTCAGGTCCACAATGCGCGCTTCGCTACCTGTCAGACGCTGCAGGAGTCGAAGACGGATGGGATCAGAGAGTGATCGAAACAGAGCTACTGCCGGGGCAAGGTCGCTAGTTTCGGTCAGATCTGATGTCATAGCCATATCCCGATTATATCTAATCCTGGCGATCTTGGCCATGGAGGCGGTGAAGCCATCTACGTCAGCCGTCGGCCTTGTTGTCGGATCGCAGCACGATCTCGTCGTCATCGACGTAGAGGTGCTCGAACATGGCTTGGTTGAGTTCGCGTCGTGCGCGCTTGTCCGCCTGCTCGTAGTGCTTCTGACCACTGGTCAGGAGTTCGAGACACAGCTCAAGAGAACGAGTGATGACACCTTCGTCGAACTTGTGCTTCGAGGACTCGGCCTCGATGGCACCGCGGCGCACCGCCAGTCGACGCTGCTCGACAGTGGTGGGATGGCTCGCGCACTTGATACCCCTACGGGGTACGGGTATATTAAAAATACCCCCAGGGGGTATCACGTAAGCGGAGGATCTAGCTATGCAGCATCACGACCATCACCATCACGAGACACACGACCCGAGCGCTGGGCAACATGCCCACGAAGATGACCACAGTCACCACGGACATGGTGGGCACGAGGGACACGTCGCGGTGTTCCGTCGCCTCTTCTGGTGGTCGCTGTTGCTCGCAGTTCCGACCGTCCTGTTCTCTTCGATGTTTGCGGACCTGGTCGGCTACTCGCTTCCGGATATCCCGGGTCTGGAGTGGATCTCGCCGATCCTCGGAACGGCGCTCTACGCGTGGGCAGGCCGACCGTTCTTGATTGGCGGATGGCAAGAAGCGAAGAGCCGCCAACCCGGCATGATGTTGCTGATTGCCCTCGCGCTCACGGTTGCCTTCGTGGCTTCCTGGGGATCGACCCTGGGTCTCCTACCGCACCACCTGGACTTCTGGTGGGAGCTCGCGCTCCTGGTCTCGATCATGCTTCTCGGGCACTGGATTGAGATGCGTTCGCTGGCCCAGACGAGCTCAGCGCTCGACTCGCTGGCGGCACTTCTCCCGGATGAAGCGGAACGTGTTGAGAAGGACGGATCGGTCTCAGTTGTCGCGCCCAGTTCTCTAGCAGTAGGCGACGTTGTGATTGTCCGACCGGGCGGCCGCGTGTCGGCTGACGGCAGGATCGTCGACGGCTCCGCTTCGATGGACGAGTCGATGATCACGGGCGAGTCTCGACCCGTTCGCCGGGAGGTTGGCGAGCAGGTCGTTGCCGGCACTGTTGCAACCGACTCGGGACTGCGTCTCGAAGTGACGGCGACCGGTGACGAAACCACGCTCGCGGGAATTCAGAAGTTGGTGGCTGACGCGCAGGCATCTGCGTCGCGGACGCAGCGACTCGCTGACCGAGCCGCTGGTTGGCTGTTCTGGTACGCCCTCGGTGCAGCCATCATCACGGCAGCGGTCTGGTCGATCTTCGGCCTGCCCGAAGACGCCGTCATACGCACCATCACGGTGTTGGTCATCGCGTGTCCGCACGCACTCGGATTGGCGATTCCGCTGGTCATCTCCATCTCGACGGAGCGAGCCGCCCGCGCGGGAGTCCTCGTGAAGGACCGCGTGGCCATGGAGCAGATGCGACGGGTCGACACGGTGCTCTTCGACAAGACAGGCACTCTCACGAAGGGTAAGCCGACGGTGACTGCCATCGAGCCTGCACCGTCCACCGGCATCGCCATCGATGAGGTGCTTGCGCTCGCGGCGGCAGCCGAAACAGATTCTGAGCATCCGCTGGCTCGCGCCATCGTGCGTTCCGCCAAGGAGCGCGGCGTGGCGGTGCCTGCGGCCACGGACTTCTCTTCTCATCCTGCGGTTGGTGTGAGTGCGCTCATCGGCGGGCGCCGTGTGCAGGTCGGCGGGCCAGCGCTTCTCCAACAAGCCGGTGGCAGCGAGCTCGAGGTCGCGGACGAATGGCGGCGGAATGGATCGATCATCTTGCACGTGCTCCGCGACGGTGAGGTCATTGGCGCTCTTAGCCTGGCTGACGAGATCCGTGCCGAATCGCGGATTGCCATCGATCAGCTCCACGAGCGTGGTGTTCAGGTCGTCATGATCACCGGAGATGCCGAAGCTGTAGCGCACTCTGTAGGAACCGCTCTGGGCATTGACCGTGTCTTTGCCGGTGTACGGCCGGAGGACAAGGCCAGCAAGGTCGCGGAACTGCAGGAGGAGGGTCGGCTCGTCGCCATGGTTGGCGACGGTGTCAACGACGCTCCCGCGTTGGCTCAGGCGAATGTCGGGGTTGCCATCGGCGCAGGCACCGACGTCGCGATTGCCTCTGCCGGGATCATCCTTGCCTCGGACGACCCTCGCTCGGTGCTCTCGATCATCGACCTGTCCCGTGCGACCTACCGAAAGAGCATGCAGAACCTGGCGTGGGGCGCTGGCTACAACTTGGCAGCCGTTCCCCTGGCCGCTGGTGTCCTTGCTCCGATTGGTTTCATCCTCCCGATGTCGGTGGGAGCGATCCTGATGTCGGCTTCGACCATCGTGGTGGCGCTCAACGCGCAGCTGCTGCGCCGGCTCGATCTGCGCCCAAAGGAGATTAGTCAGGAAGACCGGGCGCACACCGATGATCGAGAAAGGAAGTCGGTATGACCGTGAACGATCACGCTCAGGATGGAGCGCCCGACTCTGCTCCGGGGTATCTCCATCGGAAAGACAGCCATCTGCGCCGACTCCGCAGGATCGAAGGCCAGGTGAAGGGCATCAGCCGGATGGTGGACGAAGACACCTACTGCGTCGACGTACTCACTCAAGTGTCTGCCGCGACCAAAGCGTTGCAAGCCGTTGCGCTGGAGCTACTCGACGAGCACATGGCGCACTGCGTCGCTGATGCAGCACGTGGTGGCGGCGCCGACATGAAGGCGAAGCTCAAGGAAGTCAACGACGCCATGGCCCGCCTCCTGCGGTCCGCTTGAGCGACAGCCCCGACAACCAGACTCGAATCAATCAACGAAGGTGGAATCTGATGTGCACATCATGCAACTGCGGTGACTCAAAGAGTGACGTCGTTCTCGGCGTCGAGTCTCTGACGACCCGCGCGCCGGAGGTCTTCGAGGTCGAAGGCATGACCTGCGGCCACTGCGTGGGCTCGGTGAGTGACAGCGTCGGACAGGTGGACGGGGTCCGAAAGGTCTCGGTTGATCTTGCGACCGGTCGCCTCGAGGTGCAGTCCGATCGGGGCGTTTCGAGGGAGAGCATCGATTCAGCGGTCCGGGCTGCGGGCTACACGCTGCGATAACTGGCTGACCGCCTAGAAATTGCCAGGCTGAAGACCCGATAGATCAGCGGCAGAATGAGTTTTCAATCCGAACTCGAAATCATGAGATAATAGAAGTAGTGAATTCTCGTTTCGAAAGACCACCGATACTGGTGCCAAGGAACTCGTGTGGCGTGCCCATCGTTGTCATGAAGGCACACCAGTCTGGCCGCGAGATCGGAGGAGCGTCGTCATGAGGCATGTCTCGACGTCGCTGGTGTCTCGTGCTGCTGTCGCTGCACGCCGTGGGCTCGTCGTCTTGGTGATCGCTTTCGGTCTCGTCGTCATGCACGGCGGGGTCGGGCAAGCGCAGGCCTGTGTCGGCGCGATGTCAGGGATGCCGACGCCGACGTCACCGACCCTGATGTTGGAACACAGTCATGACGACACTGCGGTGGATGTCGAGGATCCGAGTGGCAAGCCAACTAAATCTCCGACAAGCGCGCACTCCAGTGACGTGTGCTCGAGCACGCCAGCCGCCTCTGGTGGCGCGGGTCCCGACACTGCGCCTGCCCTGACCGCGGCATCATTCGTGTTGGTGCCCTGCATCGACCTGGAGCCTGGTGCAGTTAGCGATGTGACAGGTCGTCATCCGCCACCCCCAGATCTCGTCACGGAACTCTGTGTGAATCGCCGGTGAGAAGTCGTGTCTTACTCGACTTTCAATACCGGTTAATCACAAGGAGTTTTACGAACCATGAAGACAATTAGTACTAAGGGCGCCATCGTGGCGTTCGCGATCGTTGCTGTCGTCGCCGTCGGCGCCTACCTCGCCATCAACAACACGTCCGGTCACGACGGACACTCCGCGAGCTCGAACTCGTCGGACTCGTCAAGCGCGAGCAACACCTCCGCAAAGTTCAACGACACGGATGTCATGTTCGCGCAGATGATGATCCCGCATCACGAGCAGGCAGTTGAGATGGCCCAGCTTGCTGCCACGCGAGCTGGATCGTCGGAGGTGAAGGCTCTGGCCTCCAAGATCGAAGGAGCTCAGGGACCGGAGATCACCACCATGAAGGGCTGGCTGAAGGACTGGAACGCCCCATCCGATGGATCGTCGATGGGCGGGATGGATCACAGTGCTCACGACATGGAGGGGATGATGTCCGACTCTGAGATGTCCGACCTTGAATCGAAGTCGGGTGACGCATTCGATCAGGCCTTCCTCTCAATGATGATCGAGCACCACAGTGGTGCACTCGGCATGGCGAAGTCTGAAATCGCTGACGGAGAGAACCCTGAGGCCATCGCACTCGCAAAGACCATCGAGTCGACGCAGCAGGCCGAAATCAAGCAGATGGAAGCGCTGCTCAAGTAGTCCGCGCAGTCTGGCGCCCCCGCTTCTCGATGAGCGGGGGCGCCCGGCGCACCGCATTGATGCAGCGCGGTGCTTGTCCATCTGCCTGTCCTCCATCCCGTGGAAGAAGTCGCTCATGAACCTTCGATTCTCAACGGTCGTCACGCTGGCGGCAATCGCTGGACTAACTGGTTGCGCCGCCGACCAAGAACAGGCATTGCCGGACGCACGCACTGTCGTCGTCTTGCCAACACCGGACGCCACGTCTCAGCCGCCTTGGCAAACCCCGGGTGATGTCCTGGCTCACGCGAAAGCTGCTGGCCTTGATCTAGGACCCATGGGCACGGCCGAGCACTATCACCCGAGCCTGCGCATCGTCATCGACGGGAACCAAGTCCCGGTCCCGGCAAACATCGGCGTCGACCCGGCGACCGGCGCGATGTCAGCGGTGCACACCCACGAGGGCGACGGAACCATTCACATTGAAGCTGACTCGGTCGGCGAACAGTTCACACTTGGTCAGCTGTTCACTCAATGGGGAGTGGCGCTGTCATCTCAGCAGATTGGTGGAGTGCAGGCGGACGCTGACAGTGAAGTCGAAGTCACTAGCAATGGTGTGAAGTTTGCCGGCGATCCTGCGGATCTCGTCCTCGAGCCCGACCAGGAGATCGTGCTCTCGGTCAACTGATGGACCAAAGGGCAGGTAGTCGGTCCGTCCACCTCTCAGGTCAGTCGGCGTCCTTGCGGTCGAACTTCGACACCGGCGTCACGGAGGATTCGCAACACAGTGCTCTTGCCCACGCCGAACCGTTCAGCGGTTTCGAGCGCGCTGACCGTACCCGATTGATAGTGCTCAACTATCTGCAGACGTAAGCTCGCTGTGAGGCGAGCTCGAGCACGAGTTGAGACCTGGGTCGAGTCTTCGTGTTCGGAAGGCTTCGACATCTGTCTTGCGGTGTTGAAGTTGACTTTGGCGAGCACTACCACGAAGAAGTCCGACAGAACCCCCGACCTCCAGAGGTCGGGGGTTCTGTCGTTCCTGGGGAAGAAGGCCATTCATACGTTCGCGTCTCGAACTCTCTGGCGACGGGGGCGTCGCCTCGCCGCCGTGCCCACTGGTGGATCGCACCTCGTGGTCGAGCGTCTTGGCTAGCCGGTCGTCGAGGACCCGCCGGAAGGGCGAGGCGAGGTCGACTCCGGCGACATCGTCGTTGTCATGGTGTCTCCCCGAGTCTCGACATCCCCGTCAGTCCCCGCACCATCCCGGGCCCGCCTTGTCGGTCGAGACGTAGCCGCCGAGATCGGGGGAGTGGTAGCGACCGTTCACGATCGTGTCGCGGTAGAAGTTGGTGCACGGGGCGAGCCAGCCGTAGTACGCCTCACCGTTGGGTGTGGCGAATAGCCTCGTCGAACCAGTGGAGTTGACGTGCACCTTGTGCAGGTCAGCGGTCGCGGCCGGCGATGCCGGGCGAGACTCGTGGGCGGGCGCGGCCGTCGACGGCGTCGAGACGGCCAGAGCCAGGCTCGCGGTGATGGCTGCGGCCGACAATCCGAGTCCGAGCGTCCTGCTCGGGATGCGTTGCTTCATGAGATCCCCCTCGATCGATGGTGCTTCGACGCTCCGCTTGGCATGGTCGGCTGTCAACGGTCGTTCGCGTTTTCCGTATCGGATGAGGTCGAACATCCCAGAACGACGCCCGGTGCAAGAGCTGCGTCCGTGGACCGCGGTCCGGTGGCTAGGTGCAGGTCGACGCGTTCGAGGTCAGTCTCATGAATGTGCCGCGCTTTCATCACCAGGAGCGCAGGCAGCATTCGACGACATGACCAACGTCAAGAAACGGGCGGCCTTTGAAGGCTTCGCGCCCGGGCTACGCCACCGGTCCGCGAGCGGATCCTTCCTGTGGCGACCGAGCGGGCATCGTCCAGGTCTGCTTCGCAGTGCCTGTCACGCACGGTCGGTTGGCCCTGGAAGCGCAGACGCCTGGTTCGCAGCAGATTCGCAGTGGCACTCGTCAGCATCGTCGAGACGGAGCGATCCCCTCCCGAAACGACAGCAGGAAGGCACGTGTCAATGGACGCAACCATGCACCTCTCGAGGCGCTCGCTCATGCAGGCCGCCGCAGTCGGCGCCGGTGCTGCGGCGCTAGGCATCACACGAGGTTCTGAGGCGGCACAGGCAGCTGATGGGCAGCCCGAGTGCCTTGCCGATATCCCGAGCGGAGATCGCTGATGTCGATGCCTTGGCTCGCGCGCCAGTTGCGCAACATCGGGTTGGCGGTCACCGAGACACCGGGTTGGACGACCCGCGGGCGATCGGGTTCCTTCGAGCCGTACGGCGTTCTCATCCACCACACCGCAGCCCGCTCCTCGCCGTCAAACCCAGCCCCATCCAAGAACGTGGCCATCAATGGCAGGACGAATCTTCCTGGGCCCGTGTGCCACGTGCTCATCGACATCCATGGCCGGTGCCACGTGATCGCCGCTGGCCGGGCGAACCACGCGGGGCAGGCGAAGAAGGTCGGGAGCATGCCGGCCGGGGACGGCAACACCATGTACGTGGGCATCGAGATCGACTACTTCGGTCCCGCGCGCACCGAGAACGGCACCTGGCAGCCCGAGCAGAAGATGTCTGACAACCAGTACGCGGCGGCGGGCGCCGCAGCGGCGGCCATCCTGCACCGTTTCGGGCGCGACGAGACCCACGTCAACGGACATCTCGAGACCAGCACCACGGGAAAGATCGACCCCTACGGCATCTCGATGACCAACTTTCGCAGCCACGTTCGCGCTCGTCTGCGAGGCGGCCCGCCGCCCGGCGCCGTCTGAGATGCTGGAGTCGGTATGGCGGTCGGCACGGACGCGTGTCGTTCCAGGTCAGCTGGGGGTCTCCGTAGCGCAGACAAGGTCTCCGCGGCGGTGGCGGGCCTACCCGGGACGTACGTGACGTCGTGAGCCGTGGGCCGACCGGAGGAGTTGACGCTCGTGACAGGTGCAAGCGCGGACGATAGGGAGCCGCTGCGGGTTGGTGACCCCGCACCGCTCACCGGCACGACACCGCGCATGCTGCGTCGGTACGAGAATCACCATCTCACCCGCGCCCGACGCACCCCCGCGGGACAGCGCCTCTTCCACCCCGACGCGGTTGGGCTCCCCGTCGCGGCGGTCCGGGAACTCCTCGACTGCGTCCTCGACACCGACCGCCTCGAACCCTGTGCCGTGCCCACGCTCGCCGAGCACCTCCGCGCATACCACGCACGCATCGCGGACCTCGTCAGCACCCGGGACCCCCTCCAGGAGCTGCGGGACCCCTTCCAGGAGCTGATCGACTCCTCGACCGCCCAGCGCCAGCCCCTGCCACGCCTCAGCTCCTCGCAGAGCACGGCGCCGGATCGTGGTTGAGGCGGACGTGGTCAGTGTCGTGGTGGTCAACGGGGCCTCGAGTGCAGGAAAGAGCACTCTCGTCGCTGCGGCGCAGCCGCTCCTGCCCCGACCCTTCCTGGCCTTCGGGCTGGACCTGCTCCTGTTCGGCGATGCCCTCCCGCGCGACGCCGAAGGATCCCTGCGTGACTGGACCGTGCTGCGGCCAAGGGTGCTCGCCGGTCACCGCCGGGCGGTGCGCGCGTTCGCCGACACTGGCGTCAACGTCATCACCGACGTCGTTCTCGAGACGCAGCAGCAGGCGGACGACTGGGACGAAGCGCTACGGGGCCTGGACGTCCTCTGGGTCGGCCTGCACGTGCCGGTCGCCGAGCTGCGCCGTCGTGAGCGGGAGCGAGGAGACCGCCCGTCGGGCGACGCCGAGCGCGACCACGCCGTGGTGCACACGTTCCACGCGTACGACCTGGAGCTGGACAGTACCGACGGCCTGGATTCCTGCGCGCGCAAGCTCGTGAGCGCCGTGCAGCCAACCGATCGCTGAGCCGCCCTCTCGCGTGGAGCGTTGCTCGACTCAGGACTACCCGAAGAAGTCCGGCAGAACCCCCGACCTGTGAAGATCGGGGGTTCTGTCGTCCCGGCCCGTCGTGGACGTCGGCCACGTGCCGGACGGCACGCCGCATTCCCCTGCGAACGTCGTCGAGCGGCATACGCTCGAGCCCGTGACTGAGCGGAGTGCAGGACGACCTGCCGGCGGACCGTTCATGGTGCTGGGAGCCGTGGGCGTCGTCTTCGGCGACATCGGGACGAGCACGTTGTACGCGATGAGTGCGGTGCTCCAGGCCGACACGTCGGGAGGTGGCGCCGTCGCGAGGCCGCTCGTCTACGGCATGGTCTCGACCATCGTCTGGTCGATGATGCTGGTCGTGACGGTGCTGTACGTGCGCCTCCTGCTGCGCGCCGACAACGACGGGGAGGGTGGTCTGCTCGCGCTGGTCGGGCTGCTCCGGCAGCGGCTGGCGCCAGGTCGCGTGCTGGCCGTGGTGAGCCTGCTCGGGGTCTTCGGGGCGGCGATGTTCCTCGGCGACAGCGTGATCACGCCGGCGATCTCGGTGCTGTCCGCGGCCGAGGGCCTCGAGCTCCTCAACCCGTCCTGGTCGCACGTGGTCGTGCCGTTCGCGTTCGCCGTGCTCGTCGGGTTGTTCGTGATCCAGCGGTTCGGCACCGGCAGGATCGGCAGGCTCTTCGGGCCCGTCATGGTCGTGTGGTTCGCGTCCACCGCGCTCTGGGGTGCGCTGGCCGTCGCGAAGGAGCCGTCCGCCCTGCAGGCGCTCTCCCCGCACTGGGTCTTCCTCTACTTCCGGGACGAGCCGCTGATCGCCTTCCTGTCGCTCGGTGCCGTGGTGCTGGCGGTGACGGGCGCGGAGGCGCTGTACGCCGACCTCGGGCACTTCGGCCGCCGGGCCATCGCGCGGGCATGGGTGTTCGTCGTCCTCCCGGCACTCGTGCTCAGCTACCTCGGACAGGCGGCAGCGGTCGCCGGCTCGACGACGGCCGTGGGCAACCCGTTCTTCGCCATCGTGCCGGGCTGGGCCCGGTTGCCGATGGTGGTCCTGGCGACGCTGGCGACGATCATCGCGTCGCAGGCGGTCATCTCGGGGGCGTTCAGCGTGGTCCACCAGGCGTCTCGTCTGGGCTTCCTGCCGCACCTGCGGACGACCCACACGTCGCGGCACCACGCGCGGCAGATCTACCTCCCGGCCGTGAACTGGACGCTCGGCCTCGCGGTCCTCGCGGTCGTGCTGCTGTTCCGCAGCTCGGCGTCCCTGGCGTCGGCGTACGGCGTCGCCGTCACCTCGACCATCACCGTGACGACCCTGCTCTACCTCACCTACCGGTGGCGACGGGACGGCGGAGCGTCACCAGGGTTCCTCGTGGGGGCGGCCATCCTCGTAGTCGAGCTCGTCTTCCTCGCGGCGAACCTCCCGAAGATCCGCTCCGGTGGCTGGCTCCCGCTCGGCATCGGCGCGATCCTGGTCCTGACGATGACGACGTGGCGGGCCGGCCAGCGGCGCATCGAGGCGGCGCGCGCCGACGCCGAAGGACCGGTCGAGGACCTCGTGCCGCGCATCCGCGCGACCGAGGCAGGGCTCGCCCGCGTGCCCGGGACGGCGGTCTACCTGACCCGAGGGCCAGGCGTCGTCCCGATCGCGCTCGACGCGATGCTCGACCTCAACCACGTCCTGCACACCACGACCGTCCTGCTCAGCTGGGAGTCCGTGGACGTGCCAGCGGTTCGGCACGACGACCGCGTCGTCGTCGACGTCCTGGACGACCCGACCGACGGCATCGTGCACGTCCACGCGACGTTCGGGTACCGCGAGAGACCGGACCTCCTCGCGGTGCTGGAGCAGGCGATCCCGCTCGCGGAGGGCGAGCTCGACCACGTCGACCTCGACCGCGCGATCTACTTCACCTCCGTGCCGGTCGTGAAGTTCAGCCCGCGCTCGGGCATGCCGCGCTGGCGCCAGAGGATCTTCCTGACGCTCGTGCGGCTGAGCCCGGACCCGGTCGACGTCCTGCGGCTGCCGCGGGAGCGCACCATCAGCGTCGGTCGGGAGATGCCGTGGTGAGGACGGGACGAGGCGAGGACGTGGCGCCGGTCCGCTGAGGGCGTGCTGCCGGGCGTAGCGGGTCCAGGCATCGTCGACGTCCTGCCTGCCTCGTCGTCGTCCTGCACGCCCGTCGTTGCGTCGCGCGTGCAGGACGCCCGTGTGGATCCGCAGAGACCCGCGAGACTACTTCTGCTGCTCGGTCGGCTCGACGTAGTCGCTGGGGACGTGGTCCTCCGTCTCCTGCGTGATCCGGGTGACGGCGAAGGTGTTGTCGCCCGTGCTGATGACGGCGAAGCGGGAGTACGTGGTGCCGGCCGAGTCGTAGGCGTCTGCAGTGACCGGACCACTGGGGGTGACCAGCGTGGCCGTGATCCCCGTCAGGAGACAGACGCCCCGCGAGGAGGCCTCCCACGTCGTGTTGGTGGTGACGTTGTAGTCGTCGTTGCGGCAGAAGATGGAGGCGTACTCCACTGTGCCGCTGGCGTTGTACGGCGTGGAGTTGTGAATGGTGACCTTGTCGTAGCTCATGGTGGCCCCTTCAGGACGACCCCGTCCGCGTCGGGCGTGGCGCGCACTGGAGGTAGTGAATGTAAGTCAGATCACACTCGGTCGCCGGTGCGCTCGTCGCGCCGCCATACGTCCGTACCGGTGCATCGGTCTCACGGGCTGCCGGAACACGAGACGGGCCGCAGGATGACGGATCCTGTTCGATACTGGGCACAACCGAGCATCGGAGGTCCATCGTGCAGATCCTCGACGAGGCGGCGTCGCTGACGCGCTGGGGGCTCAACCATGCGGTGCCTCGCCTCGGCATACGAGCAGGGGCGCGTCGCGGTGACCTGCAGGCTCGGCTGATCGTGGCGACCGCGTCGGGCAGCGACGCCGACGACGACGGCAGCCTGCCGCTCGACCTCTTCGAGGAGGTGCGTGCGAGCGGACCTCTGCACAAGAGCGCCTTCGCGTACGTCACCGCCACGCATCCGGTCGTCAAGGAGGTGCTCGGCAGCCCCGACGTGCACGCCGGCGTCGATTTCGGCACGGGCGGGCTGCTCGGTCCCGTGCGCCGCTGGGCCGAGAGCAGCACCCCGATCGGGCCCCTGACGCCGCCGTCGCTGCTGTCGGTCGAGCCACCGGAGCACACGCGGTACCGCAAGCTCGTGACCCGCGTCTTCTCCGTCAAGGCGGTGCGGGGACTGCAGGACCGGACCCAGGACATCGCCGACCAGCTGCTCGACGACCTCGCCAGCAGCGACGACGGGACCGTCGACCTCGTCGAGCGCTACTGCGCGCTGCTGCCGGTCACCGTCATCGCCGAGATCCTGGGGGTCCCGCACGACCAGCGCGACAAGGTGCTCGAGTTCGGCGAGGGTGCCGCGCCCAGCCTCGACCTCGGGCTGCCGCTCGGACGGTTCCGTACCGTCGAACGGTCGCTCCGCGCGTTCGAGCGCTGGCTCGACGACCACATCGCCGCCGTCCGCCACGACCCGGGCGACGACCTCCTCAGCCAGCTCGTGCTCGCGCAGGACGACGACGGTGTCGAGCTGACCGACCTCGAGCTCAAGGCGACCGCCGGCCTCGTGCTGGCCGCCGGCTTCGAGACGACCGTCAACCTGCTCGGCAACGGCATCGCCCTGCTCCACCAGCACCACGAGCAGCTCGAGCTCCTCCAGGAGAAGCCGGACCTGTGGTCGCGCGCGGTCGACGAGGTGCTGCGCTACGACCCGCCCGTGCTCCTCACCGGCCGCAGCGTCGTCAACGACACGGTTCTTGGCGGACGCGAGGTCCCACGCGGCTCCGTCGTCACGACCCTCCTCGCGGGCGCCAACCGCGACCCCGACGTGTTCGCCGACCCGCAGCGCTTCGACGTCAGCCGCGAGAACGCCGACCAGCACGTGTCGTTCTCCTCCGGCCGCCACTACTGCCTGGGCGCCGCCCTCGCGCGCATGGAGGGGGAGGTGGGGCTGCGCACCCTCCTCACCCGCTACCCGAACCTGACCCTCGAGCCGGGCGCGGAGCGACGTTCGACCAGGATCCTGCGCGGTTACGCGGCGCTGCCCGCTCGCCTTGCAGGCTGATGCGGCGAGAGCACTCGCGCGCAGGCCCCGACGGGGCGCCGTGACGGCGTAGCGCGGATGCGATCGCGTACCGGAGGTGATGTTCTCCAGCCTGAGCTCGAGCAGACCGGTTCGATCGTCCCATGCGGGCATGCGTTTCTCGGGAACGAGCCGTCCATCCAGAGGGGCTGCCGACACTGAGGTTCTCACCCTCGACGATCGGACCCCCACCATGCCCAAGGACACACCCCTCTTACGACCACGGCGGCTTGCGCAGCCGTCGACCTCGGACGCCCCGGTCCTCAACGTGGCGATCTATCCCTACCTCCCGCGGCCCCAGCAGTTCGAGGACGCCATCACGGCGGCGTGGCAGTCGGTGCGTCCGCAGGGCCCGGCGATCAACTTTGTCGACTACGACTGCTACACGTGCGATCCTCCGATCACGCTCGACGTCTTCACCTTCGACACCATCTTCATCAACCACTTCGTCCAGGCGGGTTACCTCCTCCCCGTGGACGGTCAGCTCTCGTCGGACTTCTTCGACTTCGCGGTCGGTGCCGTCACCGTCGGCGGACAACCGGTCGCCTACCCGCAGCTCGGTTGCCTCAGCTCGCTCGTCGTCCGACGTGGAGACACGCCCCTGCTCCTGGCGGAAGGAAGTGACGGCGTGTACGACGTGCTCGGTCCCGCGGCCGATCCCACCGTCCCCCAGCCACCGCCGGGATCAGGCCTCCTGATCGACTACACCGGCCGCACGACCGACGCCTGCGAGTACGCGCAGGCTGTCCAGCAGCACACCGGTGTCTACGACACGGCGTTCGTCCCGCCTCCGTCCCTCGACCAGCCCTCGATCGACGCTCTGCTCAACTACACGAAGGCGGCAGGACGTGCGCAGGCCGGCTTCCACGACTCCGGTTCACAGCGTCAGCAGTGGTTCACGGGCGGCTTGGGTCGAGCGATGGCAGGCGTCACCGAGAGCCTGTCGACCTTCCCGGTCGACCAGATCGGCAACTACACGGTCCGACCCAAGCCGCTCGCCGTGGCCGCCGGTCGCGGCCAGAACGGCTACTTCGTCGATGGCGTGGGCGTCAGTCCCCGAAGCACCGACCTGGACGCTGCTCAAGCGATGGCGCAGGTGATGACGTCCCAGCAGGTTCTTGCCCAGGGGTGCGTGGCTCGCTCGTCGAACGAGAACCCGCAGTACCTCATCCCCGCCAGGCAGTCGACACTCGGCTACCTCGGCACGACCGACCGGCTCTACAACGACATCAATCAGATCGTGTCCGGCGGACCTCGCCACGCCTTCACGGTGGACGTGACGGTCCGTGACTGGATCGCCGCTCAGGCGGTCGCCATCCGCGACCAGCTTCTGCAGAACGACGTCGAGGCCAACGACACGATTCACGTCAACGACCTCCCGATCCATCCGGCGCTTGCAAGTCTCCCCGCCAACCTCGCCCGGAAGAGGTGACGCCCATCCACGGCACGCGCGACTGACCTTCGTGGTCGACCACGGCCGGAGCGCACCGGTCCTCCGGTCGACCACGCCTGGGCAGGATGTCGTCACCGGGCTCGGGGCGGGCCGGGAGCGTACGCGACGCGACGCGGAGGTCCGACCGTCCTCTCGGGGTTGCGGCATGCTGCGCAGGTCGTGCGGAGGTTTCTCCCAGTTTTGAGGACACAGCAATGAAACCGCTGTTACGTTGCGGGTCGACCACGGTGCCAGGAGCTCCGCCGCGACGCGGCGGTGCACCGCGGTCCTCACCGGCCCCGCGGCCACTTTCTTGGGAGAACTCGTGTTTCGTCATGCCATCACGCCTGCCCGTGGGGGAGGGGGACGATCGCGCCGTACGGCCGCGACCGCGCCCCGGTCCCTCGTGAGCGTCGCGACGCTCGTCGCGCTCGTCCTGTCCGCCCTCGCGTTCGGTGCGCTGCCCGCGCAGGCCGAGCCGGAGGCCAAGCCCACCGTCGGTCTGCTCAACGCGAACGCGAGTGCGTCCTGGGACGCGGACACCCGGGACAAGCTGAAGGCGACCGATGGCTTCGCCGACGTCGTCGTCCTGCCCGAGTCCGCGTGTGGTGCCGGGACCCCGACGCTGCAGGACCTGAAGAAGTACGACGCCGTGATGGTGTGGAACGACTGCGGTTTCCAGGACCCGCGCGCTCTCGGTGACGTCCTCGCCGACTACGTCGACGGCGGCGGACACGTCGTGGTCGCGGCCTTCGCTGGAGCGGACAGCATCGCCGGACGGTTCAGCGCCGAGGGCTACTCGGCCGTCGTGTCGTCCGGGGGCGGCGGGGGTGGCCGCGCCCACCTCGTCGTCGACGACGCCGACGACCCGTTGCTGGCCGGCGTCGGCTCGTTCGACGGAGGCGGCAGCAGCTACCGCATCCCCGTGGCCCCGGCCGAGGGATCGACCGTGGTCGCGCACTGGAGCACGGGCGAGCCGCTCGTGGTCCGCGGCGAGAAGTCGATCTACCTGAACTTCTTCCCCCCGTCGAGCGACGCCCGCTCGGACTTCTGGGACGCGTCCACCGACGGCACGCGCCTGCTCGCCAACGCGCTCAACGCGACGCTCGCGCCCGTCGTCAAGGCCCCCAGCTTCACGAGCGACGCGACGGCGTCGTTCACCGCCGGTGTCGAGGGAAGCTTCACCGTCACGACGAAGGCGAAGCCCGCGGCGACGATCTCGGCGACGTCCGAGCTGCCCAGCGGCCTCACGCTCACCGACAACGGCGACGGCACGGCCACGCTGGCCGGCACCCCGGCCGCCGGGACCGGTGGCCTCCACGACGTCGCGCTCAAGGCGACCAACGGCACCGACCCCGACGCCACACAGACGCTCGCGCTGACCGTCGACGAGGTCCCGGGCATCACGAGCCCTACGACTGCGGGCTTCACCGTCGGTGACGCCGGGTCGTTCACGGTCACCACGACCGCCGGGTTCCCCTCCGACACGGCGCTGTCCGTGGCCGGCGACCTGCCGGCCGGTCTGACGTTCGTCGACAACGGTGACGGCACCGGCACTCTCGCCGGCACGCCCGCCGATGGCTCCGCCGACTCCTACCCGGTCACGGTCGAGGCGTCGAACGCGAAGCTGTCGAGCACGCAGGACGTCACGGTCACGGTGTCGCTCGCGACGCAGACCGTCGCCATCACGTCCGAGGCCCCCGCGAACGCGGTGGTCGGCCAGACCTACGCGGTCACCACCTCCGCCGGCGACTCCGGACAGCCCGTCGTCCTCTCCGTCGACGAGGCCTCGGCCGGCGTCTGCGCCATCGACGGCTCCACGGTGACGTTCCAGCACCCGGGTGCCTGCGTCGTCGACGCCGACCAGGAGGGCGACGGCCGCTACGCCGCCGCCTCGACGAGCCAGACGATCACCGTCGCCCAGGCCGCGACGTCAACCACGCTCACGGTCGCGCGGGACGCGCTCTCCGCTGCCGTGAAGCCCACGGCTCCCGGCGCCGGTGCGCCGACCGGCACCGTGACCTTCTCGGTCGACGGCGAGACGGTCGGTACCGCACCCGTCGTCGACGGTGTCGCGTCGCTCGCGTACCGGGTCGAGGCCGGCAAGGAGCGGGCCGTCGCGGCGGCCTACGCCGGAGACGCCGACTTCGTCGGCTCGTCGGACTCGACGGCACGTCAGGACCCGGTCGTCACGGCCAAGGTCAGCAGCGCGGTCAGGAAGTCGGCCAGTGGCTGGTACCGCACGCCCGTGACCATCTCCTTCCAGTGCACCCCGACGAGCGGCGCGCTGGTCGGCAGCTGCCCGGCGCCCGTCACGCTCGGCCGCAACGGTGCGGGCCAGTCGGTCACGCGCACGGTGCTCGCTGCCGACGGCGGCGCCACGACCGTCACGGTCGCCGGCGTCAACATCGACCGGACGGCTCCGCGGGTCGCGGTCAAGGGCGTGTCGAAGGGTCGGGTCTACGCCGGCCAGGCGCCCCGTGCCACGTGCACGAGCCGCGACGCCCTCTCGGGCATCGCGTCGTGCCGGACCAGCCGCAAGGTCTCGGGCGAGACGGTGACCGTCACCGCCCGCGCCACCGACCGGGCGGGCAACACGAGCACCGCCTCGGCGACCTACCGCGTCGCGAAGTTCTACGTCGCGGGCGCCACGTTCCGCGACGGCGCGTGGCAGGTGCGGGACGGCCAGACGTACCAGGTGGTCGCCCTGACCTCCGGCACGGCCCGGCCGCAGTACTACAACGCTGCACCGCGCGGCAGCCGTCCGACCGCGTCGGGCAGCTACCTCGTGCGGGCCGGCAAGCAGGCGGGCCTGAACCGCTTCTCGCTGCCGGTGCGGATGGACCGCGGCATGAGCCGCAAGGGTCACTGGGTGCTCGGCGTCAAGACCGGCTCGACCCTGCACACCATCCCGGTGCGTGCGCAGCGCTGAACCAGCCACACCCGGAGCCGGGCCCGTCCGTGAACCTCACGGGCGGGCCCGTCGCCGTCCTGCGCGCCCTGGCCGTGTCGGCGGTAGGTCTCGCGCCCTTCAGGCCCGCATGGGGCGCGTCCCCTACCGCCAGGGCGGATAAGGCGTCTCACCTACCGCCTGGGGGGAGGCTCCGGCGGGCGGGAAGCCCTCAGGCGATGCTGGCGACCACGACCAGCGACACCGCGATCTGGGTGGCGGCGGGGACGAGGGTGGCGGGGTGGAACGTCGTGTCCATCGTGGTGGCGGCGAGGTCGTCGGGCATGACGATGTCGACGAGCCGGAACGCGACCGCCTGCACCACGACGCCGAACAGCCCGAAGACGATCGTGTACCCGAGGGCCTCGCCGAAGGAGGCGTCGGCGTGGTGCCAGATCGCGGTGTAGACCACGAGGCCGAGCCCGAGGATGCCCGACGCCGCGACCAGCGCCGCGTTCACCGAGCCGGCCATGATGTGCCGGCCGAGGTGGCCGGGCGTCAGCAGGTCGAGCACGCCGTAGCCGACGCCGAGCACGACGATGCCGACGACGGCGTAGGCGAGGGCATAGCCGACGGAGGTCAGCAGGTCCATGGAGGTCTCCTCGGATGGTGGGATCGGGCGGCGGTCAGGGGTGGTCGGTGTCGGCGAGCCAGGACGCTACCTGGTCGGGCGACGAGCGGGGCGTGTCCATCAGGTGCGGGACGAAGCGGGCCCGGGTGGTGGTGATCCGCTCACGCGACTCGCGGATGCCGAGGCCCGCGGCGCGGCCGCCGATCACCCACGTCCCCAGCACGGGGTGGTTGCCGTCGAAGGGCAGGTCGACGTACTGCTGGTAGACCACCTGCTGGCTCTCGGTGTGCGAGCGGGGGACGGACTCGGCGATCCCCTCGCCGTGGACCTCCACGCCGTCACCCTCCCAGCCGAACAGCGGCTTGGTCACGTAGCGCCGCATCGCGTACGGCGCGTCGAAGTAGGAGGGGAGCAGGTTCGGGTGCCCGGGGAACATGTCCCACAGCACCGGGAGCAGCGCCTTGGAACCGAGCAGCAGCTTCCACGGCGGCTCGATCCAGCGCGTCGTGCCCCGCCCGGCGATCAGGTGCTGGCCGAAGATCGAGTCGAGCATCCACTCCGTCGGGTACATCGCGAAGCAGTAGCGCATCTCCACGTCCTCGGGGTCGAGGAAGACCTCGCGGTCGTGGTGCCACCCGATGTCCTCGATGGTCACCCCGAGGGTCTGCACGCCCGCCTCCTGCGCGGTGTCCCGCAGGTACGCCACGGTCACCCAGTCCTCGGTCGGTTCCTGCTGCCCGACCGCGAAGTGCACGAGGTCGACGCCTCGCGAGCGCAGCTCGCCCCAGCGCCTCACGAGGTGCTCGTGCAGCATGTTCCACTGGTCGCGGTCGGGGTGGGTCTCCTCCAGCCACGTCCACTGGCAGACCGCCGCCTCGACGAGCCCGGCCGGGGTGTCGGCGTTGTACTCGAGCAGCCGCGGCTCGCCCGTGCCGTCCCACGCGAGGTCGAAGCGTCCGTAGAGGGAGATCTCGTCGGGGTCGTGCAGGGACCGGGCGAGCAGCTCGCCCGACCCTGGCGGCAGGCCCAGACGTTCGACGACGCTCGGGTCGGCGACCATCCGACCGGCCGCCTCCACCGCCATCGCGTGCAGGTCGTCGGTGACGCGCTCGAGGTGCTCGACCTCGGTCTCGCTCAGCACGTAGCAGGCCGACTCGTCCCAGTAGGGCAACTGCTCGCCGTCCTCGGCACGGTCGACGGCGTACGTGAGGCCCTCGCCCTCGACCTTCGCGAGCCAGTCGGGGCGTGGCTCGGACGCGAGTCGACGCACGTCAGCCGCCGAACGAGCTCTTGCCGGAGAAGAACCCGCCACGGGTCACCTCGCCGCCGTCGTACGCGACGCCGCCGCGCTTCACCGACGACGCCGGCGGGGTGTAGGAGCCCTGGCCCGAGACCTTCTCGCCGACGCCGGGCGCCGTGCGGCCCGAGGGGATGTAGTACCAGCCGTAGCCGCCCCCGCCCGAGGAACCGCCGCCACCGGAGGCGCCGCCCCCGCCCGAGGAGTCGTCGTCGCAGCGTTCGTCGGAGACTCGGGTGTCGGTGTACCGGTCCACGCACACGCCGCGGTTGTCGGCACCGCCGTCGTTGGAGATGGCCACGATCGCGGTGACCGCCAGGGCCACGGCCCCGACGCCCACGATGGCGGAGCGCTTCCTGTCCTCGTCCACGCAGCACCGTAGCGAAGGCCGGTCCGGCGCGCCCGCCCAACGACGTCAGGCGGGCGGCAGGTCGATGGTGAACGTCGTCGGGTCGTGCGCCGACGTCACGCTCACCGTGCCGCCCACCGTCGCCGCGACCCGTCGGGCGAGGGGGAGGCCGAGGCCGGCGCCCTCCCCGTCGTCGCTGCGCCGGAAGCCCGCGCGGAACACGTCCTCGCCGTGCGCGGGGTCGAGACCGGCCCCGTCGTCGCTCACCTCGACCACGACGCGGCCGGCGCGACGGCGCACCACGACCTCGACGCGGGTGCGGGCGTGCCGGACGGCGTTGTCGACGACGGGTCCGACGATCCGCTCCACGAGCTCGGCCGCGGCCGCGACGTGCAGGCCGGCCGCGGCGGCCACGTCGGTCCGGACGTCCGCGGCCGGCCGCGCCGCGACGAGCGCGGCGACGACCTCTCCGACGTCGGCCCGCCGAGGCGACCCGGTGGCGTGACGAGCCACGTCCAGGAGCGCCGTGATGGTGCCGTTCAGCCGGTCCACCTGCTCGAGCACCCGGACGAACCGCTCCCGGACGTCGGGCGGAGGCGAGCCGAGCAGCGCCAGCTCGGCCTCGCCTCTCAGCGCGGTCAACGGGGTGCGCAGCTCGTGCGCCAGCTCGCCGGTCAGGCGCTGCTCCGCGCGGATGGCCTGAGCCACGCGGTCGAGCAGGCGGTCCAGCGTCCGACCGAGCCGGGCCAGCTCGTCGTCGCCGGTCAGGTCGAAGCGGGCCTCGAGGTCGTGCGCGCTCCACTCGTCGGCCGACTCGGTCATCTCCCCGACGCGGCGCAGCGTGCGTGACACGGTCCACGCCGTGGTGGCGGCGGTCCCGGCGACCACGAGGAGCGCGGCCACGCCGAGCGCGCCGAGCAGGATGTCGCGGCTCGCCTCGTAGACGTCGAGCGACTCGGTGGCCACGACGACAGCGGTCAGGTCGTCACGTCCGGGGACGGCGACCGGTCGGGCCCGGAACAGCCGCTCGCCCCGCTTGAGCGTCGTCGCCTGCCGCACGTCGGCGAGGCCGTCGACGACCGCTGTCGTCCGCGCGCCGGCGTCCGGACCCGAGACTTCCACGCCGGCGGCGTCGAACACCCAGACGCCGTCGAGGACGGTGTCAGCACCCACGTCGGGCACCTCGACGCGTCCCTGGCGGTCGGCGAGCGAGGCGGCCACCGTGTCGATGCGGTCGTCGAGGGCGGTCTGCACCTGCGCAGCCATCAGCTGGTTGGCGGCGAGCAGGACCACCACGAGCATGAGGGCCATCGCGCCCGTCGTGATGAGCGCCGTCGTGAGCACGAGGCGTCCGCGCACCCCGGGCGAGCGGCTCATCGGAGCACGAACCCGACGCCGCGCACGGTCTCGAGGGTCACCGGCGCGTCGATGGCGTCGAGCTTCACGCGCAGGCGGCGCACGTAGGTGTCGATGGTGTTCTCGTGCACGATCGCTCCGTCGGGCCAGCCGGCCGCGACCACGGCGCGTCGTCGCACGACCTCGCCCGGTCGGGCGGCGATGGCCGCCAGCATGCGGAACTCGGTCGGCGTGAGCCGCTCCTCGCCCCCGGGTGAGCGGACCGAGAAGCGCTCCGGGTCGAGGACGAGCCCGGTGGCCTCGGCCGGTGCGCTGCGCGAGCGACGCATGAGGGCGTCGAGGCGCACCAGCACCTCGCTGATCGAGAACGGCTTCGGCACGTAGTCGTCGCCCCCCGCGTGGAACCCCGAGACGCGGTCGTGCACGGCGTCGAGCGCCGTCAGGAACAGCACCGGCGCGTGCTGGCCGCCGGCCCGCAGCGCCTGGCAGACGTCGCGACCGTCGGCGTCGGGCAGGCCGATGTCGAGGACGAGGGCGTCGAGCTCGAGGTCGGCGCCGAACAGCTCCATGGCCTCGCGCCCGGTGCGCGCCAGCACCACGTCGTGCGACGAGAGCCGTAGCCCCTCGACGAGGACGCGCCGCACCGAGGCGTCGTCCTCGCACACGCCGATCCTGGCCACAGGGTCATCCTGCCCGACGCCAGCGTGAGCACGGGGTGACCGGGCGGCGGCATTCAGGTGGCGTACAGGTGCGCGCTCCTAGCGTCGGGGCCATGACCAGCATCACCGGCACGACCCGCGTCCGTGGCGCGGCGACGAGCCTGCCGCTGGTCGCCTGGGTGCCGTGCGCCGCAGGGGTGCTCGCGGCGCTGCTGCGGATGACCTGGGCCGACCGCGGGCTCGGGTCCGACGAGGCGGGCTTCCTGGCCGTGGCGCGGCAGTGGGGCCCCGGGACGTCGCTCTACGGGCACTACTGGGTCGACCGGCCACCGCTGCTCATCACGCTGTACCGGCTCGCCGACGGACTCGGGGGCGCTGTCGGGCTTCGCGTGGTCGGAGCGCTGGCCGTCCTCGTCGCTGTCGTCGCGGTCGGCGCCGCAGTGCGCCGTGCGACCGGATCGGCGACCGCCGCAGCCTGGACGTCCGTCGTCGCCGCGGCGTTGCTCGCCTCCCCCGCCGCCGGGGCCTTCGAGGTGAACGGTGAGCTCCTGGCAGCGCCCTTCACGGCGCTCGGCGTGCTCGGCGTCGTGCTCGCGTGGCGCGGAGCCAGCGGCCGCGACCACCTGCGGGGTGGGGCGCTGGCCGGCGCGGGCCTGGCGGCCGCGCTGCTCGTGAAGCAGAACATGGTCGACGTGCTCGTCGTCGCCTCGGGCGTGGTGGCGCTCGGGGCGGTCACCCGGACGCTGCGACCGCGGACGCTGCTCGCCGCACTCGTGGGGGCGGTCGCCGGCGGCCTCGCCGTGACGGGGGCCGTGCTCGGGTGGGCCGTGCTGCACGGCACGTCGCCGGGCGGCGTCTGGTACGCCATGTACCCGTTCCGCGTGGCCGCGGGCGCGGCGCTCGCATCGTCGCGAGGCGTCGCCGCGCACGCACGAGGACTGCACCTGCTGGAGGCCGCTGTGGTGAGCGGCGTCGTGCCCGCCCTCGGAGCCCTCGTCGTCGGGGTGCGACGGATGCGTCGCGACGTGCGCCTCGTGGCCGTGGTGGCGCTGGCCTGGATGGCGTGGGCGGCGTTCTCGATCGTGATCGGCGGGAACTTCTGGACGCACTACCTCGTGCAGCTGGCGCTGCCCCTCGCCGTGGGCGTCGGGCTGCTCGCCACCGCACGGCCCCGTCTCGCGACCGTCGCGGCAGCGTGCTGCCTCGTGCCGGCGGTGCTGAGCGCGACGGTCATGTCTGCGCGCGCCGACGACCTCACCCGTGACCAGCGCGTCGGGCGGGCGATCGGCGCCGCGTCGGTCGGTGCCGACTCCCTCGTCGTCGCCTGGGGCCACCCGGGCGTGGTGCAGGGCAGCGGGCTGACGTCGCCGTACCCGTCGCTGTGGAGCCTGCCCACCAAGACGCTCGACCCCGACCTGACCGGGTTCACCGCGGTGCTCGCCGGCCACCGTGCCCCGACGTGGGTCGTCACCGGGCGCACGCTGCACACCTGGGGCCTGCACACCGCCGCCGCCGACGCGGAGCTCCACCGCCGCTACCACCGCGTCGCCGACGTGTGCGGCTCCACCGTCTACCTGCGGGACGGGCTCACCCGTCCCGTCCCCGCCGCCGACTGCGGCTGACCCGAGGAGGATCCATGAGGAACATCGTCATCGTCCCGACCTACCAGGAGCGCGACAGCATCGTCACCCTGCTCGACGCCCTGGCCGCGACCGCCCCGGACGCCGACGTGCTGGTCGTCGACGACGCGAGCCCCGACGGCACGGCCGACGTGGTGCGCGCCCACCCGCGCTTCGGACCGCACGTGCACCTGCTGGAGCGCTCGGGCAAGGACGGTCTCGGCGCCGCGTACCGCGCGGGCTTCCAGTGGGCGCTGCAGCACGGGTACGAGGGCATCGTGCAGATGGATGCGGACCTCTCGCACCCGCCGGAGCGCGTGCCGGCGCTGCTCGACGCCCTGCGCGACGTCGACGTGGCCGTCGGGTCCCGCTACGTGCAGGGCGGCGGGTCGCGCGGGTGGCCCTGGCGGCGGCGTCTGCTGTCGCGGGCGGGCAACGTCTACGTGCGTGCCGTGCTCGGCCTGCACGTCCACGACTGCACGGCCGGCTTCAAGGCCTTCCGGGCCGAGGCGCTCGTCGCGGTCGGAGCGCTGACGTCGCGGTCGCAGGGCTACAGCTTCCAGGTCGAGAACACGTGGCGTGCGGAGCGCCTCGGCCTGCGGGTCCGTGAGCTGCCCATCGTCTTCACCGAGCGCACGGCCGGGGCGTCGAAGATGTCGACGCGGATCGCGCTCGAGGCGCTGCGGCTCCCGCTCGTCTGGCGTCGCGAGGAGCTGCGCGCCGCCCTGGCACCCCGACGTCGGGTCGAGGTCGGCGCCGCATGACCCTGCTGCGACGGCTGCTGACGCGTGAGGTGCTGACCTTCCTCGTGGTCGGCGGCTCCGGGTACGTCGTCGACGTCGTCGCGTTCAATGAGCTGCTCGTGCTGCCGCCGTTCCGGTCGTGGGACCCGAGCGTCGCCCGGGTGCTCGCCGTCGGCATCGCGATGATCATCACCTTCGCCGGCAACGCGGCCCTGACGTGGTCGGGGCGGCGATGGGGACGCCGTGAGGTGGCCTGGTTCGTGCTGCTGAACGTCGTCGGCCTGGGGTTCTCGGTCGTCTGCCTCCTGGTCTCGCACGACCTCCTGCACCTCACGTCGCGGCTGGCCGACAACGTGAGCGCCAACGGCGTCGGCCTGCTGCTCGGGACCGTCTTCAGGTTCTGGACCTACCGGCTGCTGGTGTTCCGCGAGGACACCCGGCCCAGGGCGGGCGTCGGTGGTCCTGACCGCCGCGAGCAGTCAGGTGGCAGTCAGGTGGAGCCGGGGACGATCGCCTCATGACCGCCGTCTTCACGCCCCTCCTGCTGACCCTCGGGCCGGCCGCGGTGCTTGTCGTCATGCTCGTCGTCTTCGCCGAGACGGGGCTGCTGCTCGGGTTCGTGCTGCCGGGGGACTCGCTGCTGTTCCTGTCCGGCGCGCTCGTGACCTCGCACGTCATCGGTGTGCCGATCTGGCTGGTCATGACCGGCGTCGTGCTCGCCGCGGCGGCCGGCGACCAGCTCGGGTACCTGATCGGTCGCCGGTACGGGCCCGCCGTCTTCCGCCGGGAGACCTCCCGGTTCCTGCGACCCGAGTACGTCGACCGCGCGCACGACTTCTTCGAGCGCCGCGGTAACGCGGCGGTCATCATCGGACGCTTCATCCCCATCATCCGCACCTTCACGCCGACGGTGGCCGGCGTGGCGCGGATGCCCCGCGGTCGCTTCACGGTCTACAACGTCGTGGGCGCGGTGCTGTGGGGGAGCGGCATGGTCGCGCTCGGTGCGCTGTTCGGCGGCATCCCGCTGGTCGCGCACCACGTGGAGGTCATCACGATCGGCTTCGCCGGGCTCTCGGTGGTCCCGCTCGGCATCGAGCTGCTGCGCATGCGACGGTCACGGGCGCGCGCCGCGCAGGCCCCCGAGCCCTCGGAGCCCGCTGAGCCCGCTGAGCCCGCTGAGACTGCCGAGGCCGCGTAGCTGGAGGTCCTGGGATCGCCCTCATGGTGTGACCACGGCGACATCGACAGAAGATGCACTCAGTGCAACGACCTGCCTAGTCTGGAAGAGTGACCCAGAACGCCGACCGCCGCCAGCAGCGCGGCGAGCAGCACCGCGAGGCGATCCTCGCCGCTGCCGCCGACCTGGTGGCCGAGACGCGCTCGGTGCAGCTCAGCACCGAGGAGCTGGCGCAGCGAGCCGGAGTGTCGCGCCGGACCGTGTTCAACCACTTCGCGACGCTCGACGAGGTCGTCACGGAGGTGCTGGCGCGCAGCATCGGCGAGGCCGTCGACGCCCTGGAGTCGGCGGCGCGACGGGTCGAGGGTGACGACACCCTGGACGGCACCTTCGCCCGCATGTCCGCGGTCTTCGAGCAGACCGACCTGACGCCGCAGATGTCGTTCCTGTGGACGGTGCTCAGCGTCGACGACACGCTGCCGCGCCGCTACGGCCACGTCATCGACGACGCCTTCCACCGGCTGCGCGACCTGCTCCTCGCCACCGCGCGCGAGCCGGAGGACACGACGGACACCTTCGGCCGCGCGCTGCTCGTCACCTCGCTGATGAACGGGACGGCCTTCGTCGCCCAGCGCTGGTGCGAGGAGACCCGGGGTGTCGTCGACGACGCCTCCCGTGCGCTGTGGACGACGCTCGTCGCCCGCATGACCGACCAGCTCGGCCGTGGCTACCGCCACGCCGGGACCTGACCACCCGTCCGCTCGAGACCCGAGAGAGACCACCATGGCATCGTTGCTCTACCGACTCGGTCGCTTCGCGGCCCGCCGCGCCTGGACCGTGCTGGCCGCCTGGGTGGCGGTGCTCGCCCTCGCCGGCGGCGCCTTCGCCCTCTTCGGCGGTGCGCTGACGACGACCGTCACCATCCCGGACACCCCCACGCAGCGGGTCGCCGACCAGCTCGCAGACCGGTTCCCCGACGCGAGCGGCGGCAGCGCCACGGTCATCTTCCGCAGCAAGGACGGCGAGCCGCTCACCGACGCCCAGCGCGCCGGGATCGCGGCGGTGCTCAAGAAGGTCGACCAGGTCGACGGCGTCACCGGTACGGTCGACCCGTTCGCCGTCGAGCAGCAGGTCGGCGCGCAGGTCCAGAAGCTGGAGGACGGCCGACGTCAGCTCGAGCAGGGACGTGACCGCCTCGAGGCGGGCGAGCGGCAGCTCACCGTGGCACGGCAGCAGCTCGAGGCCGCGCCGTCGGTGCCGCAGGCGCAGCGCCAGCAGCTCGCCGCCCAGGAGGAGAAGCTCGCGCAGGGTCGCGAGCAGCTCAAGGCCCAGGGGCGCACACTCGACGACGGCGCGGCGCTGCTGAAGCTCAGCGAGGGTCTGCGGCAGGTCTCCGAGGACGGGACCACCGCTCTTGCGCAGGTGCAGTTCAAGGACGAGCTCGTCGAGGTGACGCCGGAGGTCCGCGAGGACGTGCTGGACGCGCTCACCGACGACCCGGTCGACGGCGTCGAGGTGCTGCCCTCGGCCGAGATCTCCCAGGAGATCCCGAACGTGTTCGGACCGGGCGAGGCCGTCGGCCTCGTCGTGGCCGCCATCGTCCTCGTGGTGATGCTCGGGACGTTCGTGACCGCGGGCCTGCCGCTGCTGAACGCGCTGCTCGGCGTCGGTGTCGGCGTCCTGACCAGCCTCTCGCTGTCCGGGGTCGTCGAGATGCTGTCGGTCAGCCCGGCCCTGGGCGTGATGCTCGGCCTGGCGGTCGGCATCGACTACTCGCTCTTCATCATCAACCGCCACCGCAAGCAGCTCGCGCGCGGCATGGACGTGCACGAGTCGATCGGCCTCGCCAACGGGACGTCGGGCAACGCGGTCGTGTTCGCCGGCAGCACCGTGCTGATCGCCCTCCTCGCGCTCAACGTCGTCGGGATCGGGTTCCTCGGCGTCATGGGCACGGTCGGCGCGATCTGCGTGTTCGTCGCGATCCTCGTCGCCATCACGCTGACGCCCGCGATGCTCGGTCTGCTCGGACGCCGGGCCCTGACCCGCAAGGAACGCGGCCAGGCACCGCAGCCCGAGGGCGCGCACCTGCCGGCCGACCACCCGATGAGCACCGCCCGCGCGTGGGTCACCGTCGTGCTCACGGTCGTCGTGCTGCTCGTCGTGGCGATCCCCGCGCTCTCGATGCGGCTCGGCCTCAACTCGGCCACGTCCGAGCCCGAGGACTCGGTCGTGTACCAGTCGTACAGCACCGTCGAGCGGGCGTTCGGTCCCGGCGCCAACGGCCCGCTGCTGGTCGTCGCGACGCTCGACGACCCGGTCACCGACGCCACGCTGACGTCGGAGCAGCTGCGTCTCGGAGAGCTGCTGCGCGACCAGGGCGACGTCACCGCGGTGGCACCCGTCGGTGCGTCCGAGGACAAGATGCTGCTCGCGTTCCAGGTGGTGCCGAAGACCGGACCGTCCGACGAGGCGACCGAGCAGCTCGTGCGCGACGTGCGCGACCTGCGCGCCGACGGCGTGGCGTCGTTCGGTGTCGCCGGCGCGACGTCGGGGAACATCGACGTGAGTGCGCAGCTCGCCGACGCGCTGCCGGTCTACCTCGCGGTCGTCGTGGGGCTGTCGCTGCTGATCCTCGTGCTGGTGTTCCGGTCGATCCTGGTGCCGCTCACCGCGACGCTGGGCTTCGTGCTGTCGCTGCTCGCGACGTTCGGCGGACTCACCGCGATCTTCCAGTGGGGCTGGATCGGCTCGGTGTTCGGCGTGCACGACCCCGGTCCGGTGCTGAGCTTCCTGCCGGTCATCCTCATCGGCGTGCTGTTCGGGCTCGCGATGGACTACCAGCTGTTCCTCGTGTCCGGGATGCGCGAGGCGCACGCGCACGGGGCACCGGCACGGGTGGCGGTCCAGCGAGGGTTCCACGCGGGCCGGTCGGTCGTGATCGCGGCGGCGCTCATCATGGTGTCCGTCTTCGCCGGCTTCATCTTCGCCGACTCCGGGATGATCAAGTCCGTCGGCTTCGGGCTGGCGTTCGGGGTGCTGGTCGACGCGTTCGTCGTGCGGATCCTGCTCGTCCCGGCGGTCATGCACCTGCTGGGGGAGTCGGCGTGGTGGATGCCGCGCTGGCTCGACGGGATCCTGCCCGACATGGACGTCGAGGGTGCCGCGCTCGAGCGCACCCACCCGGTGCCCGGAGGCCACCTCGACGAGGCCCCCACCGGCGACCCCCGCCCCCGCTGAGCGTGACGTTCGCGGGGTGGACTGAGCGTCCTGGCCCCGCGAACGTCACACTCAGGGGGAGGCGAGGAGGCGCGCGTGGGTGAGCTGCACGGACTGGTGCTCGCGGCCGGGGCCGGACGACGCCTCGGACGACCGAAGGCCACCGTGGTCGGCGCCGACGGCGAGCCGTGGGTCGCGCGCGCCGTGCGGGTGCTGCGCGAGGGCGGGTGCGACCCCGTCCACGTGGTGCTGGGCGCGGACGCCGACACGGCACGCGCCCTCGTCCCGCCCGAGGCGCGGGTGGTCGTCGCTGACGACTGGGCCGAGGGCATGTCGGCGTCGCTGCGTGCCGGGCTGCGGGCCGTCGCCGCGACGTCGGCCGACGCCGTGATGATCCACCTCGTCGACCTGCCCGACGTCGGAGCCGACGTCGTCGCCCGGGTCGCGGCACGCGGCTCGGGACCCGATGCGCTCGCCCGCGCAGAATTTTCTTCCCGCCCCGGTCACCCCGTGCTGATGGGGCGTGACCACTGGTCCGCATGTGCGGAGACGCTGACGGGCGACCGAGGCGCACATGCGTACCTGACCGCGGCGTCCGCCACCGCAGTCGCGTGCGACGACCTCGCGTCCGGAGAGGACCGCGACACGCCGCTCGACGGCGCCTGAGGATGGTCCGACCGGACTAGTTCGTCTGCACTACGGCGTGACCCGTGACACAGTGCTGCGCATCCCCCACTTCGTCCATCCCCTCAGCCCGACGAAAGTGTGCTGCAGTGCCCATCCCACTCGACCCCGCCCTGCCCGCCCCTGCTCCCACCCGCCGGACGTTCCTCGGCTACGTGATCGGCGGTGCGGGTCTGCTCGTCGCAGCCGACCTCGGCCTCGGCGGCTCGCCCGCGTCGGCCGCCGTCGTGCTGCCGTCCGTCCCGCAGATCCCGGAGGCCTACGACCTCAACGACTTCCTGACGCAGTGCGCGCTCCCGACGTCGAACCTCGTCGCCGTCCGCATCGACCGCCAGGGCGACGCCCACTTCGCGCTCCCGCGCATGGAGGTGGGCCAGGGCATCACGACGTCGACGGCCATGATCCTCGCCGAGGAGCTCGACCTCCCGCTGGACCGCGTGCACGTGACGCTCGCCCCGGCGCGACCTGAGCTGCTCTTCAACCAGCTCACCGGCGGCTCGAACACCACCATCTCCACCTACACGCCGATCCGCGTGGCTGCCGCCGTCGCCCGGCAGTCGCTGCTCGAGGCCGCGGCGATCATGCTGGGTGCCCAGGTGACCAGCCTGACGACGAAGGGCGGCACGATCCTCGACTCGCTGGGCTCGTCCGTCACGTACGGGCAGGCCGCGCAGAAGGTCGACACGTCACGCACGCGCGAGGTGAAGGTGACCCTCGACGAGTCCCGCGAGCGCACGGTCGTGGGGACGCCGCAGCGTCGGCTCGACGCGCTCGACGCGGTGACTGGTCGCAAGACCTTCGCGATGGACCTCAAGGTCAGGAACGCGCTCCCGACCATGGTGTGCCGCGCGCCCGCCCTGAACGGCAAGCCCGTGAAGGTCCGCAACGCCGCGAAGGTCAGGAAGATGCCGGGCGTGACGCACGTGGGCGTCGTGCCCACCGGCGTCGCCGTCCGCGCCCGGACGTTCGGCCAGTGCATCGACGCGGTCCGCGCGCTCGACGTCCAATGGTCCGAGGGCACGGTCCCCGGCAAGAAGGCCGACGACGTCGCCCGCGAGCTGAAGGCTGCCGAGCTGCCGCTGGCCGTGCCCGCGCTGGGCGCGACCACCGTCGAGGGATCGTTCACCTTCCACTTCCGCAGTGGCTCGGCTCTCGAGCCCAACTGCGCGGTCGCCGACGTGCGCCAGGGTTCCGCGCGGATCTGGAGCGGTCTGAAGTCGCCCATCGACGCACAGTCGAAGATCGCCAAGCTGCTCGGCCTGCCGCAGTCGAAGGTCGAGGTGAACGTCGTCACCGGTGGCGGCTCCTTCGGTCGCAAGCTCTTCAGCGACGGCGCCATCGAGGCGGCTCAGATCTCGAAGGCCTTCGGCGTCCCCGTCAAGCTCATGTGGCACCGGGCGGACGAGCCGCGCCAGGGTCGCGTGCACCCGATGGCGACGTCGCGCATCCGTGCCACGGTCGTCGGTGACACGGTCGCGACCTTCGAGCAGCGGCACACGTCGGTCTCGTGCGACTTCACCCACGGCCTGGGCGAGCGCATCACCGCCGAGGTCGCGTCGCTGCCGTCGGGGCTGGGGAACCTCGGCTTCTCCGAGACCGTGTTCCTGCTGACGCAGGAGCTGCCCTACAACTTCGGCGTCGTGACCCAGCTGCTCAACGAGTCGAACTACGACCAGAGCAGGTTCAACACCAGCTCGGTGCGCAACATCTACTCACCCGACGTCCGGGTCGCGAACGAGTTGGTCGTCGACCAGCTCGCCGCCCGCTTCAGGACCGACCCGGTCGAGTTCCGCAGGACGTTCACCAAGAGCGGCGTCGTCCGCCGGGTGCTCGACCGCGCCGCCGAGCTCGGCGAGTGGGGCCGGACGCTGCCGAAGGGCGTGGCCCAGGGCATCGCGATCCACAAGGAGTACAAGGGTGCGACGGCGGTGGTGGTCGAGCTCGACTGCCGTCCGGCCACCGTGAACCGCAAGGTCCGCGACGCCGTCACCGGACCACGCGTGCTTCGGGCGACCGTGGTCGTCGACTGCGGTCTCGCCATCAACCCGCTCGGCATCGAGGCGCAGATGATGGGGGGCTTCAGCGACGGGATGTCGCAGGTGCTCACCTACAGCAACCACCTCGTCGACGGTCACTTCCTCGAGGCGAGCTGGGACAACTCGGCGTACACCCGGCAGTGGAACACGCCGCTGGAGTTCCGGTGCGAGGTGATGGAGTCCGAGAGCACCGAGCCGGGTGGCATCGGCGAGGCCGGCGTCGCCGCGTCCGCCGCCGCGGTGGCCTGCGCCTACGCGCGCGCCACCGGCACCATGCCGACCGAGTTCCCCGTCAACTTCCGCCAACCCCTGCACTTCACGCCCAAGTCCTTCGTCCCGCCCGTGCCCGCCTCGCCCACCAACGGCCTGACCTTCGTCTCCTGAGGAGCCCGACATGCCCCGATACAGCTTCCAGCTCAACGGCGAGAAGGTCACCGTCGACGTCGAGAGGGGCGTGCGCCTGCTGTGGGTGCTGCGCGACGTCCTCGGCGTGACCGGCCCGAAGTACGGCTGCGGCATCAACGTCTGCAAGGCCTGCACGTCGCACCTGAACGGGAAGGCGTTCAACCCGTGCGCGGTGCCGGTCGAGAAGATCCGGCCCAGTGACAAGGTCACGACGATCGAGGGCCTCGCGGACACCGTGCCCGGTGACGACCTCCACCCGATGCAGGAGGCCTGGCTCGAGCACGACGTCGCGCAGTGCGGCTACTGCCAGCCCGGCCAGATCATGACTGCGGTGGCGCTCGTCAAGCGGGTGCAGCGCGAGGGTCGGGCCATCACCGACGCCGACCTCGACGCGATCCGCAACGTCTGTCGCTGCGGCACCTACACGCGCATCCGCGAGGCGGTCCGGACCGGCGAGAGGCTGATGCGCCGGTGACGGTCGCCGACGACGCGCTCGCGAGCGCCGCTCGCTGGGTGCAGGACTCACCCGTGGCGCTGGCCACGGTCGTCGGCACGTCGGGCTCCGCGCCTCGGCAGGCGGGTGCGGCCATGGTGGTCGCGGCGGACGGCCGCATCGCCGGGTCGGTGTCGGGCGGGTGCGTGGAGGCGGCCGTGGTCGACCTCGCCGAGGCCACGCTCACGTCGGGCGAGCCGACCCTGCGCACGTTCGGGTTCGCGGCGGACGACCTGTTCGACGTCGGGCTGACCTGCGGTGGACGCATCGAGGTGCTCGTCCAGCGCGTCGGGCCCGACGACGGGCTGGCCGACGTGGCGGCGCGGGTCGCCCGCGGGGACGCCGTGGCGGTCGTGACCGTCCTGGAGCACCCGGACCCACGGCGCGTGGGGGAGCGGCTGGTCGTCGACGCCCCGTCCACGAGCGGCGCGACGGGGCTGCGTCGGACGCTCGAGGAACGCGCCCTCGCCATGCTGGCCAGTGGTGCCACGGGCGACGTGCACTGCGGCCCCGACGGCTCGCCGCTGGCGTCCGGAGTGCGGGCGTTCGTGCAGACGTGGACGCCGCCACCGCGCCTCGTGGTGCTCGGCGCGGTCGACTTCGCGCGGGCCCTGGCCGGAGCAGGACGCTTCCTCGGCTACGACGTCACCGTGTGCGACGCCCGGCCCGCGTTCACGACCAGCGACCGCTTCCCCGACGCCCACCGCGTGGTCGTCGACTGGCCGCACCGCTACCTCGACGCCGAGGTCGCTGCAGGTCGCTTCGACGCCAGGACCGTGGTGTGCGTGCTCACCCACGACGCCCGCTTCGACGTCCCCACGCTGACCCGTGCCCTGCGGCTCCCGATCGCGTACGTCGGGGCGATGGGCTCGCGGCGCACCCACCGGGAACGGCTCGAGCAGCTCCGCGCGGCAGGGCTCACGCCCGGGGAGCTCGACCGCCTGCACTCGCCGCTCGGCCTGGACCTGGGCGCGCGCACGCCGGAGGAGACGGCGATCAGCATCCTCGCCGAGGTCGTCGCCGTCCGTCGTGGCGGGACCGGCCGCGGGCTGGGGGACACCGAGGGGCCGATCCACCGGGCCGCACCGGCGCCCGACCGGCCCCCTGCCGGGACGTCCGGATGGCCCACCGTCGACGTCGGCCGTACGAGGTCGCCGGTGCGCTAGCCTTCCGGCATGGCGGTGCTGGGTTGGGTGCTCTCGACCATGGTCGTGGTCCTGCTCGCGGTCGGGCTCGCCGTGGTGATCCGCCGAGTGCTCGGGGCGCGCGTCGGTAGCCTCCGCACCGTCCTCGTGTCCCTCATGGCGCTCGTGGTCGGGGTTCCGGTCACCTCGGCGCTCGCCGAGCGCGCCGACCTGGGGTCCGCTGAGGAGGGTCTGACCGCCCCCGTGGCCGTCGGCGTCGTCTTCTTCTGCGTCGCCGCGCTGTGGGTCTTCGCCGCCTGCCTCGCCGTGGTGCTCGTGCTGGAGGTGCTGGTGCCGACCGGGTCGGTGCCCGGTCCGCGCCGTGCCGCGCTGGCGCTGCGCGACGCCGTGCGTCGCGGGCGACGGTACGCGCAGCTCGGCACGGTCGTCGTGACGTCGGGGGCCCTCGTCACACTGCGTCGGGGTCCGGGGTCGAGCACCTTCGGCCCCACGCTGGCGACGGTGCTGCAGCGGTCCGGCGTCACCTTCGTCAAGGTGGGGCAGATCCTCGCCACCCGGGAGGACCTGCTGCCGGAGGAGACCACCCGAGCGCTGGCGACGCTGCAGTCCGATGCCGAGCCGGAGTCGGCCGAGGACCTCTGCGCGACGGTCGTCGCCGAGCTCGGAGCCCCGCCCGGGGAGGTCTTCGCCTCCTTCGAGACGACGCCTCTCGCGGCTGCGTCGCTCGCGCAGGTCCATGCAGCGACCACCGTCGACGGACGGGATGTGGTGGTCAAGGTCCAGCGGCACGACGCGCAGCGGCAGGTGCTGGTCGACGTCGACATCCTCGGACGGCTGGCTCGCCGCGCCGAGCGGCAGTGGCCGTGGGCGCGCGAGATGTCGGTCGTGCGCCTGGCCGACGGCCTCGGGCAGTCGCTGCGGGAGGAGCTCGACTACCGCGTCGAGGCCGCGAACACGCTGGCCGGACGTGCAGCGCTCACGGAGTGGCCCGACCTGGTGGTCCCGGCGATCGACACGAGTCTGAGCACCCGGCGCCTGCTGGTCATGGAGCGTCTAGTCGGGCGACCGCTGTCGGGCGGCCCCGACGTCGTCGCCGGTCTGTCGGCGGAGCGACGTCAGGAGCTGGCCGACACGCTCGTGGCTGCCCTCCTTGACACGATCTTCGTCACCGGCGTGTTCCACGCCGACCTGCACCCGGGCAACGTGCTCCTCACCGACGACGGCCGCCTCGGCGTGCTCGACTTCGGCGCGGTGGGTCTGCTGGACAGCGAGACGAGGCACCTCCTGGCCCTGCTCCTGCTCGGCGTCCTCGGTGACGACGCGGTGACGGCCGTCGATGCGCTCGTGCTGGCCTTCGACGTCCCGACCGACACCGACGTGCTGGCGCTGCGGCGCGAGCTCGGCCGGGAGATCGCGGCACTGCAGCTTCGGTCGGTGCTCGACGCCGACACGTTCACCCGACTGTTCGGCGTCATGCGTCGTCACGGCATCGGCGTGCCGGGCGACGTGGCCGGCGCGTTCCGCACCCTGACGTCCGCCGAGCGCGTCGTCACGCTGCTCGACCCGCGACGCAGCCTGCTCGCGTCCGCCCGCGAGCAGCTGCCGTCCGTCGTGCGCAGGTTGACGTCGCCGCGCCGAGTCGGCACACAGGCTGCGGGGCAGGCGGGCGTGCTGGCGGCGGTGGCGCGCCGTCTCCCAGGCCGGGTCGAGCACGTGAGCCGGGCGCTCAGCGACGGCACGTTCACCGTCCGAACGAGGACACTGGGCCACACCCAGGACCGCACCTGGCTACGGGACCAGCTCAACGGGGCCTTCGTCGCGGCGTTCGGTGTCGCAGCCAGCGTGCTCGCCGTCGTGCTGGTGCTGGTCGGTGGAGGACCCGACCTCACCCCGCGTCTCTCGCTCTTCGACCTGCTCGGCGGCCTGCTCGGGTTCGCCGGCGTCACCGTCGCCCTCCGCGTCGCGGTCGGCATGTTCCATGGGCAGGAGCGGCCGTCGGACCAGGGTCGATGATCCACCCGTCTCGTCGGGCCGGACCCGCCGATCGTCGGTACGTTCGAGGCATGACGACCACGACGCGCAGCACGCACGCAGCGGCCCGGACCGGCACGCAGGGACTCGCGTGGGCGGTGCTCGTGGCCTCGGTGCTGGAGGTGGTCGCCCCCGTCGTCACGATCAGTGGTCCCGGCGCGTCGCCCGCCCAGGGCTCGGGGCCGGACCTGCTGATCACGCCCGTCGGCTGGGCGTTCTCGATCTGGGGCGTCATCTACACGTTGGCGATCGCCCAGGCCGCGGCCACGCTGGTCCGTGGGTCGGGTGCGGTGCCGCGGCGTCTCCAGGTCGACCTGGTCGTCCTCTACCTCGGCGGCACGCTGTGGATCCTGCTGGCCGCCCTCGACAGCAGCCTCGCGACCGCGCTGGCGCTGCTCCTCATGCTGGTGGCGGCGATCGACGCCGTGCTCACCGTGGGGCTGACCACGAGGGGTTCCTCGTTCGAGCCCGGCTGGTTCGCGGTGCTGACACGCACGTCGGTCGGTCTGTTCGCGGGCTGGGTCACCGCGGCGTTCTTCCTCAACCTGTCGACCGCGCTCGTCGACCTCGACGTGGTCTCGGCGCAGTCGGTCGGCTGGCAGGTCGGCGTGCTCGCCGTGGCGGCGGTGACGCTGCTCGCGGTGCTGGTCCGCACGGGCGGCGTCGTGGCCTACGCAGCCGCCGGGGCGTGGGCGATGCTCGGCATCGCGGTCACGGGTCGCGCCGACGGCACGACTCCGGTGCTCGTCGCCGCGGCCGTGGCCGGGGTGGCAGTCGTCGCGGCGGCGCTGGCGCTTGCGTTGCGAGGGCGCAGCGGCTGAGCGTCGGGCGCATCAACGGCACTCCCCGCGCGGTCGACGGTCACCACAGCACCTGCCCGACCGGCGTCACCGGGCCGGGAGCGTCCGCACCGATCATCTCGAGCAGGTCGATCTCGATCGTGCGGCTGATCGCCGTCATCGGGACGTCGTGCACGTCGTCGGAGAACGGGTCCGCGAGGTCCTTGCCGACCTGGACCGCGAGCAGGAACATCATGCCGATCAAGCCCGAGCCGATCGGTGTCCACCACTGCAGGTCCTGGTAGACCGCGAACGGCAGGATGACGCAGAACGTGCGGGCGAAGAACGAGGGCAGCAGCCGGTACTGCACGGGCAGCGGCGTCTTCTTGATCCGCTCGAGACCGCCCTGCGCGTCCGTCAGGACGCTGAGCGTCGACTCCACCTGCACGCGCGCGATGTCGTCGATCATGCCCCGCCGGTGCGCCTCGGACAGCAGCCGGCCGAGGTGCGTGAGCGTGGCCGTGGGACCGCTGCTGGCGTTCTTCACCCGGACGGCGGCGTCGCGCGGGAGGTAGCGGTCGATCTCCGGCGGCGGGTCCTGCTGGCGCAACGACGTCCGCAGGCTGTGCACGTAGGCGATCTGGGTGCGCACCATGTCGGGGCCGAGCTCGCGGCGTGCGTTCGCGACGGTCGGGTCGAGCAGGGTGGTCGCCTCCCGCGCCACGTTCCGGGAGTGGTTGACGATGCTCCCCCAGAGGGTGCGCGCCTCCCACCACCGGGCGTAGCCCGCGTTGACCATGAAGCCGAGGAACAGGGCGATGGCCGTGCCGTACAGCGTGTACTGGATCGTGATGCCGGGGAACTCGAACCACTCGAGCTGGAACGCCACGGTCACCCCGACGTCCCAGGTGAGCAGCATGACCATCGGCACGAGCAGCGGTCGCCAGACGGATGCGGACCTCGGGAGTCGCGAGGTGATCATGCCTCAAGCGTCGCCCGGCTCCTGGCCGCCCGCAGGTCGGACCGGGGCTGTGTGACCGAGGAGACCCTCAGAAGTGCGCCGGCCCTGACGACGGCGGATCAGACGACGCGGAACACGACGGCGAGGCGCTGGCGCACGGCGGGCACGTCGACCCCGGCGTCACCGGAGCGCAGCACCAGGGCCTCCAGCTCGGCGGGGCGCACCACCGCGACACCGCGGGTGGTGACGCCGTCGGTGGCCGGGCCGTCGTCGAGGACGCACAGGACCGGGTGCACCGGGACGTCGGGGCCCACCACGTCGCGCACGGCGGCTGCCTGCTTCAGCACTGTGTCGACCGGCCGCGTGACGGTGCGCCGACCCACGACGAGACGCTCGGTGCGGGGGCGCAGCCGTCCGCCCTCGACGACGACGCGCAGCTCGCCCCGGAGGTCGGACTCGGCGACCACCCAGACGCCACCGGTCGTGACGACGACGTGGTCGAGGGTGGCGGACGAACCGGGGACGCGGCGCCCGTGGAGCAGCCGCACGTCGTGGTCGCGCAGCTGGTCGAGCCGGCGTCGCAGGTCGGCGGACGTCTCGGGGGAGCCCACCGGCGTGCCTTCGTCGTCCGCGCACCGACGGTGCCGAGCCGAGGCTGCCAGGGCTGCGCCCCCCTCGCAGTCGAGGCATCGGACCGTCCCGTGGTCCGGGTCGGCGACGGCGGTCGTGCGCGGAGCGAGCGTGCTCGCGCAGAGGTTGCACGTGCCAGGCCGGCGCAGGACGATCCGGCGTTCGCCGCCCGACGTCTCGGCCCGGTGGCGCCCGTACGCGGGTCGCTCCACCTCGTGCACCGTCACCGTCAGACCCCCTCGCTCTCCACGACCGTCGGTGGCTGAACCGTACGCGCTCCCGCGCCATCCTGCAGGCGTTGATCGCCGGAGAGGGGAGCACGCGGAATAGTGGGGGAGGGCCGGTGCTTGAAGTAGATGAATCTTGAACTACTTTGGTCGAGAGACCACAGCGGAAGGTGACCAGCATGACCACGCAGACCGACGACACCACGACGACCCCCGCCGTGCAGTTCGGGCTCGACACGTTCGGCGACATCCCCCTCGGACCCGACGGGCAGCTGCTGTCGCACGCGGACGCCATCCGCCAGGTCGTCGAGGAGGCCGTGCTCGCCGACCAGGTCGGCGTCGACGTCATGGCGCTCGGCGAGCACCACCGCGACGACTTCGCGATCTCCAGCCCCGAGACGGTGCTGGCCGGCATCGCGTCGCGCACGGAGCGCATCCGGCTCGCGTCGGGCGTGACCGTGCTGTCGTCCGACGACCCGGTGCGCGTGTTCCAGCGCTTCGCGACGCTCGACGCGCTGTCGAACGGCCGGGCCCAGGTGATCCTCGGTCGCGGCTCGTTCACCGAGTCGTTCCCGCTGTTCGGCTTCGACCTCGCCGACTACGACGTGCTCTTCGAGGAGAAGATCCAGCTCTTCACCGAGCTGCTCAAGGAGAAGCCGGTGACCTGGTCGGGCACCACCCGTGCCCCGCTGCAGGATGCCGACGTGTTCCCGAAGACGGACTCCGGGCACCTCGACACGTGGGTCGGCGTCGGCGGCTCGCCGCAGTCGGTCGTCCGCGCCGCGCACTACGGCCTGCCCCTCATGATCGCGATCATCGGCGGCTCGCCCGATCGCTTCGCGCCGTACCTGGAGCTGTACGGCCGGGCCGCGGAGAAGTTCGGCACGACCGCGCACCCGGTCGGCATGCACTCGCCCGGGTTCGTCGCGGACACCGACGAGGCCGCCGCGCGCATCGCCTGGCCGCACTTCAAGGCCTCGCGCGACCGGATCGGCCGGGACCGTGGCTGGCCTCCGGTCACCCCGCGCGACTACGAGCGCGAGATCGAGCACGGGTCGCTCTACCTCGGGTCGCCCGAGACGGTCGCGCAGAAGATGGCCGCCGCCATCCGCACGCTCGGCGTCGGCCGGTTCGACATGATCTACACGACCGGCTCCACGCCCGCCGCGGACCGTCTGCGCTCGGTCGAGCTGTACGGCACCGAGGTGATCCCGCGGGTGCGCGAGCTGCTCGCGGCCGACACGACGGTCGCGGCCGGGACGGCGCAGGCATGACCACCGTCGGCATCCTCGGTGCCGGCAAGGTCGGCACCGTCCTCGCCCGGCTCGCCGTGGCGGCGGGTCACGAGGTGCTCGTGGCGGGGTCGGGGCCCGCGGAGGACATCGAGCTCACGGTCGACGTGCTCGCACCCGGTGCGACGTCGACGGTGGCCGAGGACGCCGCCCGCCGCGCCGACGTCGTCGTGCTGGCCCTGCCCCTCGGCAAGCACCGCACCGTCCCGGTCGACGCGCTGGCGGGCAAGGTCGTCGTCGACGCGATGAACTACTGGTGGGAGGTCGACGGCGTCCGGGACGACCTGACCGACCCGCGGACGTCGACCAGCGAGGTCGTGCAGGCGTTCCTGCCCGGCGCGCGGGTCGTGAAGGCGTTCAACCACATGGGCTACCACGACCTCGAGGACGGTGCCCAGCCGTCGGGCTCGGCGGACCGGCGGGCGATCGCCGTCGCGGGTGACGACGGCGACGCCGTGGCCGTGGTGTCGCGGCTCGTCGACGAGCTCGGGTTCGAGCCGGTCGTCGTCGGGTCCCTCGCCGACGGCGTGCGGCTCGAGCCGGGGACGGAGCCGTTCGGCGCGAACGTCGGCGCCGAGGAGCTGCGCGCGATGGTGGCGCGCTTCCCGGAGTCCGAGCGCGGTCGTGAGGTGCTCGCCGCCCGCGCCTAGCCGTGCTCGGTCGGCCGCGGTCGCCCGTCCAGGGTCAGCCGATCAGCTCGTCGGGCGCGACGACGCGAGGTCCGGCGTCGGTGGCGAAGAACAGCGGACGGCTCGCGAACGGCGCGATCCGCAGCTGACGGTGCAGGGCCCGGCACCAACGCAGGTCGGCCGCGGTCATGACGGTCGAGCGCCCCGGGCGGGCCTTCATGACCGCCACCCCGCCCCCGGGCGCCTGCTCCTCGACGGTCTCGACGAGCCGCTCGACGAGCAGGCCGAGCAGCTCCTCGTCGGGTGCCTCCGCGTACTGCTCGTCGTACAGCTGGATCACGTCGCCGGTGACCCGCCCCCGACGGTCGAGCACGAGCACGAACAGCTGCGGGGCCGAGTACCCGTGCCCGCCGTCGACGAACCGCCACGCGGCGGTGAGGGCAGCCATGGAGGAGAGCGAGCGGTCGAGAGGACTCATCCCCCCAGGGTCCTCACCCGGCTCGGGGTGGCCCAGCGCTCGTCCACAGGGCACGCGCTCGGTCTGCGGGGCGGGGGCTTCTCCGTTGGGTGGGGCTGCGCTGCTGCGGTCTCGTGGTCGGGTGGGGGTGCGTTGGCGCGGCTTCTCCCTCGGGTGGGGCTGCGCTGCCTCGGCTTCTCGTGGAGGTGGTCTCCGAAAGGGCCTCGACCGGGCGGCTGGCGGGCGCGCTGGTCGGGGTTCTCGGGCTGTGGCCCGCGTTGCACCCAAGATTCTCCCTTCGTGCGCGATTGGCCCAAGATTTTGCGTTTGCGCGGTCCGGCGGTGGATCTGCCACCGTACGGGCGCTGTTCAGGTGGCAGATCCACCGCTGAGCGGCGGAGGGCGTGAAGGATTCTTCCTTCTCGTGGAACGGTCCACGAGAAGGAAGAATCCTTCGTCTCCCCAACGCAAAGGGCAGCCAAGATTCTGCCTTCGCGCGTTGAGATCGGAACGCTTCTGCGTTCACGACGGGATCCCGTAGCAAACGCAGCATCCTTCGAGTGCCAGCGCACGAACGCAGAATCTTGCGTCCCCCGCGGGCCACAGCCCGAGACCCGAAGCCGGCTCCCGCCCAGCCGCCCGGTCGAGGCCCTTTCGGAGCGCAGGACGAGTCAAAGCCGCACCAACGCAGCCCCACCTCCCCGAGAACCCGCGCCAACGCAGCCCTATCTCCACGAGGACCCGCGCCAGCGCAGCCGCAGGCGACGTCGCGACACGCCGACGCCGCCCCCACCCGGCGAGGGGTGGGGGCGGCGTGGGGTTGGTGCGTCAGGCGGCGGCGGGGGCGGCCTCGGCGGGAGCCGGGGCGGCCTCGCGCGGCTTGCGGTCGGGGAGGGCGAAGCGGCAGATCTTCTTGGCGACGCTGAACAGCTGCTTGTGCAGCGGTCCGGTGTTGTACTCGATGCCGTAGCGCTCGCAGATCTCCTGGACCTCGACGGAGATGGCCCGGTAGCGGCGGGCCGGGATGTCGGGGAAGAGGTGGTGCTCGATCTGGTGCGACAGGTTGCCCGACATCAGGTGCAGCAGCTCGCCGCCGCTGATGTTGGCCGAGCCGAGCAGCTGGCGGTAGTACCAGTGGCCGCGCGACTCGTCCTCGCACTCCTCCTCGGTGAACGTGGCGACGCCCGCGGGGAAGTGGCCGCAGAAGATGATGTTGAACGCCCAGACGTTGCGGATGAGGTTCGCGGCGGCGTTGCCCGCGAGGGTCAGCGGGAAGAGCGGCCCGGTGAGGGCGGGGAAGACCAGGTAGTCCTTCAGGGCCTGCTTCTTCACCTTCTTCATGATCGCGGAGTGCATGTGCGCGTTCTCCTCGATCTTGCGCTTGCCCTTGACGATGTTCTCGACCTCGAGGTCGTGCATCGCGACGCCCCACTCGAAGAAGATCATCAGCAGGAGCGCGTACACCGGGTTGCCCAGGTAGTACGGGTGCCACTTCTGGTCGGCGTCCATGCGCAGGATGCCGTAGCCGATGTCACGGTCCTTGCCGAGGATGTTCGTGAACGTGTGGTGGATGTAGTTGTGGCTGTACTTCCACTGCTCGCCCGGGCACACGTTGTCCCAGTCGTAGATACGCGAGCTGAGGTTCGGGTCGCCCATCCAGTCGTACTGGCCGTGCATGACGTTGTGGCCGATCTCCATGTTCTCGAGGATCTTGGAGAGGCTGAGCGCGGCGACGGCGAGCGGCCAGGCCGGCGGCACGTAGAAGAGGGCGCGGCCGGCGACCTCGAGCTGCTGCTGACGCTTGACGACGCCGCGGATGTACTTCACGTCCTCCTCGCCGAGGTCGGCGAGGATGCGCTGGCGCAGCGCGTCCATCTCGTTGCCGAACGCCTCCAGCTGCTCGGGCGTCAGGTTCGGGACCTTCGGGTCGGACGCGCGGGTCTTGGTCTTCTTGGCGCGAGGGACGAACGGGATGGTGGTCATGTCGTGTCCTTCCGGGATGGGGAGGTCGTGAAGGTCGGTGGTCAGAGGTCGACGGCGCAGCTGCCGACGGGGGCCGAGACGCAGATGCGCACGTCCTCGTCGGGCAGCGACGACGTCTCGCCGGTGAGGATGTTGCGGACGGTGCCCTCGGTCTTGCGCGACGTGCACGAGAAGCAGATGCCCATGCGGCAGCCGAACTCGGGCGTCAGGCCGGCGGCCTCGGCCTGCTCGAGGATGCTCGAGCCGTCGTTCGAGGCCGTGGACCCGGCGAGGTTGAAGGCGAGGGTGCCCTCGGCGTCGTCGTCCTTCGCGAAGGCCGGCGGCTTGAAGAACTCGACGCGCAGCCGGGGGGAGTCGCCGTACGCCTCCTGCACGAGCTCGACGAGCCCGGCGGGGCCGCACACCCAGGTGTCCATGTCGGTGTAGTCGCCGCCGACCATGAGCCGCAGCTCGTCGGCGTCGAACAGGTGCGGGCCGTAGCGCAGGTGCACGGTGATGCCGTTGTCGGCGGCGGCGATCTCGCGCAGCTCGTCGGCGAAGATCTGGTCCTCGGGGGAGCGGGCGTAGTGGACGAAGGTGATCTTGCGCTGGGCGTGGCCGTCGTAGCCGTCGCGCAGGAACGTGCGGATGTGCGACATGACGGGCGTGATGCCCGACCCGCCGGAGATCATGACGAGGTGGTTGTTGGTGGGCGTCGCCGCGCTCTCGTGCACGGTGAAGGCACCCTCGGCCTGGCTGAGGTGCAGGATCAGGCCGGGCTGGGCCTCGCGGACGAGGTACTTGGAGACGATCCCCTCCTCGTGCGCGCGGACCGTGATGGTGAACCGCTCGCCGGGCAGCGAGGCGGCGGAGGAGATGGAGAAGCAGCGGGTCGTGCGACGGCCGCCGACCTCGAGGCCCACCTGCACGTACTGGCCGGAGCGGTGTCCGCGCCACGTGCTCGTCGGCTCGAGGGTCAGGGTGGCGACGGGGTGCTCGCCGTCGGTCTCGCGCGTCACGTCGACGACGCGGGCGCGGACGTCGGTGGCGGCCCACATCGGGTTGATCTGGCGCAGGTAGTGGTCGACGCCGTGCGGCGAGGTGAGCGACGCGAGCAGGCGGGAGCCGAGAACACGCTGGGCCAGCGGAGGGAGCGCGGCGGTGGAGGTCATCGGGCTGTGTCCTTCACGGGTCGGGATGGATGGTGTTGGTGGACACCTGTCCACCAACTGTCGGTATGTGACATCCCGGATGTCAACGTCCTGGCGCTGTGACTACGGGCACGTCCGGTGTTTGCGCAGGTCAGGGCCTCGCGTCGGTGGTCACGTGTCCACCGATGCGTATGATCTGGCTCATGGACGACCAGCCCGTCGCGCTCCCCACGCGCACCGAGCGCAAGGAGCGCACCCGTCGGGCCATCCTCGACGCCGCCCTGACGCTCACCGAGCAGAGCTCGTTGTCGGCCCTGTCGTTGCGGCACGTGGCGCGTGAGGTCGGCATCGCGCCGACCGCCTTCTACCGGCACTTCACCTCCGCGGAGGACCTCGGGCTGGCGCTCGTCGACGAGTCGTTCTCGAGCCTGCGGCGCACGCTGCGCGACGTCCGCGCCGCGCAGCCGTCGGTGGGCGGTGTCATCGGTCCGTCCGTCGAGGTGCTGGTGGACCGGGTCCGGGCCGACCCCGAGCACTTCGGCTTCATCAGCCGCGAACGGGTCGGCGGCCTCCCGGGCGTGCGGGCGGCGATCCGCCACGAGCTGGACCTCTTCGAGGCGGAGATCGCTACCGACTTCGCCCGCCTGCCCGGTGCCGTGCACTGGTCCACCGACGACCTCCGCACCTCGGCCAACCTCATCGTCATCGCCATGGTCGCGGCCGCCGAGCGGCTCCTGCAGGGGCCCGGCACGCCGGCGTTCGAGCGCGAGGTGACGCGGACGACCACCACCCAGCTGCGGATGCTGTCGATCGGTGCGATCCAGTGGCGCTCGCGCCCGCAGGACCGCGGTGGCAGCGGTCGGCTGCGGGCCACCGACGACACCACCACCAGATAGGCGCGACGTCGGGCGCGGTCGACGGTACCGATTCCGTGACGTTCCGGTGACATCGCGACGTTTTCCTCGCCACCGGCGGCTCGTGACGGGCATGATCGACAGGTGAGCCATCCGCTTGACCCGCTGACGTCCGACGAGTTCCGCGCCACCACCGCCCTGCTCTCCGCCGAGCACGGCGTCGGGGAGGGCTGGCGCTACTGCTCGATCGAGGGGCTGCAGCCGTCGAAGCAGGCGCTCGACGTCTTCGCGGCCGACGGCACGGTGCCGCCGCGCGTCGTCGAGGCGATCTGCCTGGAGCGTGCCACCAACCGCACCTTCCGTGCCCGCGTCGACCTCTCCGCCGACGCCGTCGTCCGCTTCGAGCACGTTCCCGACGTGCAGCCGAACGTCACGGTCGACGAGTGGGAGGAGGCCGACGCCGTGCTGCGGGCGCACCCCGAGGTCGTCGCCGCGCTGGCCGAGCGGGGGATCACCGACCTGTCGCTCGTGTTCATGGACACCTGGACCTACGGCGACGCGGTGATGCCGCAGGAGTGGAGGGACCGCCGGATCGGCTGGTCCGACACCTGGGTGCGCGCGGCCGAGGGCGCCAACCCCTATGCCGGTCCGGTCAACGGCCTGCACTGCGTCATCGACCTCAACAGCATGGAGCTGCTGCGCGTCGAGGACACCCACGCCGTGGCGCGCCCCGAGGTCATGGGCGAGTACGTGCCGCGGCACGTCCCCGACCGGCTGAAGGGTCATCGTCCGCCGCGGAAGCCCCTCGAGATCACCCAGCCGGAGGGCATCGGCTTCGAGGTCGACGGCCACGAGCTCCGATGGCAGAACTGGACCATGCGGGTGGGCTTCAACCACCGCGAGGGGATGACGCTGCATGCCGTCACCTATGACGACGCCGGCCGCACGCGCAAGGTCGCGCACCAGCTGAGCTTCGCCGAGATGGTGGTGCCCTATCGCGACCCGAGCGTCGACCACTACCGGCGCACCGCCTTCGACATCGGCGAGTGGGGCCTGGGCTTCATGACGCAGTCGCTCGAGCTCGGCTGCGACTGCCTGGGGGAGATCCGCTACCTCGACGCCGTCCTGCACGACAGCGCCGGTGAGCCGTACACCATCGCGAACGCGATCTGCCTGCACGAGGAGGACAGCGCCGTCGGCTGGAAGCACGTCGACCACGGGGCGCACGGGCCCACCGCGGAGGTGCGGCGGCAGCGTCGGTTCGTCGTGTCGTTCCACGTCACGGTCGCGAACTACGAGTACATCACCTACTGGCGCTTCTACGAGGACGGCAACATCGAGTGCGAGGTGCGGGCCACGGGCATCATGGTCGTCACCCACGTCGAGGAGGGCCAGCCGCACCCGCACGGGACGCTGGTCGACGAGCGCACCTACGCCCCGTACCACCAGCACTTCGTGGTGGCGCGGCTCGACCTCGAGCCAGACGGCCGGACCAACACGGTCGTGCGCAGCGAGACGGTCGTCGACCCCATCGGGCCGGAGAACCCGCTCGGTCTCGGGATCCGGCAGGTCAGCACACCGATCGCGGTGGAGGGCCACGACGACTTCCGCTGGGAGAGCCAGCGCGCGTGGAAGGTGGTCAACGAGCGGTCGCTCAACGGGCTCGGCACGCCCGTCTCCTACAAGCTCGTGCCCGGCGGGGCGATCCCGTCGTTCTTCGACCCCGCCTCCCCGGTGCTGCAGCGCGCGCAGGTGATCGGCCACACCGTCTGGGTGACCCCGCACGACGCCGAGGAACGCTGGCCCGCGGGGGAGTTCGTCAACCAGAGCAGGGTCGACCACGGCCTGCCGGAGTGGGTGCAGCAGGGCCGCTCGACCACCGACACCGACGTCGTGCTCTGGTACACGTTCGGCATCCACCACATCACGCGGCCCGAGGACTGGCCGGTGATGCCGGCCGACATCGTGTCGTTCTGGCTCAAGCCGGTCGGGTTCTTCGACCGCAACCCGTCACTCGACGTCGAGCCCCAGCCGTCGTCGGCCTGCCACACCGGGCCGGGCGCCTGCCACTGATGCCGGCGCCCGGCCTGGTCGTCAGTCGGAGGAGGTCTCGGAGACCTCGTCGTCCATGTCCGTCGCGAACACCCGGAACTCGTCGCGGCCGGTGTGCATCGACCACAGCGTCTCGGCGAGGACCTTCGGGTCCTTCTGCGGGTGCCCCTCCTCGATCGACCCGGGGATGACGAGCTGGGCGACGTGGATGTCCTCGTCGGCGAGCGTGTCGTGGAGCATCCGCGCGTACGCCGACTGCGCGGCGAACGAGAGCGAGGTGCCGGCGAACGTCGGCGCGGGGCGCACCGCGGTGCCGCCGTTGACGAACAGGACCGTGCCCTGTCCGACGAAGCGCATGTTCTGCAGCACGGCGTGGACCGCGGCGATCGGACCGTAGACGGAGAACTCGATGGCGCCCCTCGTGTCGTCGACGGTGGTCTCCAGGAGCGGCCGCAGGAACGACTTCTGGGGGAGCGGGCTGTACTGCAGGACCTCGATCGGACCCTGCGTCTCGTTGGCCTGCTCCAGCGTCCGTGCGAGCGAGTCGGGGTCGCGGACGTCGGTGGCCCACCCCCGGGCGTCGATGCCCTCGGCGTGCAGGTCCGCGGCCAGCGCGTCGACGCGCTCCTGGTTGCGGGCCAGCAGCGCGACGGCGAAGCCCTCCTTGCCGAAGCGGCGGGCGACCGCTGCTCCGAGTCCTCGGCCGGCTCCGACGATGGCGATGGTGGTCACGGGGGTCCTCCTGGGATCGGGTGGGATGCCCTCTCGACGCTAGTCGCGGTCAGAGGGACCGGCAGCGCGAACGGACGACCCTGCCGACGCGGCGACGTCCACGAACCCCTCGCGGTAGGTGGGGTAGCGGGGCGCCCAGCCGGTCGAGCGCAGGAGCGCGTTGGAGATCCGCTTGCCGTGACCCTGCGCCGGGTCCGCAGGCGGCAGCGACGGCAGGCCGAGCCGCTCGGCCAGGAACGCGGCGACGTCGCCCCGCAGGGCCGGCTCGTCATCGGTGCCGAGGTAGACGGGTGCCGGGGCCTCGACCTGGGTCAGGAGGTGCACCGCGGCCCGCGCCGCGTCGTCGCGGTGGATCCGGTTCGTCCACCGGTGCGGATCGCTCACCTCGCCCGCCCGCACCTCCTCCGCCAGGCGCGGTGTGCCCTCGTAAAGACCCGACAGGCGCAGCACGCTGCCGGTGGGCACACGGTCCAGGAACGCCTCCTCGGCCTCCAGCAGCACGGCGGCGGGAGCGTCGGCGGGCGCCGGAGGCGTCCGCTCGGTGATCATCTCGTCACCGTCGCCGTTCACGGCTGTCGAGGACACCAGCACGGCGCGACGGGGGTGCGCCCCCTGTCGCTCGAGGGCGTCGAGTGCACGGAGCATGCCGTCGACGTAGGTGGCGCGGTAGGACTCCTCGCTGCGCGGTCGCGCCGTCAGCACGACGGCGAGCAGGTCGAGGTCGAGGTCCGGCAGCGTCGGCTCCTCGCGCGACAGGTCGGCGGAGAGCCCGACGAGCGGGGTCGGCACCTGGTCGGCCTGCCTGCGGATGCCGACCACCCGGTGGCCGAGGGCCGCGAGCCGCAGGCCGACGTCGGCCCCGAGCCGACCGCAACCGACGAGCAGGGTGTCCGGGGACGTCATGGTTCCTCCTAGAACGGTGGCCACGGCACGGCCGGCATGGGTCCGTGCGGCGCGGGGAAGGTACCGGCGGACAGCAGGGCGTCGCAGCGGTCGCCGAAGGCCTGCACCTCCGCCGCCGTGACGAGGTCGGGCAGCACACCGCCGAGACCGGCGTCGTCGTCGAGCGAGGCGCGCAGCCGGCGCACGCCGTCGAGCTCGTCGTCGGTGAGCGGCTGGCCGAGCCAGCCCCACAGCACCGTCCGCAGCTTGTGCTCCGTGTGGAACGTGAGGCCGTGGTCGACCCCGTAGCGGTGGCCGTCGGGCATCTCCAGCACGTGGCCGCCCTTGCGGTCGGCGTTGTTCAGCACGACGTCCAGCACCGCCATCCGCCGCAGCGCGGGGGTGTCCTCGTGCACCAGCGAGACCGGTCGGTCACGCTCGTCGACGCCGTCGAACACGTGCAGCATGCCCTCCGGGACGCGGCGCGCGCGGACGATGGTCACCGCCTCCTGGTCGGGGTCGCTCGTCTGCCAGCGCTGCACCATGCCCGGACCGTGCGGCCCGTCGCGCAGCCACGTGGGCGGCACGACGTCCCATCCCGTCGCCTGCGACGCCTGGTACGCGGCGAGCTCGCGGTGCGCGAGGAGCCCGTCGGGGAAGTCCCACAACGGCTGCTCGCCGGCCACCGGCTTGTAGACCACCTGGACGTCGCCGACGGTCGCCACGAACGTCGCGTTCGAGGCCGAGACCACGCGGCCCGTCAGCACCAGCTCGTCGTGCAGCAGCGCCGGCTCGACGTCGGCGGACACCGGGACCTCGTTCACCGGAACTCGTCGGGCAGCTCGCAGACGTGGTCGTCGGGAGAGTCCATGGGGACCTCGCAGATCGGGCACGCCGGACGTCCCGCCGAGACCACCTCGCGGGTGCGCTGGGCGAACGCGCGGGCGCTGCCCACCGGGATGCGCACCACGAGCGCCTCCGGCGGATCGACCTCGACCACGCCGTCGGCGTCCGCCTCGGCCTCCACGTCGAGCACCGGGAACGCCTCGATGACGATCTGCGCGGTCGACGGGTCCCAGCCCAGACCCATCGCCCCGACGCGGAACTGCTCCTCCACCGGCTGGTCGAGCGGCTCGTGGTCGGCCAGGCCGTCCGGGGCGCTCGCCGGGATGCTGAACGGGTTGCCGTCCTCGGCCATCAGCTCGTCGAGCACCTCGTCGAGCCGGTCGGCGAGCACCGCCGACTGCTCCTTCTCGACCGCCACGCTCACGAGCTCGCGACCGGCCTTCGCCTGCAGGTAGAAGGTGCGCGCGCCAGGTGAGCCGACCGTGCCGACGACGAAGCGGTCGGGCCAGTCGAATCCGTGGACGATGGTGGCCATGGCTCCACTCTAGGGTCCGCTGCCACGTGCCGCCGTGCGGCGACGTCAGGAACGGCCGGGTCCCGCCAGCTCCGCCGGACCGTCGTCCAGCTCGTCGAGCGTCGCGGGCTCGTCCTCGGATCCTGCCGGCGGCCCGGCGGGCCCGGCACCCCCGCCGGGACCATCTGCCGCGCTCTGCCGGTCACCGGGCCCGGCACCCCCGCCGGGCACCGCGTCGGTGGTGGCCGCGGCGTCGGCGGCCGGGCGCAGCCAGCCGAGGTCGCCGGCATGGGTGTTCTGCGCGAGGACGTAGGGACGGGCCTCGGTGTAGCGGACGATCGAGATCGACGCGGGGTCGACCTGGATGCGCTGGAACAGGTCGAGGTGCATGCCGAGCGCGTCGGCCAGCACCGCCTTGATGATGTCGCCGTGGCTCACGGCCACCCAGACCGCGGAGGCGCCGTGCTCGGCCTCCACCTCGGCGTCGATCCGACGGACGGCCTCGACCGCGCGCGACTGCATCGTCGTCATCGACTCACCGCCGGGGAACACCGCGGCGGACGGCTGCGACTGCACGACCTTCCACAACGGCTCCTTCCGGAGCTCCTCCAGCGGTCGTCCCTGCCAGGAGCCGTAGTCGCACTCGCTGATGGCGTCCTCCACCCGCAGCGCGATCGAGGCGCCCTGGTGCGCCAGCACGGCCGCGCTCGTCTCGCGGCAGCGCTCCATCGGGCTCGAGTAGACCGCCGCGAGCGGCACGTCGGTCAACCGCTCGCCCGCCCGCGACACCTGGTCGCGCCCGTGGTCGTCGAGCAGCACCCCGGGCCGTCGACCAGCGAGCACACCGGACGCGTTGGCAGTCGTGCGGCCGTGCCGCAGCAGGACGAGAGTGGCCATGTCCACGAGCCTAGAGGCGCCCCCCGCATCCCACCGGACGTGGTGCGTCGGGCCCGTCCTCGGCACCGCCGCGGTTAATCACTTGGCGACCACGCGTCGCGCCCCCTACGGTGGTCCCCGGTGCGCCAGCCGGCCACCCGCCACCCTCGCAGCAGGAGACCCACCCGTGACCACGTATCGCAGCAGCCTCGAAGCGATCGGCCTCTCGGCCGAGCGCGCGATGCACGCTGCCTCGGTGGTCCCGCAGGACGTCTCCCCCCAGGGGAACCAGGACCCGCGAGGCGAGAAGCTGCCCGCGACGGAGCGACCCGTGACCTAGGTGCACCATGCACCGGCCCGGGGCCGCTCCAGCGAGTCGCACGACTCGAGGGGGCGGCCCCTTCGCATGTCCGGACGTCGCAGACCCCGTCCGAACCCCTCCACCCCACACGCACAGCCACGACCCAGCACGAACCGACGACCCACCCGGGAGGTGACCACCGATGGAGACGCAGAACGGCAGGACCCGCGCCAGGACCGTGGCGCGCACCGAGAGCACGGTCGCGTCGGTCCTGACCACGCACGGCGTGGTCGCGGCCTTCGCCCACCCGACGCCGCGCGTCCTCGCGGACGACTGGGCGTGCGCGGGCCAGGACCCCGAGCTGTTCTTCCCGAGCGACGACGGCCAGCTGCTCGCCGCGCAGGCGGTCTGCGGGACGTGCACCTTCCGGGAGACCTGCCTGGCGCTCGCGACCGCGAGGTCCGAGAGCGGTGTCTGGGGTGGGGTGCTGCTCGCCGACGGCGCCCCGTTGGCCTCCGTCCCCACCAGGGGGAGGCCGCGGGGCAGCCGCTCGCGGACCACGCCCCAGACCGCTGCCTGACGGCGTCCGCACCACGCCGTCGGGCGGCCCTCTCTCCGTAGCTCAGCTGGACAGAGCCCCCGGTCGCGAGCCGGGAGGTCGGAGGTTCGAGCCCTCCCGGGGAGACCCAGCACGCACGTCCACCACGACATCCACACCGACCGCCCGAGGAGGCGACCCACCATGACCACCACCACCACCATCCCGCCCGACGCCACGGCGTTCCCGACCCGCCTGCCCGGCGCCGTCGCGGACACGCTGATGTGGGCCGACCCGGCCGACGTCGAGGACGCCGCCCTCGCGCAGCTGCGCACCATCTCGCGCCTGCCGTGGGTCCACGGCCTGCGCGTCATGCCCGACGTGCACCTCGGCAAGGGTGCCACCGTCGGCTCCGTCGTCGCCATGCGCGACGCGGTGTCGCCGGCGGCCGTCGGCGTCGACATCGGCTGCGGCATGACCGCGGTCCGCACCGACCTGACCACCGACGACCTGCCCGAGGACCTGCGGGCGCTGCGCCACGCGATCGAGCGGGCCGTCCCCGTGGGCTTCCACGCGCACGACGTCGCACCCGACGTCGAGCGGCTCGGCCTCGGCGGGGCCGGGGCCGGCTGGGACGCTTTCTGGGCCGGGTTCCGTGGGCTGCACGAGAAGGTGCAGGACCGCGAGTCGAAGGCCATGAAGCAGATGGGCTCCCTCGGCGGCGGCAACCACTTCATCGAGGTGACGTCGGACGACGGCGGACGGCTGTGGCTCATGCTGCACTCGGGGTCGCGCAACATCGGCAAGGAGCTGGCGGAGCGGCACATCGCGGCCGCGAAGGGCCTGGACCACAACCTGGACCTGCCCGACCGCGACCTTGCCGTCTTCCTCGCCGGCACCCCGCAGATGGAGGCCTACCTGCGCGACCTGTACTGGGCGCAGGACTACGCGGCACGCAACCGTGCCGTCATGATGGCGCTCGTCCGCGAGGTCGTCACGACGTTCTTCGCCGCCCGGGGCCGCGACGTGGCGTACGACCGCGCGATCTCCTGCCACCACAACTACGTGGCGCAGGAGCGGTACGACGACGTCGACCTGGTGGTCACCCGCAAGGGTGCGATCCGCGCCGGCACCGGTGACTACGGCCTGATCCCGGGCTCGATGGGCACCGGGTCGTACGTGGTGCGCGGGCTCGGCAACGAGCGGTCCTACTGCTCGGCGTCGCACGGTGCGGGACGCAGGATGTCGCGCACCCGGGCCCGCAAGACATTCACGGCGGACGACCTCGTCGCCCAGACCGCGGGTGTCGAGTGCCGCAAGGACGTCGGCGTGGTCGACGAGATCCCGGCGGCGTACAAGGACCTCGAGTCCGTCATCGCGGCGCAGACCGACCTCGTGTCGGTCGAGGCGCGGCTCACCACCCTGCTCTGCGTCAAGGGCTGACGGCGGTGGGCTGACGGACAGGGGAGAGGTGGGGCCGGTCGGCGCAGGACCGACCGGCCCCGGTGTCGGGGCTGTGCTGGTCTGCCGCCCACGGCCCGGCACCCCCGCCGGGCCCTGCTCACCAGGTGTCGACGGTGCGACCCGACCCGACGAGCCGACCGTCGCGGTCGGCGGCCTCCACCAGCCGGGCGAGCAGCCCGCGCGTCTCGGCCGGGTCGATCACGTCGTCGATCTCGCCGTGCCGGGCGACGTTCAGGGCCGACGCGTGGGCCTGTGCCAGGGCGGTCAGCTCGCGCACCGCGCGCTCGCGCTCCTCCTCGTCGGCGATCGCCTCGAGCTCCTTGCGCATCGACAGCCGCACCGCCCCCTCCAGGCCCATCGCGCCGAGGTGCGCACCGGGCCATGCCACCGTCATCAGCGGCTCGTGCAGGCTGCCACCGAGCATCGCCTGCGCACCTAATCCGTAGGCCCGCCGCAGCACGACGCCGACCATCGGTACCTGCAGGGCCGCGCCCGCCACGAGCAGCCGCGCGCAGTGCCGCACCATCGCGGTGCGCTCGGCGTCCGGGCCGACCATCATGCCGGGGGTGTCCACGAACGAGACCACGGGGAACCCGTGTGCGTCGCAGAGCTGCAGGAAGCGGGCCGCCTTGTCGCCCGCGTCGGCGGTGATCGCGCCGGCCACGTGCCGTGAGTCGTTCGCCAGCACGCCGACCGTCCGGCCCTCGAGCCGGGCCAGCGCCGTCACGAGCTCCGGCGCGAACGTGGGGCGCAGGGGCAGCACGGTCCCCTCGTCGAACACCGTCTCCAGCACCGGCAGCGGGTCGTAGGCGCGGCGCTCGCCGGCCGGGACCAGGTCGCGCAGCACCGTCTGGTCGGCGGCGGACCAGTCGTCGTGTCGACCGAGGAAGTAGCCGATCAGCTCCCGTGCCACCTGCGGTGCCTCGTCGTCCTCGGCCACCACGTCGACGACGCCGTTGGCGGTCATCACGTCGATCGGACCGACGGCGGCCGGGTCGACGTCGCCCAGGCCACCGCCCGCGATCATCGCCGGACCGCCCATGCCGAGCGACGCCCGCGAGGTCGCGACCACCAGGTCGGCCGTCCCGGCCACCACCGCGTTGCCCGCGAAGCAGTTGTCGTCCACGACCGCCACGCGCGGGACCCGCCCCGACAACCGCGCCCACGCCGCGAACGTCGGCACGTCGAGCGCTGACGCGAGCGGGATGTCGGTGTCGCCCGGGCGACCTCCGCCGCCCGCGGCGAAGAACACGGTCGGCAGACCCAGCCGGGCCACGACGTCCAGCAGCCGGTCGGTCTTGGCGTGCCCGCGCATGCCCTGGGTCCCCGCCATCACCAGGTAGTCGTACGACAGGACGGCACACGCGTGGCCGTCGATCGTGGCGAGACCACCGACGATCCCGTCGGCCACCGTGCGGTCGAGCAGGTCGTCGTCGTCGCGGCGGTCGGTCTGCGCCGCGGTCACGAACCGGCCGTACTCGACGAGGCTGCCGGGGTCCACCAGGGCCGCGACGTTCTCGCGCGCCGTGCGGCCCCCGCGTCGGTGCAGGCGTGCCACGGCGTCGGGCCGGGCGGCGTCCTCGGTGAGGGCGCGACGGGCGAGGAGCTCGAGCAGCTCGGGTCGGATGTCCACCCGGCGATCCTGCCGCACGGCGGGTCAGGTGGGGTGGGTCAGGCGCAGTGGGTCAGACGCGGTGGGTGGGTCGGGACGGGTCAGTGAGGGCCCGAGCCGGTCGCGCCGTGCCGGGAGAGGTGGTCGTGCAGCCCGCGCAGCACCGCGGCGTCCTCCGCGCTGGTGCGGACGGGGTCGGCGACCCAGTCGACGAGCGGGGCTCCGCTGCGGGCGGCGCCCGAGCGGACGTCGGCGGCCGCGGCGGCCAGGAGCCGCCCGACCGGCGCCGTCGGTGGCGCCGTCACGCGTTCGGCGACGAGGGTCTCGGCGCTATCGAGCGCGGCGTCGGGCACGTGCGGCCGCCGACGCGCGGCGAGCGCGGCCACCGCGTGCGGCAGCGCTCCGCTCGGCAGGCCGGTCGACGTCAGCTCCTCGGCCATGGCGTCGAGGTGCAGCTCCATCAGCCAGGTCGGCATCCCCCGGGTCGCGAGCATGTCGGCCAGCCAGAACACCTGCTGCACCGCGACGGCCTCGGGTGCGGCGACGAGGTGCACGATCCAGCTGGAGTCCGACACCGAGAAGCGCGCCCCGCGGTCGCCGTAGCGGTCGCGGTAGTACGGCAGACCCTCGTACGACGTCCGTGCCGCGCGGATCGCCGCGCGCAGCAGGGACAGGTCCGTAGCGATCGCGTGCCCGCCGGTCTCGGGGTTGAGCACCGTCGCGTCGGCCGGCCACGCGCCCGTGCGACGGGGGAGCGCGAGACCGATGGTGCGCACCAGGTCGAGCACGACGCGGGCCACCTCGCCGGGTGAGGCGTCGACGTCGTGCTCGAGGCCCTCCAGCACGGCCAGGCGCAGCGTGTCGGCGTCGGTGCTGCCGATGATGCCGGCCACGCGTTCGACGCCCACGACGGCGGCGACCACGGTCGCGTCCGTCTCGCGGCCCTGCGCCTGGCGGTCGCAGTGCTGCAGCACGAGCGCGGTTGCCTCCTCCAGAGCCGCTCCGGCCGGCGGTGCGTGACCTCGGATGCCCTCGAGGTCCCCTGGTCTCATGGGGTCGATCGTGCCAAACGAGGGGTCAGGCCGGGCCCGCGGGCGGCTGCGGGGTGCGCAGCGGGGCTGCGGCGAGGCTGGTCATGACGCGGCGGGCGAGCGTCGGACCGTCCTCCTCGCCGCGCCGTTCGTCGACCTGCTTCAGCACGAAGACGGCCATCCACGCCGTGGCGGCGACGCCCACGTCGTCGGCCGCGACCCCACGCCGCGCGGCCAGCGCGATGCACAGCTGCTCGTACGCCTCCGAGAGCCACTCCAGGAGGCGACCGTGCAGCCGCGCGTTGGCGTCGGCGAGCTCGCGGAAGCGGTCGGCGTATGGGTTGGCCTCCCGGGTGTGCTCGAGCAGGGCCACCAGCGCGTGCCCCAGGGCCGTCCCCGTGTCCTCCTCGGAGGGCCGCCCGGCGAGCTCGTCGGCCATGAGGCCGGGGTCGCCGAGGAACGCGGTCCCGAGCTGCTCCTTCGTGGGGAAGTAGCGGTAGAGGGTCGAGATGCCGACACCGGCCCGTTGGGCGACGTCCTCGAGCGTCGTCGCCTCGTACCCCCGCTCGACGAACATCTGCATCGCGGTCGTGGCGAGCAGCTGACGGGTGCGCCTCGCGTTGACCTCCCGCAGTCCCATGGCGTCACCGTAAGGGACCTCAGGGTGCCTGCACAGATCAACATCGCGTCCGACGTGGCCGGTGGGAGCATCGTGCAGGTCGGTCCGGGTGGTCGATTCGGGCGGCCCCGGCCTTCGGCCGGACGCCGCGCGTCAGGCCAGTCGGCGCAGGGCCGCGCCCATCTCCTCGACGAGCGCGGTGAGGCCCTGGAGCGGTCGGACCATGACGGTGAACTCGACGAGCCGGTCGTCCGCGCCCCAGCGCAGCATGTCGACGCCGTGCACCTGCTTGCCGCCCACCTCCGTCGTGAACTCCAGCACCGCGGACTCGTCGTCCCAGAGCTGTCGGTGGTACGTCAGGTGCGGCCGGAGGACCTCGAGCGCGGCGCGGAGGTAGAGCGTCGTCGTCGCCCTCCCCTCCTGCGGGGTGTGGACGGCGGGGGAGCGGAAGACGACCGCGTCGGCGAGCAGGGCGTGGAGCTGCTCGAGGTCGCCCGTGCGCACGACCTCGTGCCAGGCGTCGACGGCGGCGGGACGGACGGGGGACGGGCTCATCGTGCTCCTCAACTGCCTCGGATGTGGGCTGCGTCACGCGAGGGTGCCGCAGAGTGCAGCCCCCGCTAGGGTGGTCTCACTGTATGCAATCAGTTGCATAGTTCGCTAGCGGGGCGGGTCGTCGTGCCCACCCGCCGAGTCCCGAGGAGACCCCCGTGGCCCTGCCCGAGATCCTGCGCCGTCCGCTCAGCCTGCCCGTCGTCGCGTCGCCGATGTTCATCGTCTCCGGGCCCGAGATGGTGGTGGCCCAGTGCACGTCCGGCATCGTCGGCTCGTTCCCCGCCCTCAACGCTCGCCCGGCGTCGCTGCTGACCGACTGGCTCAGCCAGATCACCGAGCAGAACGCGTCGTTCGCCGCCGCGAACCCCGACCGCCCCGTGGCCCCGTTCGCCGTGAACCAGATCGTCCACCGGTCCAATGACCGGCTCGAGCACGACCTCCAGCTCTGCGTCGACCACCAGGTGCCGATCGTCATCACCTCGCTCGGCGCGCGGGAGGACGTCAACGAGGCCGTCCACTCCTACGGGGGCATCGTCCTGCACGACGTCATCAACGACCGCTTCGCGCACAAGGCGATCGAGAAGGGTGCTGACGGGCTCATCGCAGTGGCCGCGGGAGCCGGAGGCCACGCGGGCACGCAGTCGCCGTTCGCCCTGGTGCGGGAGATCCGTCGCTGGTTCGACGGTCCCGTGCTGCTCTCGGGGGCCATCGCGCACGGTCGTTCGGTCCTGGCCGCCCAGGTCGCCGGCGCCGACCTCGCCTACGTCGGCAGCGCCTTCCTCTCGACGCACGAGGCGAACGCCGCCGAGGAGTACAAGGACATGATCGTCTCGTCGTCGGCCGCCGACATCGTCTACAGCAACCTCTTCACGGGCGTGCACGGCAACTACCTGCGCGGCAGCATCGTCGCGGCCGGTCTCGACCCCGACGCGCTGCCGGAGTCCGACCCCACGGCGATGGACTTCGGCACCGGTGGCGACGACGCCCAGCCGAAGGCGAAGGCCTGGCGCGACATCTGGGGCTCTGGCCAGGGTGTCGGCGCCATCGACCAGCGTCGTTCGGTCGCCGAGCTGGTCGCGCAGCTGCGCGCCGAGTACGACGAGGCCCTCGCTGCGCCGATCTGGGACGGGCAGCGCGAGCTCAGCCTGGCGCCCGCACACGCCTGACTGGGCCGCCTGACTGGGCCGTCTGACTGGGCCCGCGCCAGACAGCAACGCCGCCACGGCCGTCGGGTCCGTGGCGGCGCTGGTGCGTGCCAGGGCTCTCGTGTCGCTCGGGTCAGCCTGCGACGCGGTCCTGCTGCGCCAGGGCGCCGCGCTGGCGCTCCGGCTGAGCGTGGTCGAGGCGCCGTGAGCGGGGGTCGATGAGCCGGACGATGCCACTGCCGCGGAACGCGTCGCCCACGTTGTCGGCCTCGATGGCCACGACGTCGCCGTGACCCGTGCTGGTGCCCAGCGCGCGCAGCCCGGGGCGTCCGAGGGCGCCGATCGCCTCCACGACGGCGCGCACGGTGGCGGCGTCGCGCACGGCGTGGAACGTGACGGTGGGCGTGGGGAAGGTCGACATGTCCGGCTCCTGTCGCGCAGGGGAAGTGGGGGCGACTCCCAATCTAGGGCACAAGTTGTTCAGCCGCATGTCGAGCTGAACAACTTCGATGCGAACTGCTTCACTCCGTCCGTGCGACGACCCTCGGACGGCCTCCCGCGCCACGACCGGGAGAATGGGGCCGTGGACGAGGCGGAGCGGGACTGGGCGCCCCACGCCCGCGTCGAGGTGCCGTGGCGCCAGCAGGTCGAGCGCGGACCCCGTGCGGACCGGCTCCTGCGCAGCATCGAGGTCCGGGTGCCCCCGCGCATCGCGGAGGCACACCACCTCGCCGACCGTCCGCTCGCCGCGTCGATGGCGAACGCGCTGGCCGGGCTGCGCCAGCTCGACGGCAGCCACGGACGTCGTCTGCGCTCGCTCAACCAGCTCCTGCTGCGCACCGAGTCCGTCGCCTCCTCGAAGATCGAGGACGTCGAGGCGAGTCTCGTCGACTACGGTCGCGCCGTGCTGGGTGCCCGCTCCAGCGCGTCGGCGGTCTCGATGGCGGCCGCCACCGACGCCCTCGCCGACGTCGTGACCCAGGCCGACGTCAGCGGCGTCATCGGGCTGACGTCCCTGCGCGACGCCCACACGGTGCTGTTCCGTCGCAACGCCGACCAGCAGCACCACGCCGGACGGTTCCGCACGGTCCAGAACTGGATCGGGGGATCGGACTTCACGCCGCGCAACGCGCTGTACGTCCCTCCGCCGCCCGACCTGGTGCCGGGCCTGCTCGAGGACCTCGTGGCCTTCGCCAACCGCGACGACGTGCCCGTGCTGGTCCAGGCCGCCGTCGTGCACGCCCAGTTCGAGTCGATCCACCCCTTCGTCGACGGGAACGGCCGGATCGGACGCACGCTCGTGCACGCGGTGCTGCGTCGCCGACGCGTCACCCGTCACCTCACGGTGCCGCTCGCCTCGGCCCTCGTCGCCCACCGCGAGAGCTACTTCGACGCACTCGGCGACTACCGGGAGGGCCTGGCCCGCCCGATCGTGGCCATGCTCACCGCCGCCGTCATCGTCGCGACGCACGAGAGCCGCCGCACGGCCACGCACCTGCACGAGATCCGCACCGACTGGGACGCCCGGCTGGGTCCCGTCCGACGTGGCTCGCCGGTGCACCGCGTGCTGATCGCGCTGCCGGAGCACCCGACGGTGACGGTCTCGGGTCTGGCGGACTCCCTGGGTCTCGAGCGCGACGAGGTCGGTGCCGCCGTGGATGCCCTGCACGCCGTGCAGATCCTCGAGCCGGCCCCCCGTGGTCTCGGCGACCGTCGACGTGCACGGTGGGAGGACCGGGTGTGGGCGGCCCGCGACATCCTCGACGAGCTGGCGGACCTCGACCAGCGCATCGTCGCTGTCAGTCGGCTGCGGGACGGCTGACCTCCGCGGTCGCGCCGGGCAGCGTGCGGGGCCAGGATGGTCAGGAGGCCCACCCGACGCGACGGAGGACAGCATGAGCGAGCAGCCCCACCAGCCCGGCCAGGAGGTCGACGCCGCCGACCCGGGCGTGCCGAACGACCCGCCGGGGCCCGACGTGCCGGAGGACGCGGGGCCGAGCCTCTCGCCCGACGTCCCGGCACCGCCGCTGGCGGAGCAGCCCGAGGGCACGGCCGAGGTCGACGGTGCCGACCCCCACCGCGGCGAGACCGAGACCGGCGGGTCGGACGACGAGACGCAGACGGCGCCCGGCGCGGGTGGCGACGAGCAGGGCGACCACGACCGACCGGACTGACGGTCCGATCAGCCGGCGTCGCCCAGACCAGGGCGTCGCCGCGTCCGCTTGACGTCGCCGCGACGCTTCTTCGCGTCGACCCGACGGCGCTGGGAGGCGCGGGTGGGGCGGGTGGCCCGCCGAGGTCGCGGTGGGACCACGGCGACGGCGACGAGCTGCTCGAGCCGCACGCGGACGGCCTCGCGGTTGCGGTGCTGCGAGCGGTACTGCGAGGAGGCGAGGGTGAGGGTCCCGTCGACCAGACGGGTCCGCAGCCGCTCCTCGGCGAGCGCGCGCTGCGCGTCCGAGAGCACCTGCGAGCGACGCAGGTCCCACGTCACCTCGACACGGGTGTCGCTGGTGTTGACGTGCTGACCGCCGGGGCCCGACGACCGGCTGAACCTCCAGGTCAGCTCGTCGTCGGGGATGCGGAGCCGGTCGTCAGCCACGGCGGTCGCGCCCGGGCCGATCAGGTCGCATCGGAACCACCGCGGGAGCGCGAGAAGTCGATCCGGCTCACCGTCCCGCCCGACGACGACCGGCCCGCGGTGGGACCGTCGGTCGGGTCTTCGGCGTCGTCATCGTCGTGAGCGCCGTCGTCACCGTCGTCCGCGCCGTCGTCGGGGAAGTGCCCGAGGTAGGCCATCGCCGCGTCGTGCAGGCGACCGTTCGTGGCGACGGCGTTCGCGCCCCACGGCCCGTCGGTGCCGTCGAGGGCCGTGAACCGACCGCCCGCCTCGCGGACGATGACGTCGAGGGCGGCCATGTCCCAGAGCTTCAGCTCGGGCTCCGCGGCGATGTCGACGGCCCCCTCGGCGACGAGCATGTAGGACCAGAAGTCGCCGTACGCGCGCGTGCGCCAGCAGCGGCGGGCGAGCGCCCAGAAGGCGTCGGCCTTGTCGATCTGCTCCCAGGAGGGCGCCGAGCTGAACGACAGCGACGCGGCGGAGAGGTCGGAGACCTGCGAGCAGCGGATCGGCCGGGCGTGCATGAACGACTTGCCGGTGTAGGCGCCCGCGCCCTTCGAGGCCCACCAGCGCCGGCCGAGCGCGGGGGCGGAGACGAGTCCGGCGACGATCTCCCCGTCCTCCTCCAGCGCCACGAGCGTGGCCCAGACCGGCACCCCGCGCACGAAGTTGGACGTGCCGTCGATCGGGTCGATGATCCACCGGCGCTCGTGTGACCCGGTGGAGCCGAGCTCCTCGCCCTGCTCCTCGCCGAGGACGACGTCACGGGTGCGCGCCGACTTCAGCACACGACGGATGGCCGCCTCGACCGCCTGGTCGGACTCGGTCACGTAGCTCATGTCGGGCTTCGTGGACACCTCGAGGTCGATCGCGCCGAACCGGTCCATCGACAGGTTGTCGGCGGTGTCGGCCAGCACGTGGGCGAGCCGCACGTCGTCGTTCCAGGAGTGCGTCATGCTCGCAGGGTAACGGCGACGCCCGACGTGCCCGACGCGGCCACGCGTGCCGGCGGCCGGGTGGCACTGCCGTGGCGACGGTGGAGCGGACGACCGCCCGCGGGGCGCACCTGCTCCTCCTGGCCCGCGTGGTCGTGTCGACGGGCCCGTCGCCGCTCGCCCTCGCCGAGTGAGGCAGGCCGGACGCCGTCTACCAGCTGGTGGTGTCCTTCGCCGCGACGATGCGGCGGAACGACTCCACCCGCGCCACGGGCACCTCGCCCTCGGCGGCCGCCGTGTCGAGCGCGCACTCCGGCTCCGTGGCGGCGTGGGTGCAGCCCCGGGGGCAGTCGCGGCTCGCGTCGGCGAGGTCCGGGAACGCCCGCAGCACGTCGTCGACCTCCACGTGCGCGAGCCCGAACGAGCGGAAGCCCGGTGTGTCGATGATCCATCCACCCCGCCCGCCGGTCGAGGCGTCGTCGAGCTCGATCGCGAGCGCCGACGTCGACGTGTGCCGGCCGCGGCCGGTCACCTCGTTCACGTGGCTCACCGCGCGGCCCGTGCCGGGCACCAGCGCGTTGACCAGCGTCGACTTGCCGACGCCGCTGTGCCCGATGAAGACGCTGACCCGGCCGGCGATCGCGTCGCGCAGCTCGTCGAGGTTCTCGAGCCCGTCCTCGCCGCGGCGGGTGACGACCGCGCGGACGTCGAGCGGCCGGAGCAGGTCGAGGATGCCGTCGGCGGGTCCGAGGTCGGACTTCGTGAGGCACACGAGCGGCTCCATGCCGGCCTCGAACGCGGCGACGAGACAGCGGTCGATGAGCCCGGGACGCGGCGGCGGGTCGGCCAGCGCCGTCACCACGACCAGCTGGTCGGCGTTGGCGACGACGACGCGCTCGATCGGGTCGTCGTCGTCGGCGGTGCGGCGCAGCACGGTGCGGCGGGGGAGCACCTCGACGATCCGGGCCAGCGTGCCGGTGTCGCCGCTGACGTCGCCCACGACCCGCACCTCGTCGCCGACCACGACCCCCTGACGACCCAGCGGCCGCGACTTCATCGCGGTGACGAGCGGGTCCTCGGGGGTGGTGTCGAGGAGGCGCAGCGTGTACCGGCCGCGGTCGATCGTGACGACGCGTGCCACGGGGGCGTCGTCGTACGACGGGCGGTCCTTCGTGCGAGGACGCGTGCGACGACGCGGTCGGTCGAACGCGGCGTGCTCGTCGTCCTGCCTCACGCGACCAGCCGCTCCCAGACCGGCGCGAAGTTCGGGTAGGTCTTGACCGTGGTCGAGACGTTCTCCACGAACAGCTCCGGCACGCGCAGGGCGAGCACCACGGCGGCGTGCGCCATGCGGTGGTCGTCGTAGGTCTCGAAGATCGCACCGTGCAGGGGACGCGGGCGGATCTCGAGGCCGTCCTCGGTCTCGGTGACGTCGCCGCCCAGCCGGTTCAGCTCGGTCGCGAGGGCGGCCAGCCGGTCGGTCTCGTGACCGCGCAGGTGCGCGACCCCCCGCAGCCGCGACGGGCCGTCGGCGAGGGCTGCGAGCGCCGCCACCACGGGCGTCAGCTCGCCGACGTCGTGCAGGTCGAGGTCGACGCCCTGGATGCTGGAGCCACCCTGGAAGACGAGGTCGGCGCCGTCGCGCTCGACGCCACCGCCGAACGCCTCCACGAGCCAGCGCCACGCATCGCCGGCCTGCTGGGTCCGCTCGGGCCAGCCACGGACCCGCATGCGCCCACCGGTGGCGACGGCGGCGGCCACGAAGACACCCGCGTTGGAGAGGTCGGGCTCGATCTCGACGTCGAGGGCGCGGACCGGCCCGGGTGACACCACCCACCGGTCCGGCGTGGTGTCGTCGACCTCGACGCCGCGCCGGCGCAGCTCGTGCACGGTCATCTCGACGTGCGGCAGCGAGGGGAGGGCCGCGCCGACGTGGCGCAGGTCGAGCCCGCGCGCGAAGGCGGGCGCGGCGAGGAGCAGCGCGGACACGAACTGGCTGGACGCCGACGCGTCGACCTCCAACGGGCCGCCCTCGACCACGCCGGTGCCGCGCACGACGAACGGGAGCGCGCCCCGGCCCTCGTCGTCCACGTCGACGCCGAGCGCGCGGAGGGTGGCGATCGTCTGCCCCATCGGACGACGCCGCGCGTGCGGGTCGCCGTCGAAGGTCACGGGCGCGGAGCCCAGCGCGGCGAGCGGCGGCACGAAGCGCATGACGGTGCCGGCCAGTCCGCAGTCGACCGCGGCGGGGGCGGTGCTGGTGCGGTCGACCGGTGTGACGCGCCAGGTCATGCCGTCCTTCTCGACCCGGGCGCCGAGCGACGTCAGGGCTGCTGCCATCAGCTGCGTGTCGCGGGAGCCGAGCGGGCGCGACACCGTCGACGGGCCGTCGGCGAGCGCCGCCAGCACGAGGGCGCGGTTGGTCAGCGACTTGGAGCCGGGCACGAGGACCTGCGCGTCGACGGGCGTGTCACGGGTGGGGGCGAGCCAGGGCAGCGGGGCGTTCATCACGCGCCACTCTAGTGGTGCCGACGCGTGCCGCCGCAGCGCGCGGCGGCGGCGTCGGGCGCACTCACGGACGCAGGTCGTCGATCCGCTCCGCGACGGCGTCGGCCGCGTCGACGACCTTGTTCTTGGCGCGGGTGCCGATGAACTTCTTGTGCGGGTCGGGGTCGAGCGTGCTCATGAGCAGACCGCCGATGAGCGAGACGTTCTTGAGGAAGTGGATGGTCTGGTTCTGGCGCGACGCCGGGTCGGACTCGTTCCAGAACGGGTGGCCCACCGCGGTGGTCGGGACGAGGGTGCCGGCGAGCACGGCCGCGGAGAGCCGGGGGAAGTGCCCGGTCGCGAGTGCCGCGCCCGCGACGACGTGCACGGCGCCGTTCACGCGGACGAGGTTCGTCGGCGACGTCTGGAGCTGGGGCGCGGTGCGTCCGAGCGCGTCGGCGACGGGCTCCGCCTTGGGCCCCATGGCCGACGCGTGGCGCAGGGCGTTCACACCCCCGTAGACGAACATCGACGCGAGCAGAGGACGGGCGAGCGTGCGCAGGACGGTCATGGACCCATCATGCCAACGTCGCCAGGTTCCACAACGCCAGCGCGGAGGCGCACGGTGAGACAGCGCAAAGGTGCACGGTGACCCAGCGTGACTCAGCGCGGGAGCGACGGGTCAGAGGGGGAGGATCCAGCTGCCCGAGCTGAAGCGGACCGTGTCGTTGTCCGACCGCGGGTCCTCGGGGGCGCTGATGCGGATCGTGCCGGCCGGGGCCGCGCCTGCCACCTTGAAGGGGAAGCTGCCCCCCTGGCCGGCGGGCATGAGCCGGCTGCAGCTGAGTGCGGTGATCCGGTCGTTGCGCGACGCGTCGCACGTCCAGCCGCCCCCCGGCACGCCCCGGAAGGTCGCGGAGCGGTCGAAGGCGATGGAGATCGTGACGGTGCGTGCCACGAGGTTGCTGCCGCCGTCGGCGGTGATCGGCACGATGATCCGCCGTTGCAGGTAGGTGCTGTCGTTCGTCACCGAAGGCGTCCCGAGGCCGAAGTCGGTGGGCGTGACCGGCGGTGGGGTGGGTGTCGGCTCGGCGCTGGGGGTCGGCGACGGCTCGGGCCCCGCCGTCCCGCCGGGGGCCGGGGTGGCACCGGCCGTCGACTCGGGGTCGGGCGTCGGCTCGGCCCCCTCGGTCCCGGTGGTCGGTGCCGGGGTGGGTGCGGTGGTCGGCTCCTCGGCGGGAGCGGGGTCCGACGGTGCCGTGTCCTGCGACGGCTCCGGCGTCGGGGCGGCGACCACGGGCGGGGCGGTGCCCGGCTCGGGCGAGGGCGTCGGGGTGGGTGAGGCCGACGCCACGACCGAGGGCTGGTCGGGCCGCACGAGGTCGGCGCCGCCGACCACGACCCCGGTGGTGAGTGCTCCGGTGACCACCGTCGTGGCGACGACCGCGGGCGTGCCGACGGTGGCGGCGGTCGCCGCGGCGGCCTGGGCGGGGACCAGGGCCACGCGCGCGACCTGGGCGACGACCGCCGACGTCAGCATGGACGCGCCCGCGTAGCCGCCGGCGGCCACGAACCCGCCGCCCGCTGCCACGCCGCTGGCCGCCGTGCCGCTTGCCGCGGCCGACCCCGCCGAGGCCATCGCGCTGCCCGCTGCCAGGCTCCCGGCGCCCGCGATCGCGGTGGCCGCGACGCCGGTCGCCCCCAGGTAGCCGGCGGCAGCCGGCCCCAGGACGGCGGGGGCGAGGAGCCCGCGCAGGTTCTGGTTGACCTCGACGAGCTCGAGGTGGACCCCGGTGCACCGCCGGCAGCCGTCGAGGTGCTCGTCGACCTTCGCCGTGTCGCGCGGCGACAGCGTCTGCCGGACGTACCCGCCGAGCAGAGGGGTGACCCGGCGGCAGGCGTCGTCGGTCGTCGTGGCCGCGTGGCTCTCCAGGTAGGCGGCGCGCAGGCCCTCGCGGGCGCGGTAGGCCAGGGCGGAGACGGCGTTGGGACTCATGCCGAGCAGCGGGGCGACGGCAGCGGGCTTCTGGCCCTCGACCTCGACGTGCCAGAGGACGAGCTGCCACCGCTCGGGGAGGGACGTGAACGCGCGGGCCGCCGCGTCGTTCTCGAACGCGATGCTCACCGCGTCCTCGAACGGCACCCCGCGGTCGAGGACGGCGTCGTCGTCGGTCGGACGGGTGCGGGTGGTCGCACGGATCCGGTCGACGTGCAGGCGCCGCACGGAGGTGAGCAGGTATGCGCGGAACGCCTCGTCGGGGCCGCGGCCGTCCTGCAGCACCGCCAGGACCTTGAGGAAGGCCTCGGAGACGAGGTCGTCGGCCTCGCCGGTCGTGAGGAGCTGGCGGGCGAGGCGGGTCGCCGCCTGCACGTGGCGCTGGAAGAGGATGGCGTAGGCGCTCGTGTCACCGGCGCGCACGGCGCGGATGAGCTCCGCGTCGCTGCTGTCCAGCGTCGTGGCCTGCGCGTCCCGCACGATCGTCTCCCTCGTCCAAGCTCCCGGCTGGTCCAACGAGCGAACGGTCCCGACGTCACGACGGTCCGAGCGCCGCGAGAAAAAAAGTCGTCGGTACCGCGTCATGGAACGTCTCCTCACCCGTTCCTCCTGCGACCGACACGAGAGGGGGACCGTCATGGAGGACACGCGACGCGCGGCAGCGCTGCTCGCCGATGCCGTCCGGGACGGTCGGACCGACGTCGAGGGCGTTGCACACGTGGTGGGAGCGAGTGCAGCGCTCGACGGGTCCCCCCTCGACGAGGTGATCGACCTCGTCGAGGAGGCCTTCGACGGCGCCCCGCGGCACCTGGCCGTGCGGGCGGCGTGCCTCGGGTGGGCCGAACGTGCCGTGGCACGGGTGCACGAGGCGGGCTGCGAGGATCCGTTGACGTCGTTGTCGACGGTCCCGCACCTGCACAGCAGGTTGGGCGACGTGTACCGCGCCGCCGCTGTCGAGGAGCAGCGGCCGGGCGACGGGCACGTGCTCGTGGTGGTCGACGTCGGCGTCGGACGGGCGAGGTCGTCGCTCGAGACGTCGGTGCGGGCCATCGAGGTGGGCCAGGTGCTCAGGTCGGTGTACCCGGGTGGCGAGACCGTCGCCCGGGTGGGACCTGGGCGCTTCGCGGTGGTGTCGGCGAGGGAGCGCGCCGATGCCACGACGCTCGCGCTCGTCGGTGTGCTTCTCGGGCGCACGCCGACGGGCGGGACGGCGCCTCGGCTGTGGGTGGAGGAGCTTCCGCCCACGGCCGAGGACCTGCCGGGGCTGCTGCACGCGCTCTCGTCCTGAGCGGCGGGCGCCGAGAGGTCGTGCTCGTGCGGCCCTGTCGGTGCGCTGTGGGAGGCTCGTGCCATGTGCGGCAGGTACGCGACCACGCGGACGTCCGCCGAGCTCGACGACGCCTTCGCGGCCGCGCTCGGCGACGGTGTCGAGCTGCCTGCGGCCGACTGGAACGTGGCGCCCACCAAGCAGGCGCCCGTGGTCGTGGGGCGGCGGCGCGACGACGCCGAGGAGGCGGCCCCGCCCCGGCGCGAGCTGCACGCCGCCACCTGGGGACTCGTGCCCAGCTGGGCCAAGGACCGCTCGATCGGCAGCCGGATGATCAACGCGCGGTCCGAGACGGTCGCCGAGAAGCCGGCGTTCCGTTCGGCGTTCGCCCGTCGGCGGGCGATCGTGCCCGCCGACGGCTACTACGAGTGGTACGCGGGGGAGGGGCCGAAGGCGCCGAAGCAGCCGTTCTACATCACGGCCGCCGGCGACGACGGCGCCCGTGAGGTGCTGGGTCTGGCAGGCCTCTACGAGTTCTGGCGTCCGTCGCGCGACGAGTCGTGGCTGCTGACGTTCACCATCCTCACGACGAGCGCGGAGGGCGCCGACGGCGTGCTGCACGACCGTGCGCCGCTGCTCGTGCGGCCCGAGGTCCGCGACGCCTGGCTGGCGCCCGTCGCCCGGCCGACCGGGGAGCTGCTCGACCTGCTGGTCCCGGCCACCCCAGGACGTCTCGACGCCTGGCCCGTCAGCACCCAGGTCAACAACGTGCGCCACAACGGTCCGGAGCTCGTGGAGCCGCTGCCCGCCGAGTGAGGCGGGCGGGCTGTGCGAGCCCTCGGAATAGGGCGACGGCGGGCACCGTTGTGACCGGTGTAAGGAGGCCGACATGCTTGCGTGCCCTGAGCGCACCACCACCAGTCCTACGCCACTGTCCGTCGACGTCGTCGCCCGAGGCGACCGTCGGACCCCGGGAGTAGGCTGGAGCACGATGACCGACACCCCAGAACGTTCCGACAGGACCGCGGAGGTCAGCCCCTCGGCGGGCACCGCGTCCGACCCGTCCGTCGACCTGCTCACCGACGTGGTCGACTACAGCGACGTCGACGTCGCGACCGAGACGCCGGAGCAGCGCCAGGCCCGGTTCGAGGCCGAGGCGCTCCCGTTCCTGAACCAGCTCTACTCGGCCGGTCTGCGCATGACGCGCAGCCCGCAGGACGCCGAGGACCTCGTGCAGGAGACGTACGCGAAGGCCTTCAGCGCCTACCACCAGTACAAGCCGGGCACGAACCTCAAGGCGTGGTTGTACCGGATCCTCACGAACACCTACATCAACTCCTACCGCAAGAAGCAGCGCCAGCCGCAGCAGGTCACCGACGAGATCGAGGACTGGCAGATCGCGGCGGCGGAGGCGCACTCCTCGTCAGGCCTGAAGTCCGCGGAGATGGAGGCGCTCGAGCGACTGCCCGACAGCGACGTCAAGGACGCGCTGCAGGCGCTGCCGGAGGACTTCCGCTACGCGGTGTACCTCGCTGACGTCGAGGGCTTCCCGTACAAGGAGATCGCGGAGATCATGGGCACGCCCATCGGCACCGTGATGTCCCGCCTGCACCGTGGTCGACGCCAGCTGCGCGAGCTGCTCGCCGACTACGCGCGTGACCGCGGCATGGCCGTGGCGAGCGGGGTGAGCGACCAGTGAGCGCCGAGCCCACCTCCGCCGGAGGGTGCGAGGGCCCGGACTGCTCCAAGGCCCTCGAGAACCTCTACCTGTTCCTCGACTCGGAGATCGACAGCGCCAGCTGCGACGAGATCCAGGCCCACATCGACGACTGCAGCGAGTGCCTGACCGAGTACGACCTCGAGCGTCTCGTCAAGGCGCTGGTGCACCGCTCCTGCAGCGAGGTCGCGCCCGAGCCGCTGCGCGACAAGGTGCTCCTCTCGATCCGCGCCGTCCAGGTCCAGATCACCGAGTACCGCTCCTCCTGACCACACTCCACCGCCCCTCCCCGCCGTCGGGGAGGGGCGGTGGTGCGTCCGGGGGCTTGTGGGTTCGCGGGGGTGGCTGTGCCTCGAGGCGGGGTGCGCTTGTTGTGGCTTCTTCTCTCGGGTGGGGCTGCGTCGGTGCGGCTTCCTCCCTCGGGTGGGGCTGCGCTAGCGCGGCTCTGACTCGTCCTGCGCTCCGAAAGGGCCTCGACCGGGCGGCTGGGCGGGGGTCGGCTTCGGATCTCGGGCTGTGGCTCCCGCGGTGGACGCAAGTATCTGCGTTCGTGCGCTGGGGCTCGAAGGATTCTGCGTTTGCTACGGGATCCCGTCGTGAACGCAGAAGCGTTCGACCTCGAACACGTGAAGGCAGAATCTTGGGTGCCCTTTGCGTTGGGGGGACGAAGGATTCTTCCTTCTCGTGGACCGTTCCACGAGAAGGAAGAATCCTTCGCGCCCCTTGCCCCCTGAGCGGTGGATGCGTCACCTGAAGAACGCTCAGAAGGTGGCAGATCCACCGCCGGCACGCGCAAACGCAGCATCTTGGGCCAATCGCGCACAAAGGAAGAATCTTGGGTGCAACGCGGGCCACAGCCCGAGAACCCAGCCCCGCACCGTTGCCAGCCGCCCGGTCGAGGCCCTTTCGGAGACCACCTCCACGAGAAGCCGCGCCAGCGCAGCCCCACCCGACCGACAACCCGCACCGACGCACCCCCCCCACCCGAACGAGAAGCCACACCACCGCACCCCCGGCAGAACGAGAAGCCGCAGCAGCGCAGCCCCAGCCGACCACGCGTCCCCGGACGCGACGAAGCCCCCGCCGGCGTGGGCCGGTGGGGGCTTCGATCGTCTGCGCTCGCGGGGAGCGTCAGGTCACGCGTTGGGGCGCTTGCCGTGGTTGGCGCCCTTCTTGCGACGCGCGCGGCGCTTGCGGCCGGTCTTACCCATGATGGTCCTCCTCAGACGTCCAGCGTCCATGGTCCCACACGGGGCCGTCGGGGCGGCACACGCCCTGGGAGCATGCGGTCACGGGGTGGGCAGGCGCGACAGGAAGCGTTCCCGGTCGACGACGACGCGCCGCACCTCCCCGTGGGCGACGATCGTGCCGTGGGCGTCGTGCGCGGCGACCCGGAACCGCAGGAGCCGGCCGTCCTCGTAGGTGACGTCGGCCGTCGCGGTCACCGTCGCCCCGACCGGGCTCGCCGCCACGTGCTCGACCTCGACGCGGGTGCCGACGCTCGTGCGGTGCTCCTCCAGGTCGAGCGCGGCGCACGTCGCCTCCTCGAGCCAGGCGAGCAGGCGAGGGGTGGCGAGCACGGCGAGGTCGCCACTGCCCAGGGCGGCTGCGGTGTCGGCGTCGCCCACCACGTGGGTGACGGTCGCGGTGCGGGGCATGGGTCCTCCTGGGTCGTCGGGCGGGTCGGCTCAAGCCTGCCCGACGGGCTGCTCTCCCGTGTCGGACCACGCCGCCCACAGCTGCGCGTACCGGCCGCCGGCGCGCAGGAGCGCCTCGTGCCGCCCCTCCTCGACCACGGCACCGTCCTCCATGACGAGCACCCGGTCGGCGGTACGGGCCTGGGTGAGCCGGTGCGCGATGACGAGCGCCGCGCGCCCCCGCGTGACGGCCGAGGCTGCCTGCTCCAGCTCGCGGGCACCGGACGACCCGGCCTCCGCCGTCGCCTCGTCGAGCACCACCACCTGCGGGTCGAGCAGGGCGACGCGGCTGAGCGCGAGCTGCTGCGTCTGCGCCGGCGTCAGAGGGTGCCCGAGGTCGCCGACGACGGTGTCGAGGCCCTGGGGGAGCGTACGGGCCCAGCCTGCGGCGTCGGTGGTCTCGAGCGCCCGCCACAGGGCCTCGTCGTCCGCGTCGGCCCGGGCGAGCAGCAGGTTGTCGCGCAGGCTGCCCGCGAAGACGTGCACCTCCTGCGACACGAGCGCCACGTGACGACGCACGACGGGCTCGGGCGCCGTGGTCACGTCGAGGGCGCCGAGCCGGACGCGGCCCCCGGTCGGGCGCAGCGTTCCGGCCGCGATGCCTCCGAGGGTCGACTTGCCGGCGCCCGTGGCCCCGACGACGGCCACGTGCTCGCCGGGGCGGATCGTCAGGTCGATCCGAGCCAGCACGGGGCGGCCGGTCTCGTACGCGTGGTGCACCCCCTGCAGCGTCAGCACCGGCTCGGGCCCGGCGTCGACGGGCGCGACGTCGCGCGGCGGGATGAGTGCCACCCCGGCCAGGCGCGCGAGGGCGGCACCGCTGGCCTGGGCGGCGTCGAAGACGTACAGCACCGCGCCGATCGGGTTGAACAGGCGGTGGAAGAAGAGGGCAGCGGCCGTCGCGTCGCCGACGCTGGCCGAGCCGGTGCTGACGAGGGCGTACCCGGTCGCCAGCACGACGACGAGCCCCACGCACTCCGACGCGTTCATGCGTGCCCCGAGCCGCGTGTACAGGCGGAACACGTCGAGCGTGATCGCCACGGCGTCGCCGGAGCGTCGCTCGACCCGCTCGAGGGCGACGTCCTCGACGCCGAACGCCCGCAGCGTGGGTGCGTCGCGCACACCCGTCACGAGCACCTCGGCCCGCGCCCCCTCGGCCGTGCGCTCGGCGCGGTAGAACGGGATCGAGCGCGGCAGGTACCAGCGCATGCCGAGCACGTAGCCAGGGGCGGCAGCCAGGCCCGCGAGGCCCAGCCGCCAGTCGAGCGTGAAGAGACCGCCGACGGTGAAGGCGATCGCCGACACCGACGTGAGGAGCATCGGGATCGCCTCGTCGAGGGACTCGGTGACGCGCCGGACGTCGTCGCCGACGCGGCCGAGGACGTCGCCGACGCCGGCGGCCTCGAGCTGCTGGGAGTCGAGGTGGAGGGCACGGTCGAGCACCTCCTCGCGCAGCTCGGCCAGGGCGGGCGCGACCGTCCTCGCGAGCGCGGCCGTCGACACGGTGGTCGACACCGCGGCGACGACCGCGGCGGCCAGCATGACGCCGACCGGCACGAGCACGTCGGTGAAGCTGCCGTCGTCGCGCACGACGTCGACGACGCGGCCGATCATGAGCACCGGCACGATGCCGGCGAACCCGGTCACGAGGAAGGCCGTCACGGTGAGCGCCAGGCTGCCCCGCCGGGCACGCAGCAGACGCCAGGCGACGCGCGTGGTGCTGCGACCGTCGGCGACGGGCAGCAGCTGGTCGGCCTGCGGGGTCGGGCTCATCGGTCGACCGCCTCGCGGTAGTCGGCGTCGCGCAGCAGGTCTGCGTGCGTGCCCTGGGCGACCACGCGTCCCTCGCGGACGACGAGCACGCGGTCGGCGGCGCGCAGCAGGGCGGGGCTGGAGGTCAGGACGAGCGTGGTCCGGCCGGTCCGGAGGCGTCGCACGCCCTCGGCGACGGCCTGCTCGGTCACGGCGTCGACGGCACTCGTCGGGTCCTGCAGCACGATGACGGGCCGGTCGGTCGCCAGGGCACGCGCCAGGGCGAGCCGCTGACGCTGGCCACCGGAGAGGCTGCTGCCGCCGGCACGGACCGGTCGGTCCAGGCCGTCGGGGTGGAGGCGGACCACGTCGTCGGCTGCCGACGCGGCGAGGGCCGGGGCGAGCGCGCCGTCGTCGTGCTGGCCGCCAGGGTCGACGGTCGTGCGCAGCGTGCCCTCCGTGATGCCGCCGTGGTGCGAGACGACGAGCAGGTGACGGCGACGTCCGGCCACGGACAGCTCCGCGAGCTCGACGTCGCCGAGACGTGCGCGGCCCGAGACGAGGTCGAGGTCGCCGGAGAGCAGCGCCACCAGGGCGTCGGAGACGGCCGGGTCGTCGACGGCGACGGCGACCAGCTCGTCGTTCCGCAGGTGCAGGCTGAGCCCGGCCAGCGGACCCGCCGTCACGTCCTCGAGCACGAGCTCGGGCCGGTCCTCGCTGGGGGTCCGCCCGCCCGGCGCGAGGATGCGCGGCGTGGCGAGGAAGTCGACGATCCGCGCGGCCGACGCCCGCGACGCCGCGAACTGCGCGCTGACGTCGCCGAGGCCGCGCAGCGGCTCGGCCAGGAACTGCGTGAGACCCACGAGCGCGATGAGCTCGCCGAGGCTGATGTCGCCGTCGAGCGCGCGACGTCCGGCGAGCAGCGCGACCGCTGCGAGCAGCAGCCCGCTGAGGGCGGTCGTGAAGCCGTCGAGGTAGCCCCACGACCGGGCGACGGCGACCGTGTCGTCGCTCGCCCGGGTGCTGGCGACGCGGTAGCGGCGCAGCGCGACGTCCTCCCCGCCGATCCCCTTGAGCGGACGCAGACCCTCGAGCAGGTCGGCGGCCAGGCCGGAGGCGGCAGCCGTGCTCTCCTGCTGCCGGGCGGTGCGGCGCGCCACCAGCGGCGCGAGGGCCTGGATCGCGACGAGCACGGCCGGGACCCCGAGCAGGATGAGCAGACCCAGCACGACGTCGACGCGGAGCACGTAGGCGGCCGTCACGAGCACGGCCACGAGGGACGCGATCGCGTAGCCGAGCTGGTGCAGGGCCATCGGCACGAGGTCGGCGTCGGACGTGGCGATGGAGAGCGTCTCGCCCGCGAGCCGGTCGGTGCGCGCCCCGCGGGGATGCAGCACGTGCCCGGCGACCTCGACGCGCAGCGCGTGCGCCTCCCGCTCGATGCCCTGCTTGATGAAGCGTGCGCCGTACCGGTAGCCGTTGCTGAGCACGACGAAGAGCGCGACGAGCACACCGAGCGTCCACGCGAGGTCGCCGAGACCGCCGCCGTCGACGGCCTGGTCGACGACGAGCCCGATGACGACGGGCACGAGCGTCTCGCTGAGCTGCCACAGGGTCAGCAGGGGATAGCCACGGCCGAGGTCGCGTCCGTTGCGGCGTAGCGCGCGGCGCAGCAGGGCGCCCGCGGTGGCCGGGGCGCTGGTCGGTGCGTCGGGCGACTCCGTGCTCGTGTCGCGTCCGCCTCGTCCCATGCGAGTGAGGTTAGCCTAACCCGTCGTCGCACCGACCGCCGGTCGCGACGACGGCGGGCGCTGGCTCACACCCCGTGCGTGGTGCGCGGGTACTCCGCGGACACGTCGGTCATGACGTTCACGAGGTATGGCACGCCCGACGCGAACGCCCGGTCGAGCGCCGGGCCGATCTGGGCGGGGTCGGTGACCATCTCGCCCCCGCCGCCGAGGGCGGTGACGACCTGGTCGTAGCGCGTGTTCGGTGCGAGGTCGGCGGCGACGTCGTAGCCGTAGAGCATCTGCATGGGACTCTTCTCCAGGCCCCAGGCGGAGTTGTTGCCGACGACCATGACGACGGGCAGCCGGTGGCGCACGAGCGTGTCGACGTCCATGAGCGACATGCCGGCCGCGCCGTCGCCGAACAGCACGACGACCTGGCTGGAGGGTCGCGTGATGCGGGCCGCCATGGCGGCGCCCATGCCGGCGCCGAGGCAGCCGTAGGGGCCGGGGTCGAGCCAGCCGCCGGGCCGCTGGGGCTCGACGAACTTGCCGGCGAAGGAGACGAAGTCGCCGCCGTCGCCGATGACGACGGCGTCGTCGGCGAGGCGGGGGAGCAGCTCGCCGTAGATCCGCGCCGGGTGGATGGGGTCGCTGGACGACGCGAGGAGGTCGACGTCGCGGGCGGCCGCGGCGGAGACGAGGTCCTGCAGCTCGCCGAGCCAGGACGACCAGTCCGGGCGGGAGCCCGACGCGGACTGGAGCGCGGCGAGGACGCCGTCGAGCACGAGCGTCAGGTCGCCTGCGGCCGACGCGGCGAGGTCGGCGTGGGTCGAGAGCTGGCCGGGGGAGTCGGCGAGGTGGACGACCTGCGCGGGCGTCGCGCCGTCCTTGCCGCCGAACACGCCGTAGCCGAGGCGGAAGTCGAGCGGGGTGCCGGCGACGACGACCAGGTCGGCGCCGGAGAAGGCCGCCGAGCGGGCCTTGGTGACGAGCTGTGGGTGGCCACCGGGCAGGAGGCCGCGACCCATGCCGTTGGCGATGACGGGGATGCCGGTCTCGGCGGCGAACCGCGACGCGGCGTCCTCGGCGCGGTCGGCCCACACGTCGGTGCCGAGGACGAGCACGGGGCGGCGAGCGTCCTGCAGGAGCCGAGCGACGCGGGTCAGGTCGTCCTCGTCCGGCTGCAGGGGGGACCGGTCGGGACCGGTGGCGGTGCCGAGGGGCCCGGAGTTGAAGAACTCGTCCATCGGGACGTCGACGAACGTGGGTCCGCGGTGCGAGGAGCCGGCGCGGGTGAAGGCCTCGTGGACGGTGGGGGCGATGTCGGCGAGCGTGTGCGCGGTGGCCGCCCAGGTGGAGACGGTCTCGAAGATCGGGGGGTGGTCGAGCTCCTGGAGGGTCCCCATGCCCCAGCGGGCGGCCGGGGCGCGACCGCCGACGACGACGAGCGGCGAGCCGGCGAAGTGCGCCTGGGCGACCGGGCTGACGCCGTTGGTGACGCCGGGGCCGGCCGTGAGGACGGCGAGGCCGGGGGTGCGGGTGAGCTTGCCGACGGCCTCGGCGGCGAAGACGGCGGTCGGCTCGTGCCGGACGTCGATGATGGGCATCGGGTTGGCGGCGGTGACGGCGGCGTCGTACATCGGGAAGACGTGGGCACCGGAGAGCGTGAACATGGCCTGTACGCCGTGGGCGCGGGCCACCTCGAGCGCGTGGACGCCCCCGTGCGCGGAGCGCACATGGTCTGCACCGTGCGCGGAGCGCACATCGTCTGCACCGTGCGCGGTGGCTGCGGAGCTCCCGCCGTCGGTGTCGGGGGTGGTCGCGGACTCGTCGGTCTGTGACATGGCTCGCACGCTACTGCACGGCGGTGTCGTTGTCCGGGGGGCCGTCCGGGGCGTCCAGGGGACGGGCGCGGGTGGTCTGCCGGTACAGCCAGGGGCTCTCGCCACGGATCTGGTCGAGGACGGCGAGGAGGAGGTCGGCGCGGTGGGCGGGCTGCTCGGCGAAGAGCTCGGCGTCGCCGCGCAGGTCGGCGCGACCCTGGACGCCGAGCGCGAGCTGCAGGTGCAGGGCGCGCAGGAACGACGACGTGTTCTTGGCGGTGGGCGAGGGCCACTCGTCGTCCAGGTGCCCGCGGGTGCGAGGGGCGCGCACCCCGGCACCGAGTCGGGCGAGCCATGGCTCGACGATGCTCGGGTCGAGGGCGTTGCGGTGCAGCGCGGTCATGACCGCGTAGGCGAGGCGGTCGTCCTCGCCGTGGCGCCAGACGTAGGAGGTGGGGGTGAGCACGCGGTCGGCGATCACGTCGAGCAGCACGGTCAGCTCGAGCCGGTCGAAGTGTCGCGAGCGGGCGAGGGCGGCGAGGAGGTCGGCGCCGTGGGCGATGGCGTGCGCCCAGCCCTGCTCGGGGACCCAGCCGCGGTGGTCGAGCTCGCGGACGTACCAGCTGGTGGCGCGGTCGCCCCAGGCGAGCACGGTGGAGGAGGGCAGCACGTGCAGGGTGTTGTCGCGGCCGACGATGTCGGCGAGCAGGAGGGCGCTGTAGGAGCGTCGGACGACGGAGACGTCGCCGTCGTGGCCGAGCCCGTACCGCAGTCCGGGCGCGACACCGTCGCCCAGCCCGCCGAGGAGGTCGTCGTACACGCCGGTGGAGATCCAGGTGGTCAGCAGCGGGTAGGCGAGGTCCTCACGCAGTCGGGGGTTGGGGTGGCCGAGCATCTCGACGAGCTCGGCCGTGGACTCGTCGAGGGAGCGGTCGAGCGGAACCTGTCGACCGGTCCGCACCACGGCCTGCCAGTACGCCTCGGACATCTCGCCCATCGTGCCAGAGGGGTCCTGGTCCGCGGTAGCGCGGCTAGGGTGGGCGCGTGCCGACGCCCGACGACATCATCCGGTCGCAGACGGCTCTCGCGCCTGCCGACGTCGGCTGGGTGCACGCCCTCGTCGCGGACTGGCAGATCCTGGCCGACCTGTCGTTCGGCGACCTGGTGCTGTGGGTGCCCGACGCGGAGTCGAAGGGCCTGTGGGCGGTGGCGCAGATCCGTCCGACGACGGGCGCGACGACGCTGCTGGAGGACGTGACGGGCACGTTCGTGCCGGCGGAGCGCTCGCCGGCGGCCGGCCGGGTGCTGGCGGGCGAGGGCGCGCAGGACGACGACGACCCGGCGGTCGGCGACGGGCTGCGCGTGCGGCTGGTGCCGGTGCGCCGCGGTCCGGACACGATCGCGGTGCTGGCCGTGCGCAGCGGTCGCGACGCACGTGCCACGAGCCATCTCGAGGTGACGTACCGGGCCTGTGCGGAGGCCCTGGTCGCGATGGTGGCGCGAGGGGAGTTCCCGACGCCGGGCACCCGGTCGGACCTGGCCGACTCTCTGCGGGTGGGCGACGGCTTCATCCGGACCCGCGCCGACGGCACGGTCGAGTACGCGAGCCCCAACGCGCTGTCGGCGTACCGCCGTCTGGGTCTGCACGGCGACCTGCAGGACGTCGACCTGGCCGAGGTCACGGCAGCCTGCGTCGGTCGCACGCCGACGGACCTGAGCACGGCTGCGGCGCTCGGCGGGATGGCGCCGGCGGAGGCCGAGGTGGTCGGGGCGGAGGCGACCCTGCTGCTGCGCGTGATCCCGGTGACGCGTGAGGGCGCGCGTGGCCGCGGGGAGCGCGACGGTGCCGTGGTGCTGCTGCGCGACGTGACCGACCTGCGGCTGCGGGAGAAGCAGCTCCTGTCGAAGGAGGCGACGATCCGGGAGATCCACCACCGGGTCAAGAACAACCTGCAGACGGTCGCCGCGCTGCTGCGGCTGCAGGCGCGGCGCATGGACGTGCCGGAGGCGCGGGCGGCGCTGGAGGAGGCGGTGCGACGTGTGGGGTCGATCGCGCTGGTGCACGAGACGCTGAGCCAGGGGTTCGACGAGAGCGTCGCGTTCGACGACATCGCCGACCGGCTCCTGCGCACGGTGCTCGACGTCGGGGGTCCGCAGGTGCGGGCGGAGCGCATCGGCGCGTTCGGCCTGTTGCCGGCGGAGGTCGCGACACCGCTGGCGATGGTGCTGACGGAGCTCGTGCAGAACGCGGCCGAGCACGCGTTCCCCGACGGTGCCGGTCGGGTGACGGTGGCGGTGAACCGGATCCGCGACCGGCTGCGCATGCGGGTGAGCGACGACGGCGTCGGTCTGCCGGCCGACTTCGACCCGACCCGCAGCCTGGGGCTGTCGATCGTCTCCACCCTCGTGGAGAGCGAGCTGGGCGGGTCGCTCGGCTTCGAGTCGCGCCCCGGGCGCGGCGCGACCGTCGCCATCATGCTGACGCTCTGAGCCGGCGGACCTGCGCGCCGGTGCGGGCCCCGGACGTCGAGAACCCCGTACCCGGGCTCGGGTACGGGGTTCGGACGCGTGCGGCGTGGAACGTCTCAGGCGGTGCGAATACGCGCCCGGGCGTTGCGACGCTTGAGGGCACGACGCTCGTCCTCGCTCATGCCTCCCCAGACGCCATGGTCCTGACCGGACTCGAGTGCCCACTGTAGGCACTGCTCACGGACGTCGCAGCGGCGACACACGACCTTCGCCTCCTCGATCTGCATGATCGCGGGGCCGGTGTTGCCGATGGGGAAGAAGAGCTCGGGGTCTTCATCGAGACATGCGCTGTGGTGGCGCCAGTCCATGACGACAGCTCCTTCCCTTGTGTGTGCAGGCGCGCAGGGATGTCCGCCCAGGGGAAGACCAACGCGCCGCGTTCATCGTTTCAACAAAAGGCGCGTCGCACAAGGGATAGCCCGGTGGGTCGATGTCTGTTGAGTCACACAGGTCATACCAAAGGAGACGCCGTGCTCCGGGGGCGGGTGCCGACCGGGGCGTGGTCCTAGGCTGGTCCGGTGAGCGAGACCAGCGACCCGACCCCGTCCGACCAGCCGGACGCGAGCCCCGTGGCGCCGCGGGGGCGGGCCAGGGCGCTGCTGCTGGTGGCCGGTGCCGTCGTGGCCCTGCAGGCTGCGGGGCTGCTGGCGATCACGGCGCTCGAGCTGGCCTCGGTGGAGGCCGACCGGGTGGGTCTGGGCGTCAGTACCGCGGTCTTCCTGGGTGCGCTCGGCGTGCTGCTGCTGGTGGCGGTCGTCCAGGTGCTGCGCGGCCGCACCTGGCCTCGCGGCTTCCTCGTCTTCTCCCAGCTCCTGTGCCTGGCGCTCTCGTTCAACTTCCGTGGTGACGCCCCGTGGATCACGCCGACGCTGGCGGGGGGCGCCGCCGTCGCGCTGGTGTGCCTCCTGTCACCTCCGGTCACCCAGGCGCTCGGGCGCCACGATCCCGTGTGAGAATGGGCGACGGCATCACCTGCCGCGCTCCCGTGTCCGCGGGCCCGCCGTGCACCTACCGGTCGCGGGCCGCGTCGACGCCGTCCTGCTCCGGGTCCGCCCCGTGAGCCCCCGCCTTCAGCGAGAGAGAAGCTGCCAGCCCATGGTCGCCACCGACTCCACCACCTCGACGTTCGACGCGTTCGACCCCACCGACCCCGTGTTCGCGCTGCACCGCGGCGGGAAGATGCAGGTCGCCGCGACGGTACCGCTGCGGGACGCCGACGACCTGTCGATGTCGTACACGCCGGGCGTCGCGCGGGTGTGCGAGGCGATCGCGGCCGACCCCGACCTCTCGCACGACTACACCTGGGTGTCCAACACGGTGGCGGTCATCACCGACGGCACCGCGGTGCTCGGCCTCGGCGACATCGGCCCGGCCGCCTCGATGCCGGTGATGGAGGGCAAGGCCGTGCTGTTCAAGCAGTTCGGCGGGGTCGACGCGATCCCGGTGGCGCTGGCGACCACCGACGTCGACGAGATCGTCGAGACGATCGTGCGCATGGCGCCGACGTTCGGCGGCGTGAACCTCGAGGACATCTCGAGCCCACGGTGCTTCGAGATCGAGCAGCGGCTCATCGAGCGGCTCGACATCCCCGTCTTCCACGACGACCAGCACGGCACGGCCGTCGTCACCCTGGCGGCGCTCATCAACGCCGTCCGGCTCACCGACCGCGACATGCAGGACCTCAAGGTCGTCATCTCCGGTGCGGGTGCGGCTGGTGTGGCGATCGCGAAGATCCTGCAGTCCGCGGGCGTGCACCGCATCAGCGTCGTCGACCGCCAGGGCGTCATCCACCCCGGGCGCGACGACCTCAACAGCGTCAAGCAGTGGCTGGCGGACCAGACGGCCGACTGGGCGCGTCCCGGCACGGTCGGTGACGCGCTGGAGAAGGCCGACGTGTTCATCGGGGTCTCCGGCGGCACCATCCCCGAGGAGGACGTCGCGCGCATGGCGCCCGACGCGATCATCTTCGCGATGGCCAACCCGAACCCCGAGGTGCACCCCGACGTCGCGCACCGGTACGCCCGCGTGGTGGCCACGGGCCGCTCGGACTTCCCGAACCAGATCAACAACGTGCTCGTGTTCCCCGGCATCTTCCGGGGCGCGCTCGCGGTGCGTGCGACGGCGATCTCCGAGGGCATGAAGCTGGCGGCCGCGCACGCGATCGCCGAGCTCGTGGGCGACGAGCTGAGCGAGTCCTACGTCATCCCCTCACCGTTCGACCCGCGCGTGGCCGACGTCGTGAGCCGGGCCGTCACGGAGACGGCTCGCCGCGAGGGCCTCGCGCGCCGTCCGTACTGATCCGCTCGATACTGGACGCGGTACCTCGTCCGAGGCCGGGCTCAGCCCGGCCGACGCCCTGCTCGAAGGAGTCGCATGTTCGCCGTCTACGCCGGTCAGATCCACCCCGAGAACCCGCTCGAGGGGCTGGTGGTCGGGGAGCGTCCCGACCCCGAGGTGCCGGACGGGTGGACCACGGTGACGGTCAAGGCGGCGTCGATCAACCACCACGACGTGTGGAGCCTGCGCGGCGTCGGCCTGCGCGAGGAGTCGCTGCCGATGATCCTCGGCTGCGACGCGGCGGGCTACGACGAGGACGGCAACGAGGTGCTGGTGCACGCCGTGGTCAGCGACCCGTCGTGGCGCGGTGACGAGACGCTCGACCCGAAGCGGTCGCTGCTGTCGGAGCGCCACCAGGGCACGTTCGCCGAGAAGGTCGCGGTGCCGACCCGCAACGTCGTGCCGAAGCCGGCGGGTCTGTCCTTCAGCGAGGCGGCCTGCCTGCCCACGGCCTGGCTGACCGCCTACCGGATGCTGTTCACACAGTCGGGGCTCAAGCAGGGCGACACCGTGCTGGTGCAGGGCGCCGGCGGCGGCGTCGCGACCGCGCTCATCACGCTGGCGCGCGCCGCCGGCTTCCGGGTGTTCGCCACCAGCCGCGACGAGGACAAGCGTGCGAAGGCGCTCGAGATCGGTGCGCACGAGGTGTTCGAGTCCGGCGCACGCCTGCCCGCCAAGGTCGACGCGGTCATGGAGACGGTCGGCGCCGCCACCTGGTCGCACTCGGTCAAGTCGATGCGCCCGGGCGGCACGATCGTCATCTCCGGCGCGACGTCCGGCGACGCGCCGAAGGCGGCCGAGCTGACCCGCATCTTCTTCCAGCAGATGCGCGTGCACGGGTCCACCATGGGCACGCGCGACGAGCTGCACGCGCTCGCGCAGTTCATGGACGTCACCGGCACGCGCCCGCTCATCGACAGCGAGATCCCGATGGCCGACGCCGCCCAGGGCCTGCAGCGCGTCGTCGACGGCGACGTCTTCGGCAAGATCGTCCTGACCCTCTGACCTGCGGCCCGGTCGCCGGCGTCAGAGGACGCCGGCGGCCAGCAGCGCGCTCGTCGCGCCCAGCAGCACGGCGAGGAACAGCACGTTCACCACGGTGAACAGGCGGAGGAACGCTCCAGTGCCGCCGGGGCGCAGCAGCTGGTAGCGGCGCAGGGTGATGAGGCTCGCCAGCGACGCCACGACGGTGCCCACCCCGCCGACGTTGACGCCCAGGAGCAGGGCCCGCCAGTCGTCGGTGAACGGCGCGTAGATCAGCGCGGTGGGCACGTTGGAGATCAGCTGGCTGCCTGCCACGCTCCACAGGAGGACGTGCTCCTGCAGCAGGTCCTGCAGGAAGCCGCTGGCCTGCGGGACGCGCTCGAGGTTGCCGGCGAACACGAAGAACAGCACGAACGTGGCGAGCAGGCCGTAGTCGACCGACCGGAGCGCCTGCCGGTCGACGACGGCCACCACGGCGACCACCGCGAGGCCCGCCCACACCGGGAGCGCGCGCACGACGAGCGCGACCGCCACGGCGAACAGGACGAGGTGGACGGCCGCAGGTCGCCACCGCACCGGCGTGCGCGAGGTGACGGGTCGGATCGCTCCCCGCGGCACGCGCAGGCACGCCAGTACCAGCAGGGCGATCGACAGCGCGAACGGGATCGCGAGGACGGCGACGAGCTGACCGACGGACAGGTGGAAGTACTGGTAGAGGAACAGGTTCTGCGGGCTGCCGAACGGCGTGATCATGCCCCCGAGGTTCGCCGCGACGGTCTGCAGCACGAAGACGTAGGCGAGGTGCTCCTCGTCGCCCGTCGCGCGCAGGGCGAGCGCGGACAGCGGCAGGAACGTCAGCAGCGCCATGTCGTTGGTGATGAGCATCGACCCGAGGGCGGTCAGCAGGACGAGGCCCACGACGAGCGTCCGGCGCCCGCGCAGCACCCCCACGACCCCCTGCGCCGCGGCGGTGACGAGGTGGGTCCGGTCGAGCGCGCTGATGACGGTCAGGAAGCACCACAGCCCCACGAGCGTGCGGTACTCGGGATAGTGCAGGTACTCCGCGCTCGGCGGCACCAGCACGCACGTCAGGGCGGCGGCGACGGCCGTCGCGGTGAGGAAGGGGTTGGCGGTCAGCAGGTGCCGGGCGCGCGTCGCGAGGCCGTGCTCAGCCATCGTCGTCCTGCCCGTCGTCGGCGAGCACGTGCCGCAGGTAGCGTCCCGGGGCCTCGAGGTAGGCGCGCCAGTGGCTCACGAGGTCGAGCGACTCCCAGCTCGTCTCCCGCAGCCCCCACGGACCGACCTCCAGGATGCGGGCACCGGGCAGCGACGCGACGACGGGGGAGTGGGTCGCGCACAGCACCTGGCCGCCGCCGGCGGAGATGTCGTGGAGGGTCCGCAGCAGCGCCAGGCTGGAGGAGAACGACAGGGCGGCCTCCGGCTCGTCGAGGCAGTAGAAGCCCGGGGAGTCGAAGCGGCGGCGCAGCACCTCCAGGAACGACTCGCCGTGGCTCATCGCGTGCAGGTCGGGCCCGCCCACACCCTCCTGGTACGTGTACCAGCCGTGCATCGTCTCGGCGCGCAGGAAGAACCCCCACCGGCCCGCTCCCACGCCCCGCTGCAGCGTCAGGGCGGTGTGCAACGTCGACTCGCTCGGTCGGGAGCTGTGCTGCCCGTGCGTGCTGCCACCCTCGGGCGACAGGCCGTACGCGATCGCGACCGCCTCGACGATCGTCGACTTCCCCGCCCCGTTCTCACCGACGAGGAACGTGACGCCCGGCGGGAGGTCCAGCCCCTCCCGCAGCACCTGCTGGACGGCGGGGACGTCGTCGAGCCAGGGGTCGAGACCGCCCGAGCGCTCCGGGATCACCCGGACCACCGGCGGCTGCTCGAACCTCACCGGGACAGTGTGGCAGTGGGGGCCGATCGAGACGTGCTCAGCCATGTCCTCCGCTGGTCGAGTAGCGCCGGCGGCGACACCGCTGGTCGAGTAGTGCGGAGCCGCGAGGGACGAGCGTGGTTCGCGCGTATCGAGACCACTCTGCAGCGGTTCGGCGGCAACACCTCGCGCCTGGCGGGGTCTGGACGTTTGCCAGGTCTCGATACTGCTGGACCGGCTTCGCCGGTGCACTACTCGACCTGCCGATCTCGTTCGCGCCCCCGCGAGCGGGAGGTGCCCCCAGCAGAGCTCGCTCAGAGATCGTCATCATCGAGGCGGGCTAGCCAGGTGGCCAGCCGCTCGACCGGGACCTCGAAGTCGGGGTGCAGGTCGACGAACTCGACGAGCCGGTCGGCCAGCCACGCGAAGGAGACCTCCTCCTCGCCGCGACGGGCCGCCAGCTCCTCGATGCCTCGGTCGGTGAAGTACACGGGTCAGGCGAACGCCGCGTCCATCAGCTCACGCTGCTCCGCGTCGTGCCGCGACTTCGAGCCCACCGCCGTCGTCGACGACGCCGGGCGCGACACGAGCGTCAGCGCACCGGACGCCACGGCGTCGGGGTAGTGGAGCGCGGCGTCGGGCCACGGACCCTGGTTCGCGGGCTCGTCCTGCACCCAGCGGACGTTCTTCACACCGCTGAAGCGGGCGAGCTCGGTCTTGATCTGCTCGACCGGACGCGGGTACAGCTGCTCGAGCCGGACGATCGCCGTCGTCGGGTCGTCGCCCTGACGCTTGGCGCGCTCGTCGAACAGGTCGTGCGCGATCCGGCCCGAGCACAGCAGCACCGTGTCGACCTTCTCCGCGTCGACGGAGTCGTCGCCGATGACCGGGCGCCACTGCCCGGAGGTGAACTCCTCCGGCTGCGACGCCGCGCTCTTGCGACGCAGCAGCTGCTTGGGCGTGAACACGATGAGCGGGCGGTGCTGGCCCTCCAGCGTGTGCCGCCGCAGCAGGTGGAAGTACGACGCCGACGTCGACGGCTGCGCGATCGTCATCTCGTCGTTCGCGGCGAGCTGCAGGAAGCGCTCGATGCGTGCCGACGAGTGGTCCGGTCCCTGGCCCTCGTAGCCGTGGGGGAGCAGCAGGACGACGCCCGACTTCTGGCCCCACTTGGTCTCGCCCGAGGAGATGTACTCGTCGATGACCGACTGGGCGCCGTTGACGAAGTCGCCGAACTGCGCCTCCCACAGGGTGAGCGCCTCGGGACGCGCCACGGAGTAGCCGTACTCGAAGCCGAGGGCGGCGTACTCGCTGAGCAGCGAGTCGTAGATGTAGAACGTCGCCTGCTCGTCCCCGACGTGGGAGAGCGGGGTCCACTCGCTGCCGTTGTTGCGGTCGATGATCGTGGCGAAGCGCGAGGAGAACGTGCCGCGACGCGAGTCCTGGCCGGCGAGGCGCACCGGGCGACCCTCCAGCAGCAGCGACCCGAACGCGATGATCTCGCCCGTGCCCCAGTCGATCGGGCCCGTCTCGATGGACTGGGCACGACGCTGCAGCTGCGGGAGCACCTTCGGGTGGACGGTGAAGCCCTCCGGCACGGACGTGTAGGCCGACGACACGGCCTTCATGACCTCGGGGGACACGGCCGTCTCGAGCGCGCCCTCCTGCTCCGGCTTCTCCGGGTAGTCCGGGGTGCGCGTGTAGTCGGTGTCGGAGGAGGTGGCCTCCTTGACGTCGGCGAAGTTGCGCTCGAGCTGCGACTGGTAGTCCGCGAGGGCGGCCTCGGCCTCCTCGATGGTGATGTCGCCACGACCCACGAGCGCCTCGGTGTAGAGCTTGCGCACCGACTTCTTCGCGTTGATCGTGTCGTACATCAGCGGCTGCGTGAACGACGGGTCGTCGCCCTCGTTGTGGCCGCGGCGGCGGTAACAGACCAGGTCGATGACGACGTCCTTGTTGAACGTCTTGCGGTACTCGTAGGCGAGGTCGGCGACGCGGATGCACGCCTCCGGGTCGTCGCCGTTCACGTGCAGGATCGGCGCCTGGACCATGCGGGCCACGTCGGTGCAGTACGTCGAGGAGCGCGACGAGGACGGGCTCGTCGTGAAGCCGACCTGGTTGTTGACGATCACGTGGATCGTGCCACCCGTGCGGTACCCGCGCAGCTGCGAGAGGTTGAGCGTCTCGGCGACGACACCCTGTCCGGCGAACGCGGCGTCGCCGTGGACGAGCACCGGCAGCACGGGGAACTCGGCACCGCGGTTCAGGCGGTCCTGCTTCGCCCGGGTGATGCCCTCGAGGACCGGGTCGACGACCTCGAGGTGCGACGGGTTGGCGGCCACGGACACCTTGATCGTGTCGCCGTGCTCGGAGCGGAACTCGCCCTCGACACCGAGGTGGTACTTGACGTCGCCGGAGCCCTGCACCGTGCGGGGGTCGATGTTGCCCTCGAACTCACGGAACACCGTGCCGGCGCTCTTGCCCGCGATGTTGACGAGCACGTTGAGGCGACCGCGGTGGGCCATGCCGATGCAGACCTCCTCGAGGCCGTCGGCGGCTGCCTCCTCGCAGATCTCGTCGAGCAGCGGGATGGTGGTCTCGCCACCCTCGAGGCTGAACCGCTTCTGGCCGACGAACTTCGTCTGCAGGAACGTCTCGAACGCCTCGGCCTGGTTGAGCTTCAGCAGGATGCGCAGCTGCTCCTCGCGCGGGGGCTTGGTGTGGCCCACCTCGATGCGGTCCTGCAGCCACTGGCGCTCGCCGGGGTCCTGGATGTGCATGTACTCCAAGCCGATGGAGCGGCAGTAGGAGTCACGCAGGACCCCGAGGATCTCGCGCAGCTTCATGAAGCGCTTGCCGGTGCCGCTCGCGAACGAACCGGTGGCGAACTCGCGGTCGAGGTCCCAGAGGGTCAGGCCGTGCGACGCCGTGTCGAGGTCGGGGTGGCTGCGCTGGCGGTACTCCAGCGGGTTCGTGTCGGCCATGAGGTGGCCGCGCACGCGGAACGCGTGGATCAGCTCGAGCACGCGCGCCTGGCGGTGCACCTCGTCGTCGTGGCTGACGGCGATGTCCTGGGCCCAGCGGATGGGCTCGTAGGGGATCCGCAGCGCCTGGAAGATCTCGTCGTAGAACCCGTCCTCGCCCAGCAGCATCTGGTGGATGCGGCGCAGGAACTCGCCGGACTGCGCACCCTGGATGACGCGGTGGTCGTAGGTCGACGTCAGCGTCATCATCTTGCTGACGGCGAGGTTGGCGATGGTGTGCTCGGAGGCGCCCTGGAACTCCGGCGGGTACTCCATCGAGCCGACGCCGACGATGACGCCCTGGCCCTTCATGAGACGCGGCACGGAGTGGTTGGTGCCGATGCCGCCGGGGTTGGTGAGGCTGACCGTGGTGCCGAGGAAGTCGGACACCTCGAGCTTGCCGTCGCGCGCCTTCTTGACCATGGCCTCGTAGGCCTGCCAGAACTGCGCGAACGTCATGGTCTCGGCGGCCTTGATCGACGGCACGAGGAGCTGGCGCTCGCCCTTGGCGTTCTTCGTGTCGATGGCGAGACCGAAGTTGACGTGCTCGGGCTTCAGCTGGACCGGCTTGCCCTTCTCGTCGGTGTCGTAGCCGGTGTTCATCTCGGGCATCGCGGCGATCGCCTTGACCACGGCGTAGCCGATGAGGTGGGTGAACGAGACCTTGCCGCCACGCGCGCGGGCGAGGTGGTTGTTGATGACGATGCGGTTGTCGAAGAGCAGCTTGACCGGCACCGAGCGCACGCTCGTGGCCGTGGGGACCTCGAGGCTGGCGTCCATGTTCGCGGCGGTACGGGCCGGGGCGCCCTTCAGCGGGATGCGCTGGACCTCGCCCGGACCCACCGGCTGCGGCGCGGCCGACGTGGCCTTCGGGTCGGCGGAGCGTGCGGAGGGGCGAGCCGCCTGCGGCTTCTTCTCCGGTGCCTTGCTCTCAGCAGGCTTGGCGGGAGCGGGCTCGGCCTTCTTCGGCGCGGGCGTGGACGGCGCCTGCGCAGCGGGCTCGGGCTTCTTCTCCGGAGCCTTGGCCGGCTCGGGCTTCTTCTCGGCGACCTTCGCGGCTGCCGGTGCAGAACCGTTCGTGGACGTGCCGTTCGTGGACGACCCGTTGCGGGCGGCCCCGTTCGCGGACGGGGTGCTGCCGTTGCTGCGCAGGAGCGCCGCGCCGTCACCCTCCTCGAAGAACGTCACCCAGGTGGGGTCGAGGGAGGCGGGGTCCGCCTTGTACTGGTCGTACATCTCCTCGACGAGCCACTGGTTCGTCCCGAAGTCGGGGGTTGACGGGTCATGTGAGGACTCGGCCACGGCCTCGATCGCCTCTTCCGGTTGGTTCCCTGCGCACTTGGACACGGTGCGACTCAAGACTAGCGCGACGCCGGTCGGGACCGACGGCCTGGTTCGCGTGCCCCGAGCCGTGTCGACACCCTCCCACGACCGGCCGTCGCGCGCACCGCGTCAGGGCGGTGTCCGAGGGACCACGACGTCCTTCAGCGCACCTCGAGGAGCACGTCGTCGAGCCCGTGGAACCGGGCGAGGGAGAGCGCCTCCTCCCGGAGCGCCGCGCGGGCGGCTCGCGGGACCGCGCCACCGACCGTGACCTCGACCTCGAGCCGGCCGCCGCGCACCTGGCGGCGCCAGCCGCCGGCCAGCCGGCCGTCGAGGACGACGAGCCCCTGGGACGTCATCGCGACGTCGTACGCGGGACCGGCCTCGGCGCGGACCTCGGCGTCGCGCACGTGGGAGATCAGCTCGTCGAACTGCGACAGGAGCAGCGCGGGTGGCACGGGGCCGTCGGTCTCGGCGTCGACGTCGGTCCAGAGCGCGCGGCCGTCGCGCTCGCCCTCCACGAGGCCGGCGTCGGCGAGGGCGCGCCGCGCCTGGCGGAGCGTCAGGCTCGACCACCACGCGAGGTCGGCCGCCGATGCGGGTCCGTGGCCGCGCACGTAGGTGGCGGCCAGGCGTGCGCGGGCGGCATCGACGTCGGGGACGGGCGGAGTCGGGGCGAGGGGACGGTAGCGGTGCGGCCCGCCGGGGTCGCGTCGGCCGGCCACCTCGGCGCGCAGCTCGGCGACCATCACGGCGTGGGCGAGCAGGTCGCCCCGCAACGACAGGCCGGCGTCGTCGAGCCGACGGGCGACGTCGTCGCGGGTGCAGCCGGGCGCCTCGCGCACGGCCAGCACCACCACGTCGGAGGCGGCCAGCAGCGTGGTCTCGTCGAGCCCCTGGCGACGGACGTGCGGCAGCACCTGCGCCATCACGCGGTCGCCCGTGGCCGCCGCGACCCATGGCAGGTCGTCGACGTGGAGGAGGTGCCAGGTCGTGCGGAGCACGTGGGTGCGCACCACTGCGCCGCGGTCGAGCGCGTCGACCACGTCGTCGACCGACGCGGCGGCGCACCGTCGTCCGACGCTCCACGGGACGGTGGTGTGCTCCTGGGCCTGCACGGCGCCGAGGTGGCGCACGACCGCGACCGGGTCCGGCAGCGGCTCGCCGACGAGCCGCTGCGCCAGGAGCCGCGTGGGGGCGAGGGACTGGTGCACCCCCACAGCGTGGCAGGTGCCAGGGACAGGACCGGCCGGTCGCGTGGCAGCATCGGCGCATGCGGACCCCCATCCCGGACTACCTCGCCCAGGTGCTCGAGGAGTGTGGCGGTGACGACGGTGCGGTGGCGGACTACATCCCCGAGCTCGCGCAGGCCGACCCCGACCGGCTGGCGATCGCGGTCGCGACGCTCGACGGCGTGGTGGCCACGGCTGGCGACGCCGACGTCGCCTTCTCGATCCAGTCGATCTCCAAGCCGTTCACCTACGCGCTCGCGATTGCCGACCAGGGCCTGGAGGCCGTCGTCGAGAAGATCGACGTCGAGCCGTCGGGCGACGCGTTCAACGAGATCTCGCTGGAGCCCGGCTCCGGGCGTCCCCGCAATCCGATGATCAACGCCGGCGCGATCGCGGCGCACGCCCTGGTCGAAGGATCCGGTGCCGACGAGCGCTTCGAGCGCGTGCGCTCCTTCTACTCCCGACTGGCGGGGCGCGAGCTGGGCGTCGACGAGGCGGTGTTCGACTCCGAGCTGGGCACCGCCGACCGCAACATGGCGATCGCCTACATGCTGCGCACCGTCGGGACCCTCGAGGGCGACCCGCCGGACGTCGTGCGCGGCTACACGCGTCAGTGCGCCGTGTCGGTGACGGTCCGCGACCTCGCCCGCATGGCCGCGGTGCTCGCGGGGCAGGGCCGCGCGCCCGACGGGGAGCAGCTGCTCGAGCCGCAGGTGGCCCGCCAGGTGCTGAGCGTCATGGCCACCTGCGGCATGTACGACGCCGCCGGCGACTGGCTCACGACGGTCGGCATCCCGGCCAAGAGCGGCGTGGCCGGCGGCCTGATCGGCGTCCTGCCGGGCCAGGTGGGCATCGCCGTCTTCTCCCCGCGCCTCGACCGGCACGGCAACAGCGCCCGGGGCGTGCGCGTCTTCGAGCGGCTGTCGCGCGACATGGGCCTGCACCTGATGGAGGTCTCCGACGTCGCGCGCTCGGTGGTGCGGCGGGTCGAGCGAGGTGCCTCGAACGTGGCGGTGCACGAGGTCGCGGGCGACCTGCGCTTCGTCGAGGCCGAGCGCGTGCTGCGCAGCCTGGAGGAGGAGCCGGAGGGCGAGGCTCCCGTCGTGCTCGACCTCGAGCGGGTGCACCGGGTCAACGACGTCGCGCGGCGCATGCTCCTGGAGGGGGTGCGCCGGCTGCACCTCGACGGTCACGACGTCCGGCTCGTCGACCCGTCGGGCGTGCTCGGGGGCGGCGACGGCCAGGGTCCCGACGCAGGCGACGGCTACGTCCCCGAGGTGTTCGAGGACGCAGCCGCCGCCGTGGGGGAGTGAGCGGGCTCAGCTCTCCAGCGTCGCGTCGAGGGTGATCTCGTCGACCGACGCGAGCGCCTTGCTGAGCGGGCAGCCGGTCTTCGCGGCCTCGGCGGCCTCCTGGAAGGTGGCGTCGTCGACGCCCTCGACCTCGCCCCGCACGGTGAGCGCGATCTTCGTGATCTTGAAGCCGCCGTCGGCGTCGTCCTTGCCGAGGGACACGTCGGCCTTGGTCTCGATGGAGTGGACCGTGCCGCCCTTCTGGCCGAGCACCGCCGTCAGCTGCATCGTGTAGCAGGCCGAGTGCGCCGCGCCGAGCAGCTCCTCGGGGTTGGTCGCGCCGCCCCCGTCCTCGGAGGAACGCTTCGGGAAGGACATCTCGAACGTGCCGAGGCCCGAGCTGGTCAGCTCGACCTGACCGGTTCCGTCCTCGAAGCCGCCGTCCCAGGCGGTGCGAGCAGTGCGAGTAGGCATGGTGTCTCCTGCCGGTGGGTGGGATGTGTACCACCGACGCTACGAGCGTGGAGAGGTCCCGCAACCTGATCCGGGCGACGACAGCCCGTCAGGCGAGCGTCAGGTCCTTGAACCAGGAGTCGGTGACGTAGTCGGTCTCCCACCCCATCGACAGGTACAGCTGGTCGGCCGAGGTGGGGGAGTCGGCGTCGACCTCCAGACCCACCCGGTCGCGTCCACGTCGGACCGCGTCGCTGATGACCGTGGCGAGCAGCGACTTCGCCACGCCCCGACCACGGGCGTGCCGGTTGACGCCGATGTACTCGACGTAGGTTCCCTCGGGGCCGTCGTGCTTGCCGGGCAGCACCGAGCACACGACGGTGCCGGCCGGCACCTGCTCGCCGTCCTCGTCGGTGACGTAGGCCAGCCACCACTGGTCCCAGCGGTGCCCGGGCTCCTCCCGCATGCGCTGCACGAACTCGGGGAAGGACTCGCGGTAGTTGTTGAAGTGGTCCTCGAAGGACGTCTCCAGCATGTGGTGCACGGTCTGCAGGTCGGAGGCGACCGGGAACCCGTTCTCGTGCTTCTCGACGGTGCGCACGACGACGCCCTCGCGTGGCTCCAGGTCGGCGTCGCCGTCGCGCACCGGTCGCTCCATGTGCAGCCAGGTGCGTCGCTTCGCGTACCCGGCCTGCTCCAGCCAGCCCGCCTGGCGGGAGTCGTCGGCGAACGGGCTCTCGTCGAGGCGCGTCTCCGTGATGCCGCGGATGCGCGCCATGAGGATCGCCACCTCCTCCGCCCACGCGTAGAGGACGCGCGCGATCTCGTCGACCTCCGCGACGTCGCGGTCGAAGTAGCCCCACACCAGGGCGCGTCCCGCGGCGCGGTCGTGGACGGTGATCCAGGCGACCGGCACGTCGTCGGTCCCGACGGCGACGAGCTGCCGCCGCGTCCAGGACGCCTGGCCGGCGACCTCGTTCTCGATACCGGCCGGGTCCACGTGCGCCTCGCCCGTGCCCTGCAGCTCGTCGAGGTGCCGCAGACGCACGAGGGCGTCGACGTCACCGTAGGTGGGGACGCGCGCGGACCAGGGGCCGGGCAGGTCGGGGACGTCGATCTCGGTCGGGGCGGTCTCGTCTGCTGGGCTCATCGGGTCACGAGTCTCCCACCTCCGCCGTCTCGCGCGCGTCGGCCCTGGGGGGAGGTGGGGGTCGGGGCTGGCTGCGGTCGTCCTGCTGGTGCGCTGTCTGCTCGGGTCTGGGGTTGGTGGTGCGCCGCCTGCGCTCGTCGTGACCTTGCTGGTGCGCTGCCTGCGGTCGTCGTGACCTTGCTGGTGCGCTGCCTCGGCTTTCGCTGGGGCTGGTCTCCGAAAGGGCCTCGACCGGGCGGCTGGGCGCGAGGTGGTCTGGGTTCTCGGGCTGTGGCCCGCGTGGGACCCAAGATTCTGCATTTGTGCGTGGCTGGCCCAAGATGCTGCGTTTGCGCGTGCCGTCGGTGGATCGGCCACCTTCTGGGCGCTGTTCAGGTGGCAGATCCACCGACGAGGGGGCCAGACGTGTGAAGGATTCTTCCTTCTCGTGGACCGTTCCACGAGAAGGAAGAATCCTTCGTCCCCCCAACCCAAAGGGCACCCAAGACTCTGCCTTCGCGCGAGTCAGATCGAACGCTTCTGCGTTCACGACGGGATCCCGTAGCAAACGCAGCATCCTTCGCGATTCCGCACGCGAACGCAGCATCTTGCGTCCCACAGCGCGGGCCACAGCCCGAGACCCGGAACCGACCCCCGCCCAGCTGCCCGGTCGAGGCCCTTTCGGAGGCCACCCCCAGCGAAGGCCGAGGCAGCGCACCAACAAGCACAGCCCAACTACGGCAGCGCACCAGCAACCACAGACCCGCGCAGGCTCAACACCAGCAACCCCAGACCCACGCAGGCAGCGCACCGGCAAGCCGAGACCCCGACAGGAAGAGCTCGAGCCCGCCTCAGCGCCAGCCCAGCTCCGGCGCGACGTGCTGGAGGATGCTCTCGACGACGTGGGCGTTGTACTCGACGCCGAGCTGGTTCGGGACGGTGAGGAGGAGGGTGTCGGCGGCGGCGATGGCGGTGTCCTCGCGCAGCTGCTCGACGAGCTGGTCGGGCTCGGCGGCGTAGGTGCGGCCGAAGCGGGCGCGGCCGCCCTCGAGGAACCCGACCTGGTCGTCGCCGCCCGACCCGCCGAAGTAGGCGCGGTCGCGGTCGTCGACGAGGGCGAAGATGCTGCGGCTCACCGACACGCGCGGCTCGCGCTCGTGGCCGGCCGCCTTCCACGCGTCGCGGAAGCGTTGGATCTGCTCGGCCTGCAGCTCGTGGAACGGGACGCCCGTGTCCTCGGTGAGCAGGGTGGAGCTCATGAGGTTCATGCCCTGCTCCGCCGTCCACTCGGCGGTGGCCCGGCTGCCGGCGCCCCACCACACCCGGTCGCGCAGGCCGGGGGAGTGCGGTTCGAGGCGCAGCTTGCCCGGCGGGTTCGGGAACATGGGCCGCGGGTTCGGCTCGGCGAACCCGGTGCCCTTGAGCAGCTCCAGCAGCACCGCCGTGTGCTCGCGCGCGAGGTCGGCGTCGGTCTTCCCGTCGCTCGGGGCGTAGCCGAAGTAGCGGTAGCCGTCGATCACCTGCTCCGGTGAGCCGCGGCTGATGCCGATCTGGAGCCGACCGTCGCTGATGAGGTCGACCGCCCCCACCTCCTCGGTCATGTAGAGGGGGTTCTCGTACCGCATGTCGATGACGCCCGTGCCGATCTCGATCCGGCTCGTGCGCGCGGCGACGGCGGCGAGGAGCGGGAACGGCGACGCGAGCTGCTGCGCGAAGTGGTGCACGCGGTAGTAGGCGCCGTCGCCGCCGAGGTCCTCCACCGCCTCGGCGAGCTCGATCGACTGGTGCAGCACGTCCGCGGCGCTGCGGGTCGCCGAGTGCGGCGAGTCCGACCAGTGCCCGAAGGACAGGAACCCGATGTTCTTCATGCCTGCGTCAAGCCGTCGTGAGGGTGTCGCATTCCCGCTGCCAGGGTGTTCGTGGTCCCATGACCTCGTGACGCCCGACGGTGACGTTCCCCGACCGACCAGCCCGACCACGATCCTGCACCTCGTCCCGGCGCCCGAGTGGGCCGCCGACCCCGATCGTCCGTACGCGCCCGCGTCGCTCGCGGAGGAGGGGTTCGTGCACTGCTCGCCCGACGAGGCGACGACGCTCGCGGTGGCCACGGCGTTCTACGCCGACGCGCCGCGCCCGCTGCTGGTCCTGCGCCTCGACGTGTCGCGGCTGCGGGCGGACGTGGTCCACGAGGCGGCGTCACCGGTCCCGCCCCCGGGCGTGGGCGACGACGTCCTGTTCCCGCACGTCCGCGGCCCCCTCGACCGCGACGCCGTGACGTCCGTCGGCGAGGTGGAGTGGGAGGGTCGTGTTGCTGTGCGGATCTGGGAGGAAGACCCTAGGATCGCGTCCGAGACGACGGTTCGGGGTTCCGAAAGGCATGGCGTGTGAGCAGGCTCAGGACGGACGCACGCACGGCAGCGACGGCCATGGTCGACCTGGTGCGTCGCGAGCTCGGCCTCAACGTCGCGTTCATCAGCGAGATCGAGGGTGATCGTCGCTCGTTCCGTGCGCTGGTGTCCGACGTCGACCTCCCGATCCAGGTGGGGTTCAGCGAGCCGTACGAGGGCACCTACTGCCAGATGATCACGAGCGGCCAGCTGGGGGAGGTCGTGCCCGACACCGCCACCGAGCCGCTCACGGTCGACGCGTTCCACACGTCCTACCTCGGCATCGGCGCCTACGTGGGCGTCCCGATGACCCGCAGCAGCGGCGAGCTGTTCGGCACGCTGTGCGCCTTCTCGCGCGACCCGCACCCGGACCTCTCGCCGGCCGAGGCGGAGGTGCTGCGGGCGACCGCCGTGCTCATCATGCGGCTCATCGAGATGGAGGAGCAGGTCGACGGGCGGCTGACCGACCTGGCCGACCTCGCGGAGACCATCGACGGCGCCCTCGAGGACGCGACGATCGAGCTCCTGCCCGTCTCGGAGGTGGTCTCCGGCGCGGTCGTCGGCCACGAGGCGGTGGCCCGCTTCGCGGACGGCCGTCCGTTCCGCCGCCGGCTGGGGGAGGCGCGCGAGGTGGGTCGCGGTGTCGAGCTCGAGCTGTCCGTGCTGTCGCGCACCTTGAAGGCCGTCGAGCAGACGTCGGTGCCGGTCGTGAGCGTCAGCCTGTCGGCGGAGGCCCTGCGCGACCCGGCCTTCCAGGCGCTGATCGCCTCGATGCCGCCGTCGCGCCTGATGCTGCGCTTCGACGTGGACGAGACGATCGAGGACTACGAGGAGCTCACGTCGCTGCTGCAGCCGCTCCGTCGGCTCGGAGCGCGGGTGGCGGTCGACCGGGTCGGTGACGGCGCGGCGGAGCTGCGCCACATCCTCCTGCTCTCGCCCGACGTGCTGCGCATCGATCCCGAGCTGGTGCACGGCCTGGCCGACGACCTGCGACGTCGGGTCCTCGTGGAGTCCATCGCGACGCTGGCGGCGCAGATCGACGCCGACTGCGTCGCGCTGGGCGTCTCCGACGCCGAGCTGCCGTGGATGGACGAGCTCGGCGTGACGCACGTCGTGCGCGGCACCTTCGACTGACGAGGCGCCCGCGGGGCCCGACTCGTACGGCCGTCCCACCGCCCGGCGCGACACCCCTCAGGGGAGTCAGGGCGGACGTATCGTCTTCCGTGCTCCAGCGCGCCAGGAGCGAGGCGCCCCTGCTCTCCGTGTCCGAGAGCAGGGGCGCTGCGCCGTCCGCGTCCAGGGGTGGGCGATCCGGCGCAGGCTGGAGCCTACGATGTCCGGCGACTCCGCGCTGACTGGGCGCGGAGAAAAGGTGACAGGCGTTCACATGGCCTACTCCGGTCGGTGTCGCGGGCGAGGAGACCGGGGGAGCACCAAGGCGCCCGCCGCCAGGTGGCGACGGGACCGATGCGCTGTGCTGGGTACCCCCGGCAGGATTCGAACCTGCGCTCCCGCCTCCGGAGGGCGGTGCTCTATCCCCTGAGCTACGGGGGCCGGTGCACGGTTCCGCGGGTGCGGTGACCGGTCTGGCCGAGTGCGGTACGACCCTACCCCACGCCCGCTACGGTGGTGCGTGTGCCCACGGTCCTGGTCGCTGACGACACCGCGTCGATCCGGTTCCTCATCCGCACGAACCTCGAGCTGGCGGGGTTCGACGTGCGGGAGGCCGTCGACGGCCTCGACTGCGTGGAGCGGCTGCGGGCCTCGGCCGACGTCGGCGACCTGCCCGACGTCGTCACCGTCGACGTCATGATGCCGCGCCAGGACGGCGTGAGCACGGTGCACGCCATCCGGGCGGACGAGCGGCTGCGGCACCTCGGGGTGGTCATGGTGAGCACCCAGAACCTGCCCGCCGACATCCAGCGGGGGCTCGACGCCGGCGTCGACGCGTACGTGACGAAGCCGTTCGACCCCGACGACCTGGTGTCGACGGTGAACGACGTCATCCGACGGCGCTCGCAGGCCTGACGCGCCGGTCTCGCCAGCGCTTCCCGCGGACGGGGAGCGGCGCGCCGGTCGATAGGCTGGTGCGGTGACTCCCGAGCAGCTCAGCGACGTGATCGTGTCCGCCCTCCAGCGGCTCGTCGACGAGGGACGGCTCAGCCTCCCCGACGGCGTGCCGACCCAGGTGCGCGTGGAGCGACCCAAGGTCAAGGAGCACGGCGACTACGCCACGAACATCGCGCTGCAGCTGGCCAAGAAGGCGGGCCTGAACCCGCGCGACCTCGCCACGGACCTCGCCGGGGTGCTCGCCGAGCACGACGGCGTGAGCGCCGCCGAGGTCGCCGGCCCCGGCTTCCTCAACCTGCGCGTCGCCGCCGACGCGCAGGGCCAGGTGGCCACACATGTGCTCCAGGCCGGAGCCGACTACGGCCGCAGCGAGCTCTACGCGGGCCAGAAGGTCAACCTCGAGTTCGTCAGCGCCAACCCCACGGGCCCCATCCATATCGGCGGCGTGCGCTGGGCCGCCGTCGGCGACTCGCTCGGCCGACTGCTGACGTTCGCCGGTGCCGACGTCACCCGCGAGTACTACTTCAACGACCACGGCGCCCAGATCGACCGCTTCGCCCGGTCGCTGCTCGCGTCGGCGCGGGGCCAGGAGGCGCCCGAGGACGGGTACGGCGGCCAGTACATCCACGAGATCGCGGCCGACGTCGTGGCGAAGCACCCCGACGTCGCCTCGCTGCCCGACCCGGAGGCGACCGAGGTGCTGCGCGCCGAGGGCGTGGCACTGATGTTCGCGGAGATCAAGGCGTCCCTGCACGACTTCGGCGTCGACTTCGACGTCTACTTCCACGAGAACGACCTGCACGAGTCCGGCGCGGTCGAGCGGGCCATCGCGCGGCTCGACGAGCTCGGCAAGATGTACGAGAAGGACGGCGCCCGCTGGCTGCGCACCTCCGACTACGGCGACGACAAGGACCGGGTCGTCGTGAAGTCCGACGGCCAGGCCGCCTACATCTCCGGCGACCTCGCGTACTACCTCGACAAGCGCGAGCGGGGCTTTGACCGCTGCCTCATCATGCTGGGCGCCGACCACCACGGGTACGTGTCGCGGATGATGGCCATGTGCGCCGCGTTCGGTGACGAGCCCGGCGTGAACCTCGAGCTGCTGATCGGCCAGATGGTCAACCTGCTGCGTGACGGCGAGCCCCTACGGATGAGCAAGCGCAACGGGACCGTCATCTCCCTCGAGGACCTCGTGGGCGCCATCGGCGTCGACGCGGCCCGGTACGCCCTGTCCCGCTACTCGACGGACTCGCCGATCGACCTCGACCTCGACCTCTGGGCCAGCACGACGAACGACAACCCCGTCTACTACGTGCAGTACGCACACGCGCGGCTCTCGAGCATCCTGCGCAACGCCGCCGACCTCGGCATCGACCACGGCCTCGACCGCTTCGACCCGGGCCTGCTCGAGCACGAGAAGGAGGGCGACCTGCTGCGTGCCCTGGCGAGCTTCCCCGAGGTGGCGTCGCGTGCGGCGGAGCTGCGGGAGCCGCACCGGGTGGCCCGCTACCTGGAGCGCACCGCGGCCGCCTTCCACGCGTTCTACGCCGTCTGCCGCGTGCTGCCCCAGGGGGACGAGGACGTCACCGACGTCCACCGCGCGCGGCTGGTGCTGGTCGACGCGACCCGTCAGGTCGTCGCCAACGGGCTCGGCCTGCTCGGCGTCTCGGCCCCGGAGCGCATGTGATGAGGGCCCACGAGGCGGGCGCGCTGCACGGCCAGGCCGGAGACAGGGGTCCCGCGTGGCTGCGTCGCCCCGACGACGTCGACGCGCTCGTGCCGCACCTGTGGGCACGCAACGTCTCCAAGGTCGACGGCGTCGTGACCGTCGCCGGTGAGTCGGTCACGGACCTGGCCGAGGAGTTCGGCACGCCGCTGTACGTGCTCGACGAGGACGACTTCCGCAGCCGGGCGCGGGCCTTCCGCGACGCCTTCGAGGGGTGCGAGGTGTACTACGCCGGCAAGTCGTTCCTCTGCGTCGCCACGGCGCGCTGGGTCGAGGAGGAGGGGCTGAGCCTCGACGTGTGCACGGGTGGCGAGCTCGCCGTGGCGCTGCGTGCCGGCTTCCCGCCCGAGCGGCTCGCGCTGCACGGCAACAACAAGTCCGTGGCCGAGCTGCGGCGCGCGCTCGAGGCGGGCGTCGGGCGGATCATCGTCGACTCGCTGGAGGAGATCGACCGGCTCGTCGCCCTCACGGCGGAGACCGGCCGTGAGGCAGCCGTCATGGTCCGCGTGACCGCGGGCGTCGAGGCGCACACCCACGAGTACATCTCCACCTCCCACGAGGACCAGAAGTTCGGGTTCTCCATCGCCGACGGCGCCGCGTTCGAGGCCGTCAGCCGCATCGTCTCCGCCCACCGGCCCGGGGGAGGCGGCCTGCGGTTCCTCGGGCTGCACTCGCACATCGGCTCGCAGATCTTCGTGGCCGACGGCTTCGAGGTGGCCGCGCGGCGCGTGCTGCGCCTGCACGCGCGGATCATCGAGGAGCTCGGCGTCGTCCCGCCGGAGATGGACCTCGGCGGCGGCTTCGGCATCGCGTACACGACGCAGGACGACCCCCGCTCGCCCGCCGAGCTCGCCGACAGCCTGCTCGGCATCGTGCGCGCGGAGTGCCGGGCGCTCGACGTCGACGTGCCGCACCTGTCGATCGAGCCGGGGCGCGCGATCGTCGGGCCCACGACGTTCACGCTCTACGAGGTCGGCACGGTCAAGTCCGTCGGTCTCGACGGGGGCGCCTCGCGCCGCTACGTCGCCGTCGACGGCGGCATGAGCGACAACGTGCGGCCCGCGCTCTACAGCGCCGACTACTCGTGCACCCTCGCCTCGCGGCGGTCCGAGGAGCCGGCGGTGCTGAGCCGCGTGGTCGGCAAGCACTGCGAGAGCGGCGACATCGTCGTGAAGGACGAGTACCTCCCAGGCGACGTCGCCGCCGGCGACCTGCTCGCCGTCCCCGGTACCGGGGCGTACTGCCGCTCGCTCGCGAGCACCTACAACCACGTGCCGCGTGCGGCCGTGGTGGCGGTGCGCGACGGCGAGGCGCGGCTGATCCTGCGCCGCGAGACGGAGGACGACCTCTTCACGCTCGACGTCGGCTGACGCCGGCGCCCCGCTACGGCAGGCCCGCGAGGCGCAGCAGCGCCGTCACGACCACCGCGACGGCGAGCGTCGTCACGACGGAGGCGCCGCGCCAGGCGACCACGCCGGCAGCCGCGACGCCGACGGTGTCGGCCCCGGCGTGCCACCGGTCGCCGTCGGCGAGCACGCTGGTCACCACCAGCGCGGTGAGCAGAGCCGGGGCCATGAGGGCGATGACGCCGGTGAACCGCTCCGGCAGGTCGCGACCGCCCAGCAGCACCGGCCCAACGGCCTTGACGGCGGCCGTCGCGAGGGTGAGGCCGAGGATGGTGGCCCAGACGGTGCTCACGGCGCCTCCCGTCGACGCAGTCCCCACAGGGCCGCGAGCCCCGCGGCGAGCACGGGCACGCCCGGGGGAGCGACGGGCACGAGCGCGAGCGCCAGCAGGCCGCCGACGACCGCCACGCTCCGCCGGTCGCGGTCGCGCAGCTCGGGCAGCAGCACCGCGAGGAAGAACGCCGGGTAGACGGCGTCGAGCCCGAACCGGTCGAGGTCGCCGATCAGCTCACCGCCGAACGCCCCGACCACGGTGCCCAGGTACCAGGCCACCAGCTGCGGAGCGGTGGTGCCGAACAGGCGCCAGCGGTCGAACGTGCCGTCGCCGCGCGCCGCGAGCGCCCAGGACGAGTCGACGACGGCGAGTCCTTGCAGGCCCCGCCACCAGGCGCGCCCGGGCAGCGACGGCGCGAGCCCGATGCCCATGGGCAGGAAGCGTGAGTTCATCAGCGTCCCTGCGGCGACGGCGGCGCCTGCTCCTCCGCCGGCGGCGAGCACCGCCACGGCCGCGAACTGGGCCGAGCCGGCGAACACGAGGACCGACATCGCGACGGCGGCCAGCACGCTGAAGCCCGTCTCCCGGGCGACGACGCCGAACGACATCGACAGCAGGAAGGAGGCGACGCCGAACGGCACCCCGAGCCTCAGCCCCTCCCGGAAGGAGGCGCGGTCGTCGGCGCCCACCTCAGCCGGCGCAGACGGTCTGGGCGTAGAGGCCCGACTGCTCGGTCGACGACGTCTGCCTCCCGTCGACGGCGACACGGCAGCGGACGGTGGCGTTGCCGGTGGTCTGCACGCTCGCCAGCACGTACGGGCCGGCACCTTCGTACACGCGGGTCACCGTGACGTCCCGACCGGTCGAGCGGAACGTGCGCTCGCGCTTCGACGCGTCGACGACCGTGGCGTTGAACGGACCGGTGCCGGAGAAGGTGACGGTGACCGCCACCTGCCGCTCGGTGGTGCTGCCACGGGCGCCGGCCGTCGCGTCCGGTGCGGCGGCGACCTGTGCGGCGGGGGCCTGCGCGAGGAGCGACCGCACGTCGAGGACGGCCCACACGAGCACGACCGTGACCACGACGACGGTGACCAGTCCGACCACCTTGACGGGCCCCAGCTGCCGCAGGCTCGACGACAGGCTGCTCGGGCGCGTGCTCACCGGACCAGGGTAGGTGACGGCGGACCTGCCCCGTGATCGATCCGCCTCAGGTGAGGCCCCGGTGCGGACCGGGACCTCGGCGCGCGAGCTCGTCGTCGTGGTTGTAGACCGAGCAGCTGCGCAGGGACAGGCAGCCGCACCCGATGCAGCCGTCGAGGTCGTCGCGCAGGGCCTGGAGCCGGGCGATGCGGGCGTCGAGGTCGGCACGCCAGCGCGACGTGAGCCGCGTCCAGTCCCGCTTGGTCGGCACTCGACCGTCGGGGAGCGACGCGAGCGCCTCGCCGATCTCGGCCAGGGGGATGCCGAGTCGTTGGGAGAACTGGATGAACGCCAGCCGGCGCAGCACGTCGCGTCGGTAGCGACGCTGGTTGCCCGGCGTGCGGGCCGCCGTGATGAGACCGCGCGACTCGTAGAAGTGCAGGGCGGAGACCGCGACGCCCGATCGCTCGGCGACCTGCTGCGGGGTGAGCTGGTCCCTCGTGTCCGCCATCCGGGCCTCCTGTCGGTCGGTGTTGACCTCAACTTTGGTCGAGGTTGTCTGATCGTCCCATGACGACGCCGGACGCCCTCGACGCCCAGACGACCACGCCCGACGACGTCGACTCGATCTGGCGCGGGCGGCTGGGCCGCACGTCGCTCGGCCTCTTCTCGCTGGCCTTCCTCGTCGCCTTCGAGTCGCTCGCGGTGGTCAGCGTCATGCCGGAGGTGGCCCGCGCGCTCGACGGGCTCGCCCTGTACGCGGTGGCGTTCGCCGCCCCGGTCGCGGTGAGCATCTTCTCGAGGACCGCCAGCGCCTCCTGGATCGGTCGGGCGGGTCCCGCGCCGGCGCTCGGCTGGGGGGTGACGCTGTTCGCCGTCGGGCTCGTCGTGTGCGGCACCGCCACGTCGATGTCCGGCTTCCTCGTCGGTCGCGCCGTGCAGGGGCTCGGGGCCGGGCCGATCGGCGTCGCCCTCTGGGTCGTGGTCGCGCGGGCCTACCCGGACCACCTGCGTCCCCGCGCGCTCGCCGTGATGACGAGCGCCTGGACCGTGCCGGCGATCGTCGGACCCGTCGTCGCCGGTGGCCTGACCCACGCGTTCGGCTGGCGGGTCGTGTTCCTGCTCGGGCCCGTGCTGGCCGCCGCGAGCCTCGCGGTCGCCTGGTCGGCCGTCCGGTCGCTCGCCGCTGCTCCGGCCGGTGCCGGGGACGACCGCGCTCGCCACGACGTCGGCCGTGGGGACGGCGCGGTGGGCGGCCTGGCTGCCGCCGCGGTGGCTGCGGCAGCGGTGCTCCTCGTGTCCGTCGCCGGGCAGCGGACGCTCCCGGCCTGGCCGGTCTGGCTCGTGCTGGGGCTGGTGGCCCTCGGGCTCTCTGTCCGTCGGCTGGTCCCTCCGCGCACCTGGACCGGCGGCCGCGGCCTCCCGTCCCTCATCGGGTCTCGAGCCTTCCTCATGGCGGCGTACTTCGCGGCGGAGGTCTACGTGCCGCTGGTGCTGGTCGACCAGCGGGGACTCTCCGTGGGCCTGGCGGGTGCGGCGATCTCCGGCACGGCCTTCACCTGGTACGCCGGCGCGGCCTTCGTGTCGCGGCCGGAGCGGCTGCCCGCGCTGGTCGGCACGCCCCGACGTCGCGCGGCGCTGGGTGCCGGCGCGATCCTCCTGGGGCTCCTCGCCGTGCCGCTCTCGCTCGTCGCCGACGTCCCGGTGGTGGTCGTGGCGACGGTCTGGGTCGTGGGCGGCTTCGGGATGGGCGTGCTCTCGTCGACGTCGGTGACCGAGGTGCTGCGTCGCTCCCGCCCGGGGGAGGAGGCGGACCACAGTGCCGCCCTGCAGACCAGCGACTCGGTCGCCGAGTCCGTCGCACTCGCCCTGGGTGCCACCGTGTTCGCCGCGGCCGTCGGCCACGGCCTGGGCGTCGGCGTGCTCGCGGCCCTCGCGGTGCCGGCAGGGTGCGTGGTCGCGGGGCTGCTCGTGCTCGGGCGCGGCTACGAGCGGAGAGCCTCCCGCAGGGAACCCGGTCTCGTCGCGAGGACTGGGGACCGGACCGAGGACGGACGCCGATAGGCTGTCGCGCGTGAACACCGCTCCGTCGACCGCCCGACCCCTCAAGGTCGCCCTGCTGGGCTGCGGCGTCGTGGGGTCGGAGGTGGCCCGGCTGCTGACCCGCGACGGCGACGAGCTGGCGCGTCGGATCGGCGCGCCGATCGAGCTCGTCGGCATCGCCGTGCGTCGTCTCGGCCGGGCGCGCGACCTCGACCTCCCGGCCGACCTGTTCACCACCGACGCGCACGCGCTGGTCACCCGCGGCGACCTCGACGTGGTCGTGGAGGTCATCGGCGGCATCGAGCCGGCCCGCGAGCTGATCCTCGCCGCGCTGGAGCACGGCGCCTCCGTCGTCACCGCCAACAAGGCCCTCCTCGCCGAGGACGGTGCCCACCTGTTCGAGGCGGCCGAGAAGGCCGAGCGCGACATCGCCTTCGAGGCGGCGGTCGCCGGTGCCATCCCGATCATCCGACCGCTCCAGGAGTCGCTGGCCGGCGACGCCGTGCAGCGGGTGCTCGGCATCGTGAACGGCACGACGAACTTCATCCTCGACGCCATGACCACCACGGGAGCCGGCTTCTCCGACGCGCTCGACGAGGCGCAGCGTCTGGGCTACGCCGAGGCCGACCCCACCGCCGACGTCGAGGGCTTCGACGCCGCCGCCAAGGCCGCGATCATCGCGTCGCTCGCGTTCCACACCCGCGTGACCATCGGCGACGTGCACCGCGAGGGCATCACCGACGTCACGGCCGCCGACGTCCGCTCGGCCGACGAGATGGGCTGCGTCGTCAAGCTGCTCGCGATCTGCGAGAAGATCACCACGCCCGACGGCGACGCCGTGTCGGCGCGCGTCCACCCGGCGATGATCGCGAAGAGCCACCCGCTCGCCAGCGTCCGGGGCGCGTTCAACGCCGTGTTCGTCGAGAGCGAGTCCGCCGGCCAGCTCATGTTCTACGGTCCGGGTGCCGGTGGCGCCCCCACGGCGAGCGCGGTGCTCGGCGACCTCGTCTCGGTCGCGCGCAACCGCCGCCAGGACGTGCACGGCCCCGGCGACACCGCTCATGCGGACCTGGAGGTGCTCGACGTCGGACGCGCCCGCACCCGCTACCACGTGTCGATCGACGTCGACGACCGCGCGGGCGTGCTCGCCTCGGTCGCCGACGCCTTCGCGCAGTACGACGTGTCGATCAAGACGGTCCGCCAGGAGGGCCACGGATCCGACGCCCAGCTCGTCATCGTGACCCACGAGGCCGACGACGCCGCCCTGGCCGCGACCGTCGAGGTGGTGCGCGCGCTCGACATGGTGCGTGACGTCTCGTCGGTCATGCGTGTCGAAGGCCTCAACTGATGAAGGAGTTCCGCTGATGGCGCAGCCGTGGCGTGGTGTCCTCGAGGAGTACCGCGAGTGGCTCCCGGTCGACGAGGACACCCCGGTGATCTCGCTGGGGGAGGGCGGCACGCCGCTCGTCCACTCGGCCTGGCTGTCCTCGCTCGTCCAGGGCGACGTCTGGCTCAAGGTCGAGGGTGACAACCCGACGGGCTCCTTCAAGGACCGCGGGATGACGGCGGCCATCTCCGTGGCGGTCGGCGAGGGCGCGAAGGCCGTGGTGTGCGCCTCGACCGGCAACACGTCGGCGTCCATGACCGCCTACGCGGCGCGCGCCGGCCTCACGCCGATCGTGCTCGTCCCGCACGGCAAGATCGCGACCGGCAAGATGGCCCAGGCCGTCATGCACGGCGCGGAGGTCATCCAGGTGCGGGGCGGCTTCGACGAGTGCCTGCAGCTGTCGCGGGCGCTGGCCGACGAGTACCCCGTCGCGCTCGTCAACTCGGTCAACCCGGTGCGCCTGCAGGGCCAGAAGACCGCCGCGTTCGAGATCGTCGACGTCCTGGGCGACGCCCCCGACGTGCACGTGCTCCCGGTGGGCAACGCCGGCAACATCTCCGCCTACTGGATGGGCTACCGCGAGTACGCCGACGCCGGTCTGGCCACCCACCGCCCGCGCATGTGGGGCTTCCAGGCCGCCGGCGCCGCGCCGCTCGTCCGTGGCGAGGCCGTGGCCCGGCCCGAGACCGTCGCCACGGCGATCCGTATCGGCAACCCGGCGTCCTGGCAGCTGGCCATCGAGGCCCGCGACAGCTCCGGCGGGCGCATCGACGCCGTCACCGACGAGCAGATCCTTGAGGCCCAGCGTCGGCTCGGCGCCCACGACGGCGTGTTCGTCGAGCCGGGGTCGGCCGCGGGTGTCGCCGGCCTGCTGGCCGCCGCCGAGGCGGGCGAGGTCGACCCGGGTCTGCGCATCGCGGTCACGGTGACCGGCCACGGCCTGAAGGACGTGGAGACGGCGTTGTCGGGCGTGGAGTCCGTGGTGGACTCCGTCATCGACGCCGACGTGCACGACGCCGCGGCCGCCGCCGGTCTGGCCTGAGCGGCGCCGTCGTGGTCGACCAGCCGTTCCGCCGCGGGCCCGTGACGGTCCGCACGCCCGCCAGCAGCGCGAACCTCGGTCCGGGCTTCGACGCCCTCGGGCTCGCGCTCGACGTGCACGACGAGCTGACCGCCGAGGTCGTCCCCGGCGACGGGCTCGAGGTCGTCGTGGAGGGCGAGGCCGCCGACGAGGTGCCGCGCGACGAGCGGCACCTCGTGGTCCGTTCCCTCGACGCCGCCCTCGACCTGATGGGCGTGCGACGTCCGGGTCTGCGGCTCACGTGCCGCAACGTGGTGCCGCACGGTCGGGGGATGGGCTCCTCCTCGGCCGCGATCGTCGGCGGGATCGTGCTCGCCAAGGCGCTCGTCGAGGGCGTGGAGCCGCTCGACGACCGCGCGACGCTGCAGCTCGCGCAGGACATCGAGGGTCATCCCGACAACGTGGCGGCGGCGCTCCTCGGCGGTCTGACCATCGCGTGGATCGACGGCTTCGCCGCCGAGGCGGTCCGGCTCGACGTCGCGGTGCCGCTGACCCTCTTCGTGCCGCCGGAGCCGGTCTCGACCCAGGCCGCGCGCGGTCTGCTGCCCGACGTGGTCAGCCACGCCGACGCCGCGGCGAACGCCGGCCGTGCCGCGCTGCTCGTGGCGGCGCTGACCCAGGCGCCCGAGCGGCTCGCGTCGGCCACGGAGGACCTCCTGCACCAGCAGTACCGAGCCGGCGCGATGCCGGAGTCCTACCGCCTCGTCCGCAGCCTGCGCGTGGACGGCGTGCCCGCCGTCATCTCCGGTGCCGGCCCCACGGTCCTCGCGTTCGCGCGGGGCGTGTCCGACGCGGTGCCCGACGGCTGGAAGGTGCTCGAGGTCGACGTCGCCGACCGCGGCGCCCACGTCGTCACGACGTCCTGACGGGCGGTCCGGACGCCGCTCGTGGGGGCGGACCGGGCTCCCGACGGCACTGCTAGAGTGACGGACGTCGGTGTGGATCCCGTTCCCCGACACGTGTACGTCCGCCCGCCGTCGGCGGGTGGCCACGGTGCCCCGGTCTTCGCCGGAGGGCCTGTGGCGCCCCCTCCCACCCAGGAAGCATCCTCGTGACCGACACCCCCACTGACCAGTCTGCGTCCCCGTCGGCGGAGCCGGCCTCCGCCGCCCCCGCCAAGCCCGCCCGTCGCTCGGGCGGTGCCCTCGGCGGCAAGGTGCTCGCCGAGCTGCGCGAGATCGCGTCCGGCCTCGGCATCAGCGACGCCGGCAAGCTGCGCAAGGGCGAGCTGATCGACGCCATCAAGGCCGCCCGTGGAGAGAGCGCTCCGAGCGCCGTCCAGGCCGCCCCGGCGCAGCAGGCGCCCCAGCAGGACGAGCCGGCGACGGACGACCAGCCGCAGCAGAACCCGCGTGGTCGCGGTCGTCGCGGCCAGGGCGCCCAGCCCCAGGACGGCGAGCCCCAGGACGCTCCCCAGAAGGACGCCCAGCCCCAGGACGCTGTCCAGAAGGACGCCCAGCCCCAGGACGCTGCACAGAAGGACGTCCAGGCCAAGGACGGGCAGAACCGCGGCCAGGGCAAGGGCCAGGGCGCGAAGAACGGCAACCAGCGCGCCAAGAACGACGGACAGCGCAACGACGGCCAGAAGAACGACGGCGGCCAGAAGAACGGCGACGGTCAGAAGAACGACGACCAGCGTCGCGGTGACCAGCAGCGCAAGGGCGACCAGCAGGGCGGGCAGGACGCGTCGCCGAAGAACGGTCAGCGCGGCCCGGACCCGCAGGCAGCCGACGACGACGAGGCCGGCGGACGTCGTCGCAACCGACGCGGTCGCAACCGCGGCGGCCGGGGCGCCGACGGCGAGCCCACCTACACCGAGGACGACGTGCTGGTCCCGGCCGCGGGCATCCTCGACATCCTCGACAACTACGCCTTCGTGCGCACCACCGGCTACCTGCCGAGCGAGAACGACGTGTACGTCTCGCTCTCCATGGTCCGCAAGTGGGGGCTGCGCAAGGGTGACGCGGTCACCGGGCAGGTGCGCCAGCCGCGCGAGGGGGAGCGCAAGGAGAAGTTCAACCCGATGGTGCGGGTCGACACCGTCAACGGGACGCCGCTGGAGGAGGCGCGCGGTCGCATCGAGTTCTCCTCGATGACGCCGGTGCACCCCGAGGAGCGTCTGGTCCTGGAGACCGACCCGACGGTCGTCACGACCCGTCTCATCGACCTCTTCGCGCCCGTGGGCAAGGGTCAGCGCCAGCTGGTCGTCTCGGAGCAGCGGGGCGGCCGCTCGGCGCTCGTGCGCACCGTCGCCGACGCCCTGACGGCCAACAACCCCGAGTGCCACCTCATGGTCGTCCTCATCGACGAGCGTCCCGAGGAGGTCACCGAGCTGCAGCGCTCGGTCAAGGGCGAGGTCATCGCCTCGACGTTCGACCGTCCGGCCGCCGACCACACGACGGTGGCCGAGCTGGCCATCGAGCGCGCCAAGCGGCTGGTCGAGCTGGGCCACGACGTCGTCGTCCTCCTCGACTCGCTCACGCGGCTGGGCCGGGCGTACCACCAGGCGTCCACGGCCTCGAGCCGGATGGCCGGCGCGGTCGACGCGGCCGCCCTGCACCCCGTCAAGACGTTCTTCGGCGCGGCACGCAACGCCGAGGACGGCGGCTCGCTGACCATCCTCGCGACGGCGCTGGCGGGCACCTCCTCCGTCGTCGACGAGGCCGTGCTGGAGGAGATCGACGGTGCCGCCAACAGCGTGCTGCGCCTGCACGTCGACGAGAACCAGCAGGTCTTCCCGGCCGTCGACATCGCCGGCTCGCGCACGAACCACGAGGAGCTGCTGCTCGACGAGCAGGAGCTCGACATCCTCGTCGCGGCGCGCCGGGCCCTCGTCGGCCGCAGCCCGCAGCAGGTCCTCGACGCGGTCGTCGGACGGCTGGAGAAGACCGGCAGCAACGCCGAGCTGCTCCTCGCGCTCCAGCGCAGCCCCCTGGCCTGACCCGGCCCCGACGGGCCCGCCGACCCTGGTCGGCGGGCCCGTCGGGCTTCCCGCCGCCGTCCGGCAGCGCGAGCTCCGGCGCGTCGCGCTCGTCTGCGGAGGGTGGACCGCGTCCCTAGGATGGCGACGTGACCACTGCCTACGACTTCACCGCCACGACCATCGACGGCGCACCGCGAGACCTCTCCGACTACCGGGGGAAGGTCCTGCTCGTCGTGAACACCGCCACGCAGTGCGGCTTCACCCCCCAGCTGACCGGCCTGGAGGAGCTGTACAGCCGGTACGCGGACCGCGGGCTCGTCGTCCTCGGCTTCCCGTGCGACCAGTTCGGCCACCAGAACCCGGACTCCGACGAGGACACGGCGGCGTTCTGCCAGAAGAACTACGGCGTCAGCTTCCCGATGTTCTCCCAGGTCGACGTCAACGGCGACGACGCACACCCGCTCTACCGCTGGCTGCGCTCGGAGAAGGGCGGCGTCCTCGGCAGCAAGATCAAGTGGAACTTCACCAAGTTCCTCGTCGACGCCGAGGGCAACGTCGTGAAGCGCTACGGCTCGACGACGAAGCCCGAGAAGATCGCCGAGGACGTCGAGGCCCTGCTGCCCGCCTGACGAGCCCGACGGTCGGGCCACGGGAACAGAGTCGGCCCCGGTTTGGTTGACGCCCGTGCCCCTGGCACAATCGATCCCCGGTCCTGGTTCACGGTCCGCGCCGCGGCCCGACCCAGCACCACGAGAGGACACCATGAAGCGCGACATCCACCCCGAGTACGTCGAGACCCAGGTCACCTGCACCTGTGGCAACTCGTTCACCACCCGCAGCACCGCCACGGAGGGCACCCTCCGCGCCGACGTGTGCTCGGCCTGCCACCCGTTCTACACGGGCAAGCAGAAGATCCTCGACACCGGCGGCCGCGTGGCCCGGTTCGAGAAGCGCTACGGCAAGAAGTAGCTCCTCTCCGACGCCGACCCGATCCCCAGCGGACGGGTCGGCGTCGTCGTCCGTCCGGGCGCAGCGCGCCGAGGAGCTCGTGAGCACGAGCGAGGAGAGGGGACCAGCATGTTCGAGGCCGTCGAGGCGCTGCTGTCCGAGCACGCCGAGCTCGAGCGACAGATGTCGGACCCTGCCACGCACGCCGATCCCGCGCGGGCCAAGAAGGTCGGGCGCCGCTACGCCGAGCTCGGCGCCGTCGTGCGCACCTACCGCGCCTGGCAGCAGGCGGGGGAGGACCTCGAGGCCGCGCAGGAGCTCGAGCTGGTCGAGGAGGCCGGCGAGCTGGCCGCCCAGCGCGCTGAGCTGGAGGAGCGGCTGCAGCGCCTGCTGGTGCCGCGCGACCCCGCCGACGACAAGGACGTCATCCTCGAGGTGAAGGGTGGCGAGGGCGGCGAGGAGTCGGCGCTGTTCGCCGGCGACCTGCTGCGCATGTACACGCGCTTCGCCGAGACGAAGGGCTGGCGGGTCGAGATCATCGACGCCACGGAGTCCGCGCTCGGCGGCTACAAGTCGGTGACGGCCTCGGTGGCGGCGAAGGGCACCCCCGAGCCGGGCCAGGCTCCCTACGCGTTGCTGAAGTTCGAGGCCGGGGTGCACCGCGTGCAGCGGGTGCCGGTCACCGAGTCCCAGGGGCGCATCCACACGTCCGCGGTCGGGGTCCTGGTGCTGCCCGAGGCCGAGGACGTCGACGTTCAGGTCAACGACGCCGACCTGCGCATCGACGTCTTCCGCTCCTCCGGACCCGGAGGCCAGAGCGTCAACACGACCGACTCCGCCGTGCGCATCACCCACCTGCCGACCGGCCTCGTCGTGAGCTGCCAGAACGAGAAGAGCCAGCTGCAGAACAAGGAGCAGGCGCTGCGCATCCTGCGCTCGCGCCTGCTGGAGGCGGCGCAGGCGGCAGCCGACGCGGAGGCGTCCGACGCGCGGCGCTCGCAGGTCCGCACGGTCGACCGGTCCGAGCGCGTGCGCACCTACAACTTCCCCGAGAACCGCATCTCCGACCACCGCACCGGCTTCAAGGCCTACAACCTCGACGCCGTCATGGACGGTGCGCTCGACGACGTCATCGGCTCGCTCGTCGACGCCGACCTCGCCGAACGGCTCGAGACCGCCGACGGGTCGCGGGCGTGAGTCGCGTCCGCAGCCAGGCCGAGCGCCTGCTCGAGGAGGCCACGGCCACCCTGACGGCCGCCGACGTCGCGTCGCCGCGGGTCGACGCGGAGCTGCTCCTCGCCCACGTCACCGGGACCCCGCGCGGCCTGCTGCTCAGCGCCCGCCTCCAGGGCCCGCAGCTGCAGGTCTACCGCGACATGGTCGCGGCCCGTGCGCGTCGGGTGCCCCTGCAGCACCTCACCGGCTCCGCCGGCTTCCGCTACGTCGACCTCGAGGTCGGTCCTGGGGTGTTCGTGCCGCGTCCGGAGACCGAGCTGCTGGCGGGCTGGGCGGTCGAGCAGGCGTCGGCCGTGCTGTCGTCCGGCCGGGAGACCCCGCCGGTGGTGGTCGACCTCTGCACCGGGTCGGGGGCGATCGCGCTGTCCGTCGTGCACGAGGTGCCGCGCGCCCAGGTGCACGCCGTCGAGCTCGACGAGCAGGCCTTCGCGTGGGCGGAGCGCAACCTCGGCGACACGGGCACCGACCTGCGGCTCGGTGACGCGTTCGAGGCCTTCGCCGACCTCGACGGCACGGTCGACGTCGTCGTGTGCAACCCGCCGTACATCCCGCTGGACGCGTGGGAGGGCGTGGCGCCCGAGGCCCGCGACCACGACCCGTCCCTGGCGCTCTGGTCGGGTGACGACGGCCTCGACGCGATGCGTCGTCTCGAGCGTGCGGCCTGGCGCCTGCTGCGACCCGGCGGTGTCGTCGGGGCCGAGCACGCCGACGCGCAGGGGGAGTCGGCGCCCGCGGTGTTCGCCGGCCGGTGGGCCGACGTGCGCGACCATGCGGACCTCGCGGACCGGCCGCGGTACGTCACCGCGCGACGCCCCTGAGCGGCTCGGCGCGCACGAGGCAGGACCTCCGGCGCGGCGCGGAGCGGGATCGGTAGGGTCGCGGCATGGTCGCCGAGCTCCTGATCCACGGGGCCGCGTTCGCGTTCGGGGTCGGCTCGGCCATCCTCCCGGTGTTCCTCAACGCCGAGGTCTACGTCGTCGCCATGGGCGCGACGATGCAGGACTGGATGCTGTTCTGGGGCGTCATGGCGCTCAGCGTCGGCACGGTCGCCGGGAAGGCGCTCGTGTTCGTGCTGATCCGCGGCGGGTCGCAGCGCTTCCGCCGGGAGGCGCGGCGCTCGGAGCCCCGCTACCGGTTCACCGCCTGGCTGCGGCGGGTCGGCGACCTGCTCCTGACCTGGCTCGACCGTCCGGTGCTCGGTGCGGCGACCGTGCTCCTGTCCTCCCTCCTGGCCGTGCCGCCGCTCGCCGTGGTGACGATCTTGGCGCCCCTGTCACGCCAGCGTCTGTGGGTGTTCCTCACGATGGTCTTCCTCGGTCGGACGGCGCAGTTCCTGGCGCTCGCCTTCCTCGTCCACGGGCTCGACCTGCTGGACGCCGTGCACGACCTGTGGTGACCGGCGGGCCCACCCGTGCCCGCTAGGGTGGTCCGGTGAGGTACGACTGCGCCGACGAGGAGATGCGCCGCACCGGCGTCGACGCCGCCCAGGCGGCGCTGGAGGCCGGCGAGCTCGCCGTGCTGCCCACCGACACCGTGTACGGCCTGGCCGCCGACGCGTTCTCGCCCGAGGCGGTCCAGCGGCTGCTGGACGCCAAGGGACGCACGCGCCAGAAGCCGCCGCCGGTGCTGGTCGGGGCGCCGACGACCCTGGAGGCCCTGGTCACCGAGGTGCCGGGATGGCTCCGGTCGATGACCACCGAGCTGTGGCCCGGACCGCTCACGGTCGTGTGCCGGCAGCAGCCGTCGCTCACGTGGGACCTGGGGGAGACCCACCACACCGTCGCGGTGCGCATGCCCGACCATCCCGTCGCGCTCGGTCTGCTCAAGCAGACCGGTCCGCTCGCCGTGAGCAGCGCGAACCTGACCGGCGAGCCGGCCGCCACGACGATCGACGACGCCGAGCGGATGCTGGGCGAGACCGTCAGCGTCTACCTCGACGCGGGCCGGAGCCCGGGCGGCACCGCGTCGACCATCCTCGACGTCACCGGCGCCACGCCGCGCATCCTGCGCGAGGGCCCGATCGGGCTCGACGTGCTCCACCGGTTCAACAACACGGTGGAGCCGCTCGGTGCGTGAGTACCTCGTCGTCTTCGGCGTCGCCCTGGGGGTGACCTACCTCCTCGCCTCGATCGCCAGGACGCTCGCGATGCGCTTCGGAGCCGTCGCCAAGGTGCGCGACCGCGACGTGCACGCGATCCCCACCCCGTACTTCGGCGGCCCCGCGATGCTCGGCGGCCTCGTCTCGGCCTACCTGGTGGCGACCCACCTGCCGTTCCTGTCGCGCAACGAGGACGCCGTGTTCGGCGACGCCCGCGCGGTCATCGTGGGCGGTGCCGTCATCTGCCTCGTCGGCGTGATCGACGACCTCTTCGAGCTCGACGCGCTCAGCAAGTTCGCCGGCCAGGTGCTGGCCGGCATCGTCGTCGTCGCGATGGGCCTGCAGTTCCTCTACCTGCCGCTGTACAACAACTACCTCGGGCTCGACAACGCCCAGTCGATCATCTTCACGGTGCTGCTCATCGTCACCACCGCGAACGCCGTCAACTTCGTCGACGGCCTCGACGGGCTGGCCGCCGGCATGGTCGCGATCGGCGCCGTGGCCTTCTTCTCGTACGCCTTCTCCCTCGCCGTCGTGAACGGCGAGGCACGCGCGATCGGCGCCGCCCTGCTCACGGCCGCCCTGGCGGGCGCCTGCCTCGGCATCCTGCCGCACAACTTCTTCCCCGCCCGCATGTTCATCGGCGACTCCGGGTCGATGCTCATCGGGTTCGTCCTCGCGTGCTCCTCGATCAGCCTCACGGGCCAGTTCCCGGCCACCAGCCTGTCCGAGGGCGTGGGTGGCGGGGCGGCGAGCTTCCTGCCGGCCCTGCTGCCGCTCTTCCTGCCCTTCGCGATCCTCATCGTGCCGTTCGTCGACCTGGGGCTGGCGGTCGTCCGCCGCACCCGCGCGGGACGCTCGCCGTTCAGCCCGGACAAGATGCACATCCACCACCGGCTCCTCGAGATCGGGCACTCGCACCGTCGTGCGGTGCTGCTCATGTACGCGGCCGCGGGCCTGGTCGCGTTCGGCAGCGTGGTGGTGAGCCTGTTCAGCGGGTGGCAGTCGATCGTCGGGTTCGGCGTGCTGAGCGTGCTCACGGCCGCCGCGGTCTTCGTGCTCCCGCGGCTCGAGCAGCGCGTCTGGGACGGGTCGTGACGTCCGCGCAGCGGGGTGCCGTCCGCACGCACGTCCTCGCGTACGCGGCCGTCGTCGCCCTGGCCGCCGTCGCCGGGCTCGCCGCGCGGGGGACCGCCGGGCTCCTGGGAGCGCTCCTCGCGGGCCTCGTCGTCGCGGTGTTCCTCGGGTCGACGCCGGTCGTCCTGAACCCGGTCGCGCGGTCCAGCCCGGTGCTCTCGCTCCCCGCGGCGGTCCTCTTCTTCCTCGTGAAGGCGTTCGCGGCGATGGCCGTGCTGTTCCTCCTCTTCGACGTCGGGGGAGTGGCGGAGCACGTCGACCGTCGCACGTTCGGCCTCGCCGCGGTCCTGTCCAGCCTGGTCTGGACCGTGCTGGCGACGTGGTCGTTCCGTCGCCGCCGGGTCCCCACCTATGACCTGGGCGACACCCCGTCGTGACCCCCTGGTAGCCTCACTCATGCGCCGGACCGGAACCGCACAGCGACCGGGCTCGACGTGAACGATGACGCTGGCCGTACTGCCGGATCGCCGACCTTCGTCGGAATCGACCGCGCCATGAGACAAAGGTGACCGAGTGACCCTCGCCTCGACCGCCCTGGTGGCTGCCGCTGACGGCCCGCCGCAGCCCGGCCCCGGGAGCTTCCTGCTCCCGCCGACGTTCACGATCGGCGGGTGGGAGGTCAACAAGCCCGAGCTGTTCCTCGTGCTGTCGCTGGTGATCGTCTTCGCGTTCGCCTACGCCACCAGCCGCAAGGCCCAGGTCGTGCCCGGGCGTCTGCAGTTCGCCGGCGAGCTCGTCTACGGGTTCATCCGCAACTCCATCGCGCGCGACAACATCGGCAGCGCCGACTACATGAAGTACGTGCCGTACCTCTTCACGGTGTTCCTCTTCGTGCTGGTCAACAACTTCTACGGCGTCATCCCCGTGATCCAGTTCCCGTCGATGTCGAAGTTCGGCTTCCCGGTCGCGCTGGCGCTGGTCACCTGGCTGATCTACAACGTCGCCGGCATCGGCCGCCACGGCTTCGTCGGCTACCTCAAGCACCAGACGGTCCCGGCCGGCGCCAAGGGCCCGATCCTCATCGCCCTCGTGCCGCTGGAGTTCCTCTCCAACATCATCGTGCGCCCGTTCACGCTGGCGCTGCGTCTCTTCGCGACGATGTTCGCCGGACACCTGCTGATCCTGCTGTTCTCGCTGGGTGCCGCGTACCTCGTCACGGGCTACGCCAACGCCGCCATCGGCATCCCGGCCGGCGTGCTCTCCTTCGTGCTCGGCATCGGGGTCAGCTTCCTCGACATGCTGATCATGTTCCTGCAGGCCTACGTCTTCACGCTGCTGACCGCGATGTACATCGGCAGCGCGATCGCCGACGAGCACTGAGCTCGGCCGGCTCCATCCGACCACTTCTCGACCCGCACCAGACGCGTCCGCGTCGTCACGAAAGGAAAGAACCGTCATGAATGGTTCCATCGCCACCGTCGGCCTCGGCCTCGCTGCCATCGGCCCGGCCATCGCCGTCGGTCTGATCTTCGCCGCCTACGTCACGGGCGTCGCCCGTCAGCCCGAGGCGCAGGGTCGTCTCCAGGGCATCGCGATCTTCGGCTTCGTCCTCGCGGAGCAGTTCTTCATCATCGCGCTGGCCCTCGCCTTCGTCTTCGGCTACAACTGATCCTCTGCTAAGGGAGATTCACCATGAGCGCGATCCTGGTCGCAGCAGCTGAGGGGGAGGAGCACAACCCCCTGATCCCGGAGCTGCCGGAGATCGTCCTGGGCCTGGTGGTCCTGGGGATCCTCTTCCTCCTGATCCGCAAGTTCGTCGTCCCCAACTTCGAGAAGGCCTACGCCGAGCGCACGGCCGCGATCGAGGGCGGGATCGAGGAGGCCAAGTCGGCGCAGCAGGAGGCCCAGGCCGCGCTCGAGCAGTACACCGCGCAGCTCGCCGACGCTCGTCACGAGGCCGCTCGCATCCGCGAGGAGGCCAAGGAGCAGGGCGCGCAGATCATCGCCGAGCTCCGGGCCCAGGCCCAGGAGGAGGCTGCCCGCATCACCGCGACCGCGCACGCGCAGGTCGAGGCAGAGCGGTCGCAGGCCCTCGCCCAGCTCAAGTCCGAGGTGGGCTCGCTCGCCACGGACCTCGCCGGGCGCATCGTCGGTGAGTCGCTCGAGGACGAGGCGCGTCAGCGTCGCACCGTCGAGCGCTTCATCACGGAGCTGGAGGGGTCGGCCAACTGATGCGAGGCATCTCCGCGCGGTCCCTCGAGGAGGTTCTGTCCGCCGTCGAGTCGGCCCAGGACTCGGCGGACCTCGGCACGCAGCTGTTCGGCGTCGTGTCCCTGCTGGACGCCAACCCGGCTCTGCGCCGGGTGCTCACCGACCCGTCGACCGAGTCCGACGCCAAGGCGGGTCTCGCGTCCCGTGTGCTCGGCTCGCAGGTCGGTCCGGGCACGGTCGACGTCGTGCGTGCCGCCGCCGCCGCGCGGTGGAACGCCGGTCGTGACCTCGCCGACGCCCTCGAGACCGCCGGCGTGAGCGCCCTGGTCGCACGGGCCGACGCCGCCGGCTCCCTCGAGCAGCTCGAGACCGAGCTGTTCGAGATCGGGCGCACCGTGGCGGCCGACGTCGAGCTCCGCGGTGTCGTGGCCGACCGGTCCTACCCGGCGCAGGCCAAGGCGTCGCTGCTCGCGACGCTGTTCGGCTCCCAGGTCTCGGCCGAGGCGCTCGAGCTCGCGCAGCAGGCCGTGGTGGCACGCACCGGCTCCTTCGAGAAGGTGCTCACCTTCTTCGGCGAGATCGCCGCCCAGCGTCGCGACCGCGCGGTCGCCGTCGTGCGGGTCGCCTACGACCTCTCCGAGGACGAGCGCACCCGGTTGGCATCCGCGCTGGCCGCCAAGTACGGCCGCGACGTGCACCTCAACGTCGTGGTCGACCCGAGCGTCGTTGGAGGCATCGCCGTCTCCCTCGGCGGCGAGGTCGTCGACGGCACCATGTCCAGCCGGCTCGAGGCCGCCCGGCGGCGGCTCGCGGGCTGAACCCCACCCACACTTCCGGCTCCACCCAGCCACCAGACCCACAGAAGGCAGGCAGAAACATGACGGAACTCTCCATCCGTCCCGAGGAGATCCGCGACGCGCTGCAGCAGTTCGTCACCGACTACTCCCCGAGCGCCAGCAAGACCGAAGAGGTCGGCATCGTCGCTGAGGCGGCCGACGGCATCGCGCGGGTCGAGGGTCTGCCCTCGGCCATGGCCAACGAGCTGCTCGAGTTCGAGGACGGCACGCTCGGCCTCGCACTGAACCTCGACGTCCGCGAGATCGGTGTCGTCATCCTGGGTGACTTCGCCGGCATCGAGGAGGGCCAGAAGGTCAAGCGCACGGGCGAGGTGCTCTCCGTCCCCGTGGGCGACGGCTACCTCGGCCGCGTCGTCGACCCGCTCGGCCAGCCGATCGACGGGCTGGGCGACGTCGCCACCGACGACCGCCGTGCCCTCGAGCTGCAGGCCCCGAACGTGGTCCAGCGCCAGTCGGTGCACGAGCCGCTCATGACCGGCATCAAGGCCATCGACTCCCTGACGCCCATCGGCCGCGGCCAGCGCCAGCTGATCATCGGCGACCGTCAGACCGGCAAGACCGCGATCGCGATCGACACGATCATCAACCAGAAGGAGTTCTGGGAGAGCGGCGACCCGACCAAGCAGGTCCGCTGCATCTACGTCGGCATCGGCCAGAAGGGCTCGACCATCGCCGGCGTGCGTGGCGCCCTCGAGGACGCCGGCGCGCTGGAGTACACGACCATCGTCGCCGCCCCGGCCTCCGACTCCGCAGGCTTCAAGTACCTCGCCCCGTACACCGGCTCGGCCATCGGCCAGCACTGGATGTACCAGGGCAAGCACGTCCTCATCATCTTCGACGACCTGTCGAAGCAGGCCGAGGCGTACCGCGCCGTGTCGCTGCTGCTGCGTCGCCCGCCGGGCCGCGAGGCCTACCCCGGTGACGTGTTCTACCTCCACAGCCGGCTGCTCGAGCGCTGCGCCAAGCTCAGCGACGAGCTGGGCGCCGGGTCGATGACGGGTCTGCCGGTCATCGAGACGAAGGCGAACGACGTGTCGGCCTACATCCCGACCAACGTCATCTCCATCACCGACGGCCAGATCTTCCTGCAGTCCGACCTCTTCAACGCCAACCAGCGTCCCGCGGTCGACGTCGGCATCTCGGTGTCCCGCGTCGGCGGTGCGGCGATGACGAAGGCCATGAAGGCGGTCACCGGCTCGCTCAAGGTCGACCTCGCGCAGTTCCGCGCCATGGAGGCCTTCGCGATGTTCGCCTCCGACCTCGACGCCGCGTCGAAGGCGCAGCTCGCCCGCGGCCAGCGCCTCATGGAGCTGTTCAAGCAGGGTCAGTACGCGCCGTTCCCGATGGAGCAGCAGGTCGTCTCCCTGTGGGCCGGTACCCAGGGCAAGCTCGACCCGGTGCCCGTCGAGGACATCAGCCGCTTCGAGGAGGAGTTCCTCGACTACGTCAAGCGCTCGCACGAGGGCATCTTCTCGGCGATCCGCGAGACCGGGAAGTTCGACGACGACACCGCGTCGTCGCTCGAGGCCGCGTACGAGGCGTTCGTCGAGCAGTTCGAGACGAGCGAGGGCGAGCGCATCTCGGTCGGTCGCGAGGAGTTCGAGGCTCTTGACGACGAGGACGTCGAGCAGGAGCAGATCGTCAAGCAGAAGCGGAGCTGACCCACTATGGCAGCGTCGGTACGAGAGCTACGCGCGAAGATCAGGTCGACCCAGGCGACCAAGAAGATCACGCGCGCCATGGAGCTCATCGCCGCCTCGCGCATCATCAAGGCGCAGCAGCACGCGGCGGCAGCAGCCCCGTACGCGCGTGAGCTGACGCGGGCGGTGTCCGCGGTGGCGACGTTCTCCAACGTCGACCACCCGCTCACCACCGAGAAGGAGAACCCGACGCGCGCCGCGGTGCTGGTGATCACCAGCGACCGCGGGCTCGCGGGGTCGTACTCCTCCAGCGTCCTCAAGGAGGCGGAGCGACTCACCGAGAAGCTGCGCGCCGAGGGCAAGGAGGTCGACTTCTACCTCTCCGGACGCAAGGCGGTCACGTACTTCACGTTCCGCCAGCGCGAGTTCGTCCAGTCGTGGACGGGCTACTCCGACAAGCCCGAGTTCGCCAACGCCCGCGAGATCGGCGACACCCTCACGTCGCTGTTCGCCCAGGACGAGTCCTCCGACGAGGCCATCGACCCGGCGCGTGCGGTCGACGAGCTGCACATCGTGTTCACCCGCTTCAGGTCGATGCTCACGCAGGAGCCGGACGTCATCCGTCTGCTCCCGCTGGAGGTCGTCGAGGGCACGGAGACCCCGGACGAGTCCGAGCTGCTGCCGCTCTACGAGTTCGAGCCGTCGGCCCACGAGGTGCTCGACGCGCTGCTGCCGAAGTACGTGAACAGCCGCATCTACTACTGCCAGCTGCAGGCGGCGGCCTCCGAGCTCGCCGCCCGCCAGAAGGCCATGAAGTCCGCGACCGACAACGCGCAGGACCTCATCGAGAAGTACACCCGCATCGCCAACCAGGCCCGCCAGGCCGGCATTACCCAGGAGATCAGCGAGATCGTGGGCGGCGCGAACGCGCTCGCCGACGCGACGGCTGGTCAGGAGTGAGAGAGCTATGACTGCCACTGCCGAAGAGAAGACCACCACCACCGGTCGCGTCGCGCGGGTCATCGGACCGGTGCTCGACATCGAGTTCCCCTCGGACGCGATGCCGGAGATCTACAACGCGCTCACGGTCGACACCCAGATCGAGGGTCGTGAGGAGACGCTGACCCTCGAGGTCGCGCAGCACATCGGTGACGGCCTGGTCCGCGCCATCTCGCTGCGACCCACCGACGGCGTCGTCCGCGGCTCGGTCGTCACCGACACCGGCGAGCCGATCTCGGTGCCGGTCGGCGACCAGACCCTCGGCAAGGTGTTCAACACCACCGGTGCGGTCATGAACCTCGCCGAGGGCGAGACGTTCGACGTCCAGGAGCGGTGGGGCATCCACCGCAAGGCGCCGGCGTTCGACCAGCTCGAGTCCAAGACGCAGATGTTCCAGACCGGCATCAAGGTCATCGACCTGCTGACGCCCTACGTGCTCGGCGGCAAGATCGGCCTGTTCGGGGGCGCCGGCGTCGGCAAGACGGTGCTCATCCAGGAGATGATCGCCCGTGTCGCCAAGGACCACGACGGCGTGTCCGTGTTCGCCGGTGTCGGCGAGCGCACCCGTGAGGGCAACGACCTCATCGCCGAGATGGAGGAGGCGGGCGTCCTCGACAAGGTGGCGCTGGTCTTCGGCCAGATGGACGAGCCGCCGGGAGCGCGTCTGCGCGTGGCCCTGTCCGCCCTGACGATGGCGGAGTACTTCCGCGACGTCCAGAAGCAGGACGTGCTGCTCTTCATCGACAACATCTTCCGGTTCACGCAGGCCGGCTCGGAGGTCTCCACGCTGCTCGGCCGCATGCCGTCCGCCGTGGGGTACCAGCCGACCCTCGCCGACGAGATGGGCGTGCTGCAGGAGCGGATCACGTCGACGCGCGGACACTCGATCACCTCGCTGCAGGCGATCTACGTGCCCGCCGACGACTACACCGACCCGGCGCCGGCCACCACGTTCGCGCACCTGGACGCCACGACCGAGCTCTCCCGTGAGATCGCGTCGCTCGGCATCTACCCGGCCGTGGACCCGCTGACCTCGACGTCGCGCATCCTCGACCCGCGCTACATCGCCGACGACCACTACCAGACGGCGAACCGCGTCAAGGGCATCCTGCAGCGCAATAAAGAGCTCCAGGACATCATCGCCATCCTCGGTGTCGACGAGCTCAGTGAGGAGGACAAGACGATCGTCTCGCGCGCGCGTCGCATCCAGCGCTTCCTCAGCCAGAACACCTACGTGGCCAAGCAGTTCACCGGCATCGAGGGCTCGACCGTCCCGCTCGACGAGACCATCGACGCGTTCACGAAGATCTGCGACGGCGAGTACGACCACGTGGCCGAGCAGGCCTTCTTCATGTGCGGCGGTCTGGACGACGTCGACGCGAAGTGGGCCGAGATCCAGAAGAACTCCTGATGGCGGACACGTCGCTCCAGGTCGAGCTGGTCGCAGCCGACCGCGTCGTGTGGTCGGGCCAGGCCGACGAGGTCGTCGCGCGCACCGTCGAGGGTGACCTCGGCGTCCTCGTCGGGCACGTCCCGCTGCTCTCGGTCCTCGTGCCGGGCGTGGTGAAGATCAAGGCGGGCGCGGAGACCGTGGTGGCCGTCGTCGAGGACGGGTTCCTGTCCGTCGCCGACGACCGGGTCTCGATCCTCAGCGAGGACACGTCCCTGGTGTCCGAGCTCGACCGCGACCAGGTGCAGGCCGAGCTCGAGCATGCCCGTTCGGCGGACGACACGGACGCGGTGCTGCGTGCCGAGGCCAAGCTGCGGGGCATCGAGCTCGCCTAGCACCGGACGACTGCCGGAGGAGGGAGGGGCCGGGTGCCCCTGTGGTTGTGGGCCGTGGACCTCGTCCTGGCCGCGATCGCCCTCAGCGTGCTGCTGCTCGCCGTCCTGGTGCTCCGCCGGCGGTACCTGGCGCGTCGCCTCGGTGCCTTCGACCTGAGCATCAACAAGCGGGACGCGGCGTCGGCCCAGGGCTGGACCCTGGGCCTCGCCGTGTACCGCGGCAGCACGCTGGAGTGGTACCGCACGTTCTCGCTGCGGATGCGCCCGGCGTACCGGTTCACGCGCGATGCCATGCTGGTCGACGGTCGGCGTGACCCGGTCGGGGGAGAGGTGCACGCCATCCACGACGGGCACGTGGTGGTGGCGACCGACAACGGGACCGCCGTGCGCCAGCTGGCCCTGACGCCGGCAGCGCTCACCGGTCTTCTGGCGTGGCTCGAGGCCTCGCCGCCCGGTCGCAGCGTCAACACCGTCGTCTGACGGCACACGCCCGGACGATCGTCCCGCCACGTCGCCGCGGAGGTTGACGTCGATCGTGGACTAGGCGACGATGACTCACACGAGCCATGCCCGGACGTCCCGGGTTCCCCCGATGGAACAGGTAGCCACCATGAACCGCACCTTCAAGCGCCTCGTCGTCGCGACCTTCGCCTCGGCGGTCGCCGTCCTCCCGCTCTCGATGCCGGCCCAGGCCGACACCGGCTCCAAGCCGGCCGTCACCAAGGTCGTCAAGGGCGACAGCACCGGCGGCGCCACCACCCAGCGCGCGATCGACTGGGAGTGACCGAGCACCCGTCTCGCACCACACCGTCGCCCACGTCCCTTCCCCGAGGGACGTGGGCGACGGTGCGTTCGTCCCCGTGGTGAGCGGTCGGGTCAGCGTTCCCCGCCGGGCACCCACAGCACGTCGCCGACCTCGCGGTTGGCGTAGCGGCCGAGGATGAAGAGCAGGTCGCTGAGTCGGTTGAGGTAGCGCGCGGTGAGCGGGTTCATGGTCGGTCCGTGCACCTCGATGGCGGCCCAGGCGGAGCGCTCGGCGCGCCGCGTGACGGTACGCGCCACGTGCAGCGCCGACGCCGAGCGCGTGCCGCCGGGCAGGATGAACGACCGCAGCTTCTCGAGCCGCTCGTTGTAGTCGTCGCACCACCCCTCCAGCCGGTCGACGTAGTCCGGCTCGACGCGCAGCGGGGGGTGCTCGGGGTTCTCCACGACCGGGGCACCGAGGTCGGCCCCGACGTCGAACAGGTCGTTCTGCACGTGCCGCACGATCCGCACGACGTCGTCGTCGAGCTCGTCGAACGACAGCGCGAGACCCAGCTGGCTGTTCGCCTCGTCGACGTCGGCGTAGGCGACCAGGCGCAGGTCGTTCTTCGAGGTGCGGCTGAAGTCGACGAGGTTCGTCGTGCCGTCGTCGCCGGTGCGGGTGTAGATGCGCGTCAGGTTGACCATGGACTCACCCTAGGCGGTGCCGCCGGGTGACCGGACGCGCGAGCGACAGCGCGGGACCGTGTGAGGTGGGTCGCGTGGCTCACAGAGTCTGCCACGTCACGTTACGGCGCGGTAACCTGGCGGGCATGCCTGACAAGTCTGCGCCCGACCGTCCCTGGGTGATGCGCACGTACGCCGGTCACAGCTCCGCGGCGGAGTCCAACGCGCTGTACCGCAAGAACCTCGCGAAGGGCCAGACCGGGCTCTCCGTCGCGTTCGACCTGCCGACCCAGACCGGGTACGACCCCGACCACGTGCTGTCGCGGGGCGAGGTCGGCAAGGTGGGTGTGCCGATCCCGCACCTCGGGAGCATGCGCCGGCTGTTCCAGGACATCCCGCTCGGCGAGATGAACACGTCGATGACGATCAACGCGACGGCCATGTGGCTGCTGGCCATGTACCAGGTGGCCGCCGAGGAGCAGGGTGTCGAGCCCGCGCAGCTCGCCGGCACCACGCAGAACGACATCATCAAGGAGTACCTGTCGCGCGGCACCTACGTCTTCGGACCGGCGCCGTCGCTGCGGCTCACGACGGACATGATCGCCTACACGGTGAACACCATCCCGAAGTGGAACCCGCTCAACATCTGCAGCTACCACCTGCAGGAGGCGGGGGCGACGCCGACGCAGGAGATCGCCTACGCGCTCAGCACGGCCATCGCCGTCCTCGACGCCGTCAAGGACTCCGGGCAGGTCGACGACGCCGACTTCGAGAAGACCGTCGGGCGGATCTCCTTCTTCGTCAACGCCGGCGTGCGGTTCATCGAGGAGACCTGCAAGATGCGCGCCTTCGGGCAGCTGTGGGACGAGATCACCCGTGACCGCTACGGCGTCACCGACCCGAAGATGCGGCGCTTCCGCTACGGCGTGCAGGTCAACTCGCTCGGCCTGACCGAGGCCCAGCCCGAGAACAACGTCCAGCGGATCGTGCTGGAGATGCTCGGCGTGACGCTCAGCAAGAACGCGCGTGCGCGTGCGGTGCAGCTTCCCGCGTGGAACGAGGCGCTCGGGCTGCCGCGCCCGTGGGACCAGCAGTGGTCGCTGCGGCTGCAGCAGGTGCTCGCCTACGAGTCCGACCTGCTGGAGTACGACGACATCTTCGAGGGGTCGCACGTCATCGAGGCCAAGGTCGCCGAGATCGTCGAGGGAGCGAAGGCCGAGATCGACCGTGTCCAGGCCATGGGCGGAGCGGTCGCTGCCGTCGAGTCGGGCTACATGAAGTCCGAGCTCGTCGCCTCGCACGCCGCCCGTCGTGCCCAGATCGAGGCCGGCGAGCTGAAGGTCGTCGGCGTCAACAGCTACACCGAGACCGAGCCGTCGCCGCTCACCTCCGACCTCGACGCGGCCATCATGGTGGCCGATCCCCAGGCCGAGGCCAACGCCGTCGCCGACGTCCAGGCGTGGCGTGACCAGCGCGACCAGGCCGCCGTCGACCAGGCGCTGGAGCGTCTGCAGTCCGAGGCCAAGACCGACACCAACCTGATGGAGGCGACGCTGGCGGCGGTGCGCGCCGGCGCCACCGTCGGTGAGTGGGCGGGTGCGCTGCGCGAGGTGTTCGGCGAGTACCGCGCCCCCACGGGCGTCTCCGGCGCCGTGGGAGTGGCCGAGGCGGGAGCCGAGCTCACCGCCGTGCGCGAGCGCGTCGCACGCACGGGGGAGGAGCTGGGCACCCGACTGCGCTTCCTCGTCGGCAAGCCGGGCCTGGACGGTCACTCCAACGGTGCCGAGCAGATCGCCGTCCGTGCCCGCGACGTCGGCTTCGAGGTCGTCTACCAGGGCATCCGCCTCACGCCCGAGCAGATCGTGTCGGCCGCGGTCGCCGAGGACGTGCACGTGGTCGGTCTGTCGATCCTCTCGGGCTCCCACATGGAGCTCGTCCCGGACGTCCAGCGTCGTCTGCTCGACGCCGGCATGGACGACGTGCCCCTCATCGTCGGCGGGATCATCCCCGACTCCGACGGTCGCCGCCTGGAGGCCGACGGCATCGCCGCGGTGTTCACGCCGAAGGACTTCGGGATGACCGACATCATGGCCCGGATCGTCGACGAGATCCGCAAGGCCCACGGCCTGGAGGTCTGAGCTCTCGACGTGACGAGGCCCCGCACCGTGCCCGGTGCGGGGCCTCGTGTCGTCGTCAGTTGAGGACGCGGAAGTCCTCGGGCAGCCCGCCGCCGGCCTCGACGTCGCGGGCGAGGTCCTGCAGCGCCATGAGGGCGACCGACTGGGTGAACGGCCCGTACGAGACCCGCGCGACGCCGAGCTCCTGCTGACGTGCGAGCGGGACCGAGCCGGGGTAGCCGATGGTGGTGAGACGCTGCGGTCCCCACGCGTCGGCGAGGACGCTGATGTCGTCCTCCGACAGCGGGCCGGGCACGAAGACGACGGGCGCACCGGCCTCGAGGAAGGCCTTCCCGCGCTCGACGGCGTCGGCGATGACCTCGTCGTGCGGGCGGTCGCCGGCCTGTGCGACGACGTCGGTGCGGGCGTTGAGCACGAACGGGACGCCCTCGGCCTCGCCGGCCTTGACGACGGCCTCGACCGCGGCCACGGCCTCGGCGAGCGGCTTCTGCTGGTCCTCGAGGTTGGCGCCGACCGCGCCGACCCCGATGGCCTTGCGGGCGGTCTCGCCCGGGTCGCCGTAGCCCGCCTCGAGGTCGGCGCTGACCGGGAGGTGGGTGTTCGCGACGATGAGCCCGATCGCGGCGATCATCTCGTCGACGGGGATGTTCTCCCCGTCCTCGTAGCCGTGCGAGGCCGCGATGGAGTGGCTCGCGGTGGCGAGGGCTCGGGTGCCCTCCACCTCGGTCACGATGCGGGCGGTGATGGCGTCCCACACGTTGACGACGGTGAGCAGCTCCGGCGCGGTGTGCAGGTCGAGCAGGGTCTGGGCGCGGGTCGAGAGGTCCATGGACCTGACGCTAGGACAGCGGACCAGGGCCCACCAGCCGAGTCCCGCGGGGTGGACGTCAGGCGGCGCGCAGGCCGGAGGTCGAGGACTTCTTCCCCTTCGTCTGGCCCTTGGCGCGGGCCTTCTTCTCTGCCTTCTTGCGAGCCTTCTTCTTGGCCTTCTTCTTCGCGGCCTTCTTGGAGGACTTCTTGTCCTTCTTCTCCAGCGGCAGGACCGTGCCGTCGGCGTCGATGCGGACGAGCCGCCGACGCTTGACGCCGTACCCGTCAGGCAGGGTGCCTTCCTTCAGCATGCGCAACGGGCAGCGCTTGCACCGCGTCTTGCTGACGCAGCACTTCTTCTTCGGGAGCTTCGACACGAGCAGAACCTAGCACCGCCGCCCCCACCACGCCCGGGTCCGGACCCTCCCGACCCGGTGGCCGGATCAGCGCTGGAAGTGGTGCAGGTCGGCGAACCCGAGCCAGCGGAAGCCGTGGCGCCGCAGGACGGCGACGACGGGGTCGTTCGCACCGCGGTAGGTGATCGCGGCGGGCGTGGTGCGTCGCTGCCAGGTGCTGTTGGGCGTCCACCCGTAGCCCGACGCGAACGGGTTCTCCCACGGGTTGATGTCGATCGAGCTCCCGTAGGCGTGGGGACTCCGGGTGCCGGGTCGGCCCACCACCTGGCGGCAGTTGAAGCCGGAGGTGTTGTCGGCGCGCATGGAGGCGTAGTCGTCGGCGCCACGCAGGGCGCTGTTCCAGCCGAAGCGGTCGACGCGGTACATCGACCGGATCGGGGCCCGCATGCGGAACAGGTCGGTGAAGACGGCAGCGGTGGCGCGGGCGTGCTGGGCGTGTACGACGATCTCGCCGCGCCGGACGTAGCCGTCGAACGCCCAGTAGCTGACCCGGACGACGCGCAGCTGGTCGCGGCCGACGGGGCAGCCGGCGTGCCAGCTGCGCCCGCGCATCGACCGCCACATCGCGGTCGGGATGCGCGAGACCGTGGCGTCGGCGCTGACCCGCGGTGCACGCGGCTGGGCGGCCAGGCGGATGCCAGGTCCGGGCGTGCCCTTCGGCAGGCGGACGACCGATCCCGGTGGACGGTTGTCGACGTAGACCGAGCTGGAGCGGGTGGGCAGGACGGTGCTGGTGCCGAAGGACCGCACCCGCCACCGACCGTCGTGGCGCGGCTTGACGTCCGTGGCCCCCTTGCCGCCGCGCAGGGTCACGGTGCCGGACCGGACCCACGTGCGGGTGCCGGAGCGGCGGAACTCGACGGCGAGGCGTGCGCTGACGGCACGCCCGTCGACGGTGCGCCATGACGCGGCCACCTTCGCCTTCCTGTAGTCGGTCACCGCCTTCGGCATCGCGATCCGCGCGGTACTGGGTGCGGCAGCCCCGACGACGTCGGCGGACGAGGAGGCGGCCACGACCACACCGGCGTCGACGAGCTCCACGCGCACCGTGGTGCGCCCGGCCGCCGCCGGCACCTTCGCGGTGAACGTGCCGTCGCTGCCGACGACCACGCTGCTTCCCGCGAGCACGGCCCACTGGTCCCCTGAGCGCCGGGCGACCCGCAGCGCGCCGGTAGGAGTCGCGCCGTCGACCCGGCCGCCCAGCGTCGCCGTGGTGCTGGCCCAGACCCGCACCGCGGTCACGTCGAGCGCGACGGTGGGGCTCGGCGTCGTCGGTGGTGGATCGGTCGGCTCCGGCTCGTCGGGGTCGGGCTCGGTGGTCGGCTCCGTCGTCGCGTCGGGGGACGGCTCGCTGGTCGTCGTGACGGTCGGGTCGGGGGACGGCTCGGCCGCCGTGCTGGCCCGGGCCGCCGCGGTGGGCGTGACGAGGACGGTCGTGAGGAGGATCACCAGGAGCCGGCGCATGCCTCACCGTAGGACCGCCGACGCCAGAACGCGCGTCGAGGAGCGGGGCGGCCGTTGTTGATCGGTGCTATCGGCCTCGTCAAGCTCTCTTAGGTGGTGCTCGAGACGCGAGCGGTGGACGCTGCGACGCGTGGCGGTGACCGGACCACGGGCGTCGTGCGACCACCTTGTGTGTGGTGAGAGATCCGGGATCGCTTTCGGTATGGCGGGCCGAGCGGCAGATCGATTGCCGCGTGGTGGAATCTGCGACAAAGGACGATGCTCCTGCATCACGACCGGTCGCGGAAGTGCAACTTGTGTGAGAGTGCGGGGCCCGCCTCGGCGGCAACGGCATCGTGACGGTCCACAACCTTGTGCGTGCGGGGCTGGGTGTACCGTTTGAAGACGAAGAGTTGTACTACGGAAACAACCATCAGAGGATGGTGGCGACCGCGTCGCGTCGGTTGGATTCACCAGGTCCGCTGCGAATGAATCCATCGGGTCGGGCCCTCCCACAGCGCCCGTAATGACTGTAAGCCCTCCTCGTTGTACTTGAAGTTCGGCACATTACCTCTGATGTACCTCGTTCTCTCGAGCAGCACTGGAACAAGACCCGGCCTCGACCCTCCCGGCCGGGTCTTATTGCGTCCTTGAGGTCTTAGTAGGTCTGAGTGTTTTCGATCTGCCCGCCGCCGTAGCCGCGGTGGACCTTGCCGCGCACCTCCTCGACTTCGGACTCATTGCCCCACACGTGCCAGTCAGGACGCTGGTGACGGGCGAAGAGCTCCAGGAACGGTCCGGGGGAACAGCTTTCAATCAGGTCATACTGCTCATCAGGCTTACGCGAGTGCTCGCGCTTCCTGGTCTCGATCATGTTCACCTGGGAGCGGCCAGGCGGCAGAGTGCGCAGCGAGCCACGCACGCCGAAGAGGATCAACTCTGAGACGTTGCGGAAGTAGAAGCCAACGCCTCTACCGTCCGGCCCGCCATCCTTGCGACGCTTCGCCCATACGATATTGCTGACGTACCGGAAGCCCCACGACTGCAGGACCTGGATTCCTTCTGGGAGAAGAGCATTGGGCACCCAGAGATACAGGTGCGCATTGGGAGCGAGTCGATCTTCTACCGGCAAGCCTTTGATTTCATCGAGCGTCATAGTGTCGTAGCGGTCAAGACGTCGATGCTCCGGTGCGACCTTCCCCGTTCGGTTCGCGAATCTCCATGGCGGATCAGCGAGAACTGTCTGGAACCCGCCCTCGACTTTGGGTAGCGGGGTGAATGGTGTCGGCTCTATGTCGGCCCGCAACTTGGCGGGCCGCTTTGGTGTCGTCACCGGCTCAAGTGTGGATGTCACCGACCGCTCCAAGTCTCGCGGGAGATGGCGACAGCTAGCACGGGGCAGCCGCCAGCATCGCCACGTGTCAGGCGGGGCGTCAGCTTCTGAATCGTCGTGGTCGTCGTGCTCTTCATCCGACGCATCGCGTCCTCGTTCTGCAGATCGATCCAAGCCAAGTTCATGATCCCTTCGAAGTCGCGGCAGATGATTACAGCGACGTCGATGAGACCGACTTCGTAGAGAGCACGGTAGGCACTCAGGTCTCGGTCGAGGTTGCCGTCTTTGGCGTTCCACTCAACGTCGAGAGCAACGCGAGCCTTCATGTTGTCGACCTCGAAGCCCTCGTTGGCTACTTCCGAGTTGAACACGCCGCGACCACGCGCTCCCTTGACCTTGCCGATCAGTTTTGTCTGCGTGTTGATTCTGACAGCCTCCCAACCAAGTCGACCAAACGCACCGTCCAGACGTTTCGGGATGTTGCTGCGATTTCCGCCGGGCGTCGTGATGTCGATGGCGTCCACAGCGAAGTGATCAAGAACGTAAGCAATTTCGGCGTGGCACTCCGGGTTGCTTGCAGCGAGAACAGCCGCGGCGTTGCGAACTTCTGCGAAGGTGTATCGACTGACCACCTCGGCCGGCAGGTGCTGTTGATACGAGTGAGTCAAGTCCACGGGCCGGGGCTCCATCGTTCGTAGGCCTTCAAGTGCAACCAGTGTACGGCCTAGATTGAGTCAAACCTGGTAGGCGCGCTGGAGGGGTCGAACATACGTTCTATGTCTCTGAATGATCGATTGATCGAGGGCGCAGACGCCCACCTCGAGGCTGGAACGCGACGCCGATGCTGCTTCGCGGGTCTCGAGGTATCAAGCTGCTGCCTAGTCCATCGACCTCCATAAGCAGAACAGGTTTCGTCAGGATGCACGTTGATGTTCATCTGCAGCGCATGAGTTTACCGGCTCGTGCGCCGGTTCTGGATGCCTACTCTGGCCTCGGGCGCATCCGATGGGCGGGTCCTCACCGTGCGGCCAGCTACCTGCTCGCGTCCGCTTCGATCGTTGCTTCCCGAGTGGATGCTTGCTCCACCTCAATCCCGGTCAAGCAAGAGCTGGGTGTGAAGCCGGCATCTGTTGAGCAAGTCATCTTCGACTAACTGCGACGTGTCTATCGGTCTGCGCCGTTGGCCAACGCGGCGTTTCGTGACTCTATGCCAAATTTTCCGTGAACGACCAGCGCCATTCATTCGGTCCGCATGCGAGAGAAATTGTGTGGATCTGTCACCGGCGGGCTACGCGCCTCGTGTGTGAACTGGCGCCTCCAAGGAATCAACGCCTAAAGAGTCAAGCAATTTCAGAAAACGCGCTGAAGAATCCAAGCTGGGCCCTCAGGTGCCCTCGCGCTGGAAGTCGGCGGATAATCCGCCAGACTGAGCGAGGACCGGCTTCTGTTTCAATTTAGGGGCGCGGTGCCGAGTTGAGATGGCGCGGCCGTGCGCCTGACAGCATGACAGCATGTATGACGATCGTGTAGCGAATTTTCACAGTCGCGCTTCAAAACAATCGCAGCGAGGGGTCGTCGATGCCACGCAGTGCGTCGTAGTCGACCACGACGCACTGGATACCGCGGTCCTCGGCGAGGGTGCGGGCCTGCGGCTTGATCTCCTGGGCGGCGAAGATGCCCCTCACGGGCCGCAGCTGCGGGTCGCGGTTCATGAGCTCCAGGTACCGCGTCAGCTGCTCGACGCCGTCGATCTCGCCGCGCCGCTTGATCTCGACGGCGACCGAGGCGCCGGCGTCGTCGCGGCACAGGAGGTCGACCGGCCCGATGGCCGTCATGTACTCACGTCGCACGAGCGTCATGCCGACACCGAGCGTGGTCGTGTGCTCGGCCAGCAGCTCCTGCAGGTGCTTCTCGACACCGTCCTTGCGCAGCCCCGGGTCGACGCCGAGGTCGTGCTGGGAGTCGTGCAGCACCTCGTCGACGAGGATGCGCAGCGTGTCGTCGGTCTTGCCCGCCTGCACCGTCCACTCGACCCGGCCGTCCTCGGCCGTGCCCTCCTTGAGGGTGCACGGCGGGCTCATCCAGTTGAGCGGCTTGTACGACCCGCCGTCGGAGTGCACGAGCACCGAGCCGTCCGCCTTGACCATGATCACCCGGGTCGCCATGGGCAGGTGGGCCGTGAGCCGCCCGGCGTAGTCGACCTGGCAGCGCGCGACGAGGAGACGCACTACTGCTGCCGGACCAGCGTGCCGAGACGGAACACGAGCGTCCCGTCCTTGACGGTGCCACGGTCGGTGTTCCCGTCCGCGCCCATCAGCTGCACGATGCCGTCGGAGACCTCGTAGTCGCCCGAGCGGAACTTCGGCACGCCCTGGAAGTCCTCGGTGAAGGTGCCGTCCGCCCTGAAGGTGACGGTCCAGTCCTTCGCGTCGTCGCGCCACGTGCCAGCGAGGTCGGCCGCGGTGGCCGGGTTCTCGGTCGGCGCGGCCGACGAGGGCGAGGCCGACGGCGATGACGAGGACGCGCTCGGGGAGGGCGAGGAGCCCTCCGGCGTGCCGGGACCGTCGTCGGTCCCGCAGGCGGCGACGGTCACGAGGACGAGGGCGGCGACCCCCGTGGCGCGGCTCATACGTCGATTCATAGGACAGTCCTCCCGTAGATCCTGATCGGACGCTAGTGTGTCACGACCCCGTAGTTACCTAGGAGTAGGCATGCAGGAGATCGTGGACCGTCTGACGGCCGACGACCGTGGCGCGCAGATCGCCCGGACACTGGTGTACCCGTACCTCAACCACGCCGCCTCGATGTACGAGAGCGGCTACGCGACGAAGGACGACATCGACGCCTCGATGCGGTTCGGGTGCGGCTACCCGGTCGGGCCGCTGGCGCTCGTCGACGCGCTCGGTGCGGCCACGGTCGTGGAGGGCCTGCGCGAGCAGCACGCCACCACCGGCGACCCGCTGCACGAGCCCGCGCCGGTCCTCGTGAAGCTCGCCGAGGCCGGCTCGACCTTCGAGGCCGCTGCCGCCGACGCTGGAGCCGCCCCGGCGCCGCAGAAGCACCACCCGGTCGGCAAGGTCGGCGTCGTCGGCACCGGCACCATGGCCTCCGGCATCGTCGAGGTCTTCGCCAAGGCCGGGCACGAGGTCGTGTTCGTCGGCCGCACCGACGACAAGGTCGCCGCGGTCCAGGCGCGGATCGAGAAGAACCTCGACCGCGCGATCGCCAAGGGCCGGCTCACCGAGGACGAGAAGTCCGACGTCATCGGTCGCCTCACCGCCGCGACCGACCGGCACGCGCTCGACGACGTCGACATCGTCGTCGAGGCGATCGCCGAGGACATCGACGTGAAGCTCGAGCTCTTCCGCGACCTCGACCGGATCACCAAGCCGGGTGCCATCCTCGCCACGACGACGTCGTCGCTGTCGATCGGGACGTGCGCGGAGGCCACGTCGCGGCCGCAGGACGTCGTCGGCATGCACTTCTTCAACCCGGCACCCGTCATGAAGCTGGTCGAGGTCGTGTCGGCCGACAGCACGTCGCCCGAGGTCGCGGAGACGGTCAAGGCGCTGTGCCTCGACGTCGCCAAGCACCCGGTCTCGTGCGGCGACCGGGCGGGCTTCATCGTGAACGCGCTGCTGTTCCCGTACCTGAACGACGCCGTCAAGCTGCACGAGGCCGGCGGCGGCAGCCTCGAGGAGATCGACACGGCCCTCAAGGAGACCAAGCTGCCCATGGGTCCGTTCGAGCTGCTCGACGTCGTCGGCAACGACGTGTCGCTGGCCATCGAGCAGACGCTCGTGAGCACGTTCGGGCACGACGGCTGGGCGCCCGCTCCCACCCTCGAGCGCCTCGTCGCCGAGGGCAAGCTCGGCCGCAAGACCGGCGAGGGCTTCCACACCTACTGAGCCGCCACGTCACGACAGGGGCGTCCGGGATCTCCCGGGCGCCCCTGTGCGTGTCACGGGAGGTCCAGCGCGCGGACCGTCGGGTAACTCCGCGTGACGCCGGTCGTTGATGCTCCCGCGACGGTCATCGGGCCGGAGCGGACGAACGACGGGAGTACCCGTGACGACGATCGACCTGGCGAGGCGCGGCAGCGACCTGGTGCGCAGCTCGGTGCTGTCGTTCGTCATCTCCTTCGTCCCCGCGGTGCTCGTCGCCCACGAGCTCGTCGGCCCTCCCTCCGAACCCGGTACCCAGCAGGTCGTGCTCTGCGAGCACGGCCCCTGCGCCGCCGACCTGTCCGCGGCTGCTGAGGCCCTGCTCGACGACCTCGTGCGGCAGGGCATGCGGTGCACCGTGCGTCCGCTGCTCACGGACACCGTCGTCGTGGAGTGGCTGGGAGGCGAGGCGGCCGTGCTGCCCTTCGACCAGGCGCTCGACGTCGCGGCGCACCGGCAGGGCTGGCTGCGCTCCTACTGCGTGCCTGGGATCGGCGGGTAGTCTCGCGCGGGTGTCCCGTCGACGACCACCCCGCCGGCCACGCGGGCCCGCGCCGGCCTCTGCGCCGCCCCCGGTGGAGACCAAGCGCGACGGCGAGTGGCACGTCCGCCGACTGGCCGGTTCGAGCGCGCGCAGCACGTACACCTGCCCCGCCTGCCACCGACCCATCCCGCCGGCGACGCCGCACGTGGTGGTGTGGCCGGTGCAGAAGGCGCTGCTCAGCGCGGACGCGGTCGACGAGCGTCGGCACTGGCACACCGCGTGCTGGACCCGCCGACCCTAGGGCGGTGGGGACGGGGCTGGGGAGACGGGGCGGGGGAGCCAACCGGCGACCCCGCCGACGGCTCAGCCGGCCGCCGGCCTGCTGGGCTCGCCCTCGGTGTCGTCGTCCGCGTCGGCGTCGGACGCCGCGGCAGGTGAAGGCGCGGCGACGGCGTCGCCGGCGAAGGAGGCGACGATGTCGCGCAGCTGACCCATCTGGGCCAGGATGCCCTCGCGGCGACGCTGGAGCTCGTCCACCTCGGCACGCAGGGCACGCGTCTCGCGCTCGACGTCGGTCGTGGCGGCCGCGCGCTGGTGCTCGGCGTCCGCCCTCGCGTTGGCGACGAGGGAGGCAGCCTCCTTGCGGGCGTTCTCGATGATGCCCGCCGCCTCGGCGGCAGCCGACTCCTTCGCCGCGTTCGCCTTGGCCATGAGGCCACGAGCGCGCTCGTCGGCAGCAGCGGCGCGGGTCTCGGCGTCGGTGACCAGCTTAGCGGTCTGCTCGGTGGCGGCGGCATGGTTCTCGGCTGCCTCGCGGGCGAGCCGCTCCTTCTCCACGGCCAGGACGCGACGAGCCTCCGTGACCTCGCGGTCGGCGGCGGCGCGGGCCTGCTCGACCTCGCGCGTCGCGCCGAGACGCATGTTCTGGGCGTCCTGCTCGGCGGCGAGCCGGATCTGTGCGGCCTCGCGGTCGGCCTGGGCACGCACGTCGTCCGCGTGGGCCGCGGCCTCGGCCCGACCGGCCTCCGCCTCGGTGAGGACCTCGCGACGCTTCTCCTCGATCTCGACGACCGCCCGGCCGCGGGTCTCCTCGGCCTCCTTCGCGGCGACCGTCCGGACGAGGGTCGCCTCCTCCTCGGCGATCTTCAGTGTCTCCTCGGCCTCGCGGCGGGCGCGGCTGCGGATCTCCTCGGCCTCCTGCTCGGCCAGCTGCAGCAGCTGGGCCGCGTGACCGCCGAGGCCGGCGTAGGAGGGCCGCTCGATGGACTCGACCCGCTCGCGCAGCTGCTCGACGATGTCGTGGAGCTCGTCGTTCTCCTCCTGCAGCGCCTGCACGGCGGCGGCCGCCTTCTGGAGCTCCGCGGTCTGCGTGCGGGCCCAGGCGTCGACGGCGTCGCTGTCGTAGCCGCCGCGCCGGGCGAGGGGGAACGCGGCCTCCGCGGACTTGCGGGCCGCGTCGAAGATGGACAACCCGGACTGCTCTTCGGCCATGCCGCTGTGCTCCCTGTCGGTTCGGGGGGTGTGCTGGAGGTCGTGCTGGGACGGCGGTGTCGTGGGCGCCGCGGGCGCCGCTGCGCCGGCTGCGGTGCGCGACGTCGTCCACCATACCCAGGCGGACCGACGACGTAGCGGCGACGCGGGCGCGGGCCGGACGTCCGTGCGGGGGCGACGGCGCCCCGGACGCACCGAGGTCCCGAACGCGGCGCGTCCGGGACCTCGGTGGGGTGCGTGCGATCGCGGATCAGATGCCGCGGAACCGGTTGATCGCGTCGAGGTGCTGGGCGCGGAACTCCTCGTTGCGCACGCCCAGGCCCTCCTCGGGTGCCAGCGCGAGCACGCCGACCTTGCCCTGGTGGAGGTTGTGGTGCACGTCGAGGGACGCCTGGCCCACGTCCTCGAGCTTGTACGTCTTCGACACGGTCGGGTGGATCTTGCCCTGCGCGATGAGGCGGTTGGCCTCGAACGCCTCGCGGTAGTTGGCGAAGTGGCTCGACACGATCCGCTTGAGGTTCATCCAGAGGTAGCGGTTGTCGTACTCGTGCATGAAGCCCGTGGTCGACGCGCAGGTGGTGATCGTGCCGCCCTTGCGGGTGACGTAGACCGAGGCGCCGAAGGTCTCGCGGCCGGGGTGCTCGAAGACGATGTCGATGTCCTCGCCGCCGGTCAGCTCACGGATCTTCTTGCCCAGGCGCTGCCACTCCTTGGGGTTCTGCCGGGTGCCGTCCTCGTTCCAGAACTTCCAGTTCTCCTCGGAACGGTTGATGACGTGCTCGGCGCCCATGCTGCGCACGATCTTCGCCTTCTCCTCGTTCGAGACGACGCAGATCGGGTTGGCGCCGCCGTTGAGCGCGTACTGCGTGGCGAAGCCGCCGAGTCCGCCGGAGGCGCCCCAGATCAGGACGTTGTCGCCCTGCTTCATGTTGCCGCCGTTCTTGGACACGAGCTGGCGGTAGGCCGTCGCGTTGACGAGGCCGGGGGACGCGGCCTCCTCCCACGTGAGGTGGTCGGGCTTGGGGAGGAGCTGGTTGGACTTCACGAGGGCGATGTGGGCGAGACCGCCGAAGTTGGTCTCGAAGCCCCAGATGCGCTGCTGGGGGTCCATCATCGTGTCGTCGTGGCCGGCCGGGTCCTCGAGCTCGACCGACAGGCAGTGCGCCACGACCTCGGCGCCTGGCTTCCACTGCGTGACGCCGGGACCCGTGCGCAGCACGACGCCGGCGAGGTCCGAGCCGACCACGTGGTACGGCAGGTCGTGGCGCTTGGTGAGCGGCGAGAGCTTGCCGTAGCGCTCGAGGAAGCCGAAGGTCGAGACCGGCTCGAAGATCGACGTCCAGACGGTGTTGTAGTTGATGGCGCTGGCCATGACGGCGACGAGCGCCTCGCCCGGGCCCAGCTCGGGGAGCGCCACGTCCTCGACGTGGATCGACTTGCGGGGGTCCTTGTCGCGGCTGGCGACGCCCTCGAACATGTCCACCTCGTCCTTGTGGACGGTGGCGGCGGTGTAGTGGTCGGGGATCTCCAGGTGGGCGAAGTCCTCGTCCGCCGTGTCTCCGGCGAGGATCGCGTCGAGGATGTGCTGCACGGGGCCTCCAGTGGTGGGTGTTCCGGCGCTCGGTCCGGCACGGGTTTCGGCGATGTTACCGAGACGTAGCCTTCTGCGTCCCGTCTCGCGCATGTGGATCAGGTCACGCCGGGTCCAGGGCGGGGTCCGGGGCCCGGCCGGGGGCGGCGCGGGCTGCCGTGGCGGACGTCAGTGGCCGGTGGCTGCCGGCTGGACCAGCTCGACGAGCACGCCGCCGGCGTCCTTCGGGTGCACGAAGTTGACGCGGCTGTCGGACGTGCCGCGCTTCGGCTGGTCGTACAGCAGCCGGACGCCCCGGTCGCGCAGGACGGCCGACACCGCGTCGATGTCCGTCACGCGGTAGGCGAGCTGCTGGACGCCCTGGCCGTTGCGGTCGAGGAACTTCGCGATCGTCGAGCTGTCGTCCAGCGGCGCCAGCAGCTGGATGCACGAGCCCGAGTCGCCGACCGCCAGCATCGCCTCGCGGACGCCCTGCTCCTCGTTCACCTCCTCGTGCACCGACTCCAGCCCGAAGACCGAGGAGTAGAAGGCGAGCGCCTCGTCGAGGTCGGGGACGGCGATGCCGACGTGGTCGATCGCGACGAGCAGGTGGTCGGGGACGACGGAGGAGGAGGTCATGGGAGGCAGCGTAGAGGAGCGTGCAGCCGGGCGCGGGACGGTCGTCCGAGATCGAACGTAGTGTCGATAGTCCACGGAGGGCGGAGGTCGGATGCACGTCGAGATGCGCATGCTGCGGGCGCTGGTGATGGTCGAGGCGCAGGGGTCCATCGGAGGTGCGGCGCAGGCGCTGGCGTTCTCACCGGCCGCCGTCAGTGCCCATCTGCGGGCCCTGGAGAAGGAGTGCGGCACGCGCCTGGTCGAGCGCACGGGCTCCGGCACGCGACTCACGGCCGCAGGGCGGCGGGCCGTGCCGATCGCCCGCCTCATCCTGGTCGCCGCGCAGGAGCTCCAGCGGCTGGAGGCGTCGGTGCAGTCGGGGCCGGCCGGGCCGCGACCGCAGGGGCGACGGCCACGCGGCGACGTCCCGGGTGCAGCACGTCCCGACGTCGACGGGAGCGGCAGGTCCGCGGCCTCTACCAAGAAGCGAGGGACTTCTCAAGAGCAGTCCTAGAGATCGTGAATCTCGTTGTCCTGCGAGGGTCCGCTGCTCTTGGCTCGGTGCTGCGCGGTCGAGCAGGCCGCCCGACCGTCGGGTCCCGCCCTGCTCCGTGCCGGCGCGCACGGATCGGGCCGCGACGGCCGCCGCGGAGCCAGGGGAGGGGGAGTCGCCGTGCATCTCGACCTGCGGATGCTGCGCGCCTTCGTCGCGGTCGAGCAGATCGGCTCCTTCACCGACGCGGCCCGGGTGCTGCGCTTCTCCACGCCGGCGGTGAGTGCTCAGGTGCAGGCCCTCGAGAAGGGCTGCGGTGTCCGACTCGTGCGGCGTGAGGGGGCGCGCATCGTGCTGACCGACGCCGGTCGTCGTGCGGCGCCGGTGGCCCGGCTCATGCTCGCCGCGGCTCGCGAGCTGGAGCGGCTCGGCGACGACGTAGGCGACCGGTCGTCCTGCGTCAAGACCTTCCCCACCAATGCCGAAGACGGGTGACGTCGTCGCGCGGCACGCCGTCATGCTCACGCTGGCGGCACCGAAGCCGCCCTCGTGAAAGGAGACATCATGTCCACCCTCGTGCTCGAGGACTACCGCAGTCCCGTCATCGACGTCGTGCCCTCGGCGGGCCATGAAGAGAACCAGGCCTGGTTCGTCGTCCCGATCGGCATCGTCGCGTACTTCGGCGGTGCCGCGCTCTGGTGCAAGTACGTCTGCAAGGGGAACGGTGGCGTCAAGTCGTGCAAGGCGCACTACGTCGTGAACATCAAGGCGGTCTGCCGCAAGTGATGCGGTCCGTCACCGAGGGCACCCGGGACATCCGTGTCGCGGGTGCGGGGCGGCTCCTTGGGGCCGTCCGCACTGCCCGCACCATCCACCCCGCAGGGAGGAGCGGCCGATGAGGCTCGACGTGCAGGACGTGGTCGGTCTGCCGTCCGAGGTCCGCTGGGACGAGAGGGCCCAGGACCTGGTCGACACCACACTGGGGGCCCGGCACGCGGTCAACGACTCCGCGGCTGAGGTGGTCGGGGCGCTGGCGGAGGGTGGGTGGACGGTCGAGGAGGTGTCGGTGCGGCTCGCCGACCGCTACGGCATCCCCACCGACCGGGCGCGTGAGGACGTCCTCGACCTGCTCCGCACTCTCGACGACCAGGCGTTGCTGGCCGTGCGGCGTCCGCGCCGCTTGGTGTGGTCGCGGTCGGGGGTCGCCGGTACTGCAGCGGCATTCGTCACGGGGGGCGACCTCTTCCGCGCCTACCGCCTGCCCGCCACCGTCCGCGGGGTCGCGCGAGCCACGACACGCATCCTGCTGTGGCCGACCGTCGTGCTCCTGGTCGGCGCCGGCGGTCTCGTGCTGGCTCTGCGGGGCGTACGACCCGACCTCGGCACTGACGTCCTGGTCGAGTCGTCCGTCCTCGTCGCGGCACTCGTGGTCTGCCTCTGGGCGACCATGGCGTTCCACGAGATCGGGCACCTCCTGGCGCTCGGCTGGCGTCGCGATCGAGCGGTGGTCGTCGTGCGGGGGTGGCGGATGGCGCTGCTGCGCCCGCGCGACCTCGAGCCCGAGGGTCGCGCCCGGTCCGCGGCCGTGGCTGTGGCCGGTCCGATCGCGGGCCTCGCGGGCGGGCTCGCCGTCGCTCCGCTCGGCCTGCTCCCGGTGCTGGGCCTCGAGTTCGCGGTCGTCGCCTGCGCGGTCGGGCTGAGCCACCTGGTGCACCTCGGGCCATGGGCGGCCGACGGCGCGATGCTCGCGCGGGCGGTGCGCAGGACGGAGGTCCGACGTGCTGCGACTTGAGGGCGTGCGGACCCGACGTGGGTCCTTCGAGGTCGGCCCGGTGGACTGCGAGGTGGCCGACGGTGAGCTGCTGGCCCTCGTGGGCGTCAACGGCTCGGGCAAGACCACGGTCCTCTCGGCGCTCCTCGGTCAGGTGGAGGTCACCGGCGGAGCGGTCGTGCTCGACGACGACGTCGTCGACCTCGGTGCGCGCCGCCATCTCGCCCGGGTCGGCTACGTGCCCGACGAGGAGGCGACCGTCTACCCCGAGCTGACGGCCGACGAGTACTACGCCCTGCTGGCAAGAGTGCGCGACACCGACCGGGCCGCGCAGACGCTTCGCCACGCGGCCGACCTGGCGTACCGCCTCGGACACGCGCCCGGCAGCACGCCCTTCGCCGCGTTCAGCCACGGGATGCGCCGCAAGACACAGCTCGTCGCCGCGCTGATGCACCGTCCCCGTCTGCTCCTCGTGGACGAGCTGAGCAATGGCCTCGATCCATTGGCGGCAGGAACCGCCGACCGGATGCTCGACGACGCCCGGGCCGACGGAGCGGCGGTCGTCGTCAGCACTCACGACCTCGCCTGGGTCGAGCGCCGGGCCGACCGGGTGGTCCTGCTGCACGGCGGTCGCGTCGTGGCCACCGGCACTGTCGACGAGGTGCGAGGTCGGCATCGGGCGCTGGCGTCGGCGTACCAGGAGCACGTCGGGTGACGGGGGTCCTGCTCGCGCGCGTGCACGGGCGCCACGTCCTCCTGCGCGGCGCATCGCCGAGGATCGCGCTGGCCCTGGCCGGGCTGGTGGGCGCGGTCGCGGCGTCCGGGGCGGTCTTCGCGCGCTCCCGGTGGCGTGACGAGGTGTCCACGGGTGCCGTGCTCGTGCCGCCGTCGCTCGTGCTCGCGGTCGGCCTGGCGATCGTGGTGCTTGACCAGACCGCTCCCCGCGGGGTCCACGGCCCGCTGCTGACCCTGCCGGTCGGTCGTCGTGCGGCCGCCCGTCTGCAGCGGCTGCCGGGTCTGCTCGCGCTCGGGCTGTTGGTGCTCGTCTGCACTCCCGCGCTCCTGCTCCTCCTCAGCGAGGTCGGCACGGGCTACCTCGAGGCGTCGCTGATGGTCGCGGTCTGCGTCGTCGCAGGAGTCGCGACGGGCCTCCTGTGCTCTGTGGTCGCCAGCGGCGCGACTGCCGCGGCCGCGCGCCTCGGCGTGCCCGCGGTCGTGGCGGCTCCGCTCGCGGCGCTCGTGTGGACCGGCTGGACCCTGGCGACCGTCGGGGCCGTCGGCCACGGCCTGCTGCATCCGCTCGCCCCGGCGTTGGCCGTGTGGCCGCGGGTGCTCGACGTGATGACGGGCGGCCGTGCAGCCGTCGATCTCGGGCTCGACCTGCTGCTCTGGACGGTGCTGGCTGGTCTGCTGCTCGGGGCGGTGCGACCGGATCCCGGTCTGCGGGGCGTCTGGGGGCGGAGACGGTTCCGGCGTGTCCCGCTGCTGGTGCTGCAGGTCACCCGGGTCCTGCGTGCCAGGCCCACGCAGGTGCATCTGCTCATGGGGACGAGCCTGCTGGCCGTGCTGGGCGTGGCGCCTCAGTGGCGTCCCGAGGTCGGTCCGTCCACCGGCGGTGTCGTGGTGGCGGCTCTCGTGTGCGCGGTGGCGGGGGTGGCGTTGCGCGGACTCGACGGTGTGCTCCCGCTCGACGTGCGCTGGCTCGTCACGTCGTGGCGGCATGTCGGGCTCGCGCTGGGCGGTGTTCTCGTCTGCACGGCCCCGCTGATCCTCGTGGGACTGGCGCTGTCCTCGCCCTCCGGTGTCGGGATGGTGCTCGTGCCGCTGGTCCTCTGTGTCGCAGCGACGGGGGTCGGTCTCGCAGTCGGTGCCGTGCTGGGCGCGCCCGCCGGCGACCCCGTGGCTGAGCTGGGCGCCGTCGGCGCGCTGGCCACGGTCGCCCTCGTGCTCGGTGGCGGCGCGGACCCCGCTGCGCTCGTCACCCTGCTGTCCGCCGTGACCGTGGCGGCCGTCCTCGTCGGCGTGCGAGCCGAGGACGGCCTGCTCGCCCGCACTCGTCGGGGGGACGTCGACCCCCCTCCGACGTCAGAAGGAGAGACCGGATGAGCGTGCTCGGACCACGACCCTGGCGACCGGTGAGACGCGGTGTCGCGCTGGGGATGCTGCTGGCCTGCCTCCTGCTCGCGGTACTCGCGGTGCAGGCCACCCGCGCCCTCGGCGACCGCGACGGCCGTGTCGCGGCAGGCGTCGGGAACGTGGAGATGGTCGTCCTGACACGCAGCGCTTCCGACGGGGCGAGCAGCGCCTCGCTCGGCGTCCGTCCGGGAGCGGCGTCGCTGCTGCTCCTGCCAGGGGCTGGCGCGGCAGTGGGTGCACTGCTGGCACGGCGCTTCTCAGGCGCTCCGTGAGGTGACCCACACCTGCTCCCGAGCATGTGACTCGCGAGTAGAGTGACCGGCACCCCACCACCTGTGTCCATGCAAGGGAGCAACCCCATGACCCAGTCCGTGATCGTCGCCGGCGCCCGCACGCCGATCGGTCGCCTCCTCGGCGGCCTCAAGACGCTGTCCGGCACCGACCTCGGTGGCATCGCCATCAAGGGCGCCCTCGAGAAGGCCGGGATCACCGGCGACCAGGTCGACTACGTGATCATGGGCCAGGTCCTCGGGGCCGGCGCTGGTCAGGTGCCCGCCCGCCAGGCCGCGTTCAAGGGCGGCATCCCGCTCGACGTCCCCGCCCTGACCATCAACAAGGTCTGTCTCTCCGGCATCAACGCGATCGCGCTGGCCGACCAGCTGATCCGCGCCGGCGAGTACGACGTCGTCGTCGCCGGTGGCCAGGAGTCGATGACGCAGGCGCCGCACCTGCTCCAGGGCTCGCGCGAGGGCACCAAGTACGGCAAGACCACCTTGCTCGACCACATGGAGTACGACGGCCTGTGGGACGCGCTCACCGACCAGGCGATGGGTGCGCTCACCGAGCAGCGCAACGCCGACGTCGACACGTTCACGCGTGAGGAGCAGGACGCCTTTGGGGCCCGGTCCCACCAGCTCGCCGCGACCGCCCAGAAGAACGGCGTCTTCGACGAGGAGATCGTCCCCGTCGAGATCCCGCAGCGCAAGGGCGACCCGGTCGTCGTCTCCGCCGACGAGGGCGTCCGCGGCGACACCACGGCCGAGTCGCTCGGACGGCTGCGTCCGGCGTTCTCCAAGGACGGCACCATCACTGCCGGCACGGCCAGCCAGATCTCCGACGGCGCCGCCGCCGTCGTGGTCATGAGCAAGGCGAAGGCCGAGGAGCTCGGCCTGAGCTGGATCGCCGAGATCGGCGCGCACGGCAACGTGTCCGGCCCCGACTCCACGCTGCAGGAGCAGCCCGCGAACGCGATCGAGAAGGCGCTCGCCAAGCAGGGCAAGACCGCTGCCGACCTCGACCTGGTCGAGCTGAACGAGGCGTTCGCCGCGGTGGGCATCGCCTCGACGCGCAAGCTCGGCATCTCCGAGGACATCGTGAACGTCAACGGCGGCGCGATCTCGCTCGGGCACCCGATCGGGATGAGCGGCGCACGCATCGTGCTGCACCTGGCGCTGGAGCTCAAGCGTCGCGGTGGTGGTCTCGGCGCAGCCGCGCTGTGCGGTGGCGGCGGCCAGGGTGACGCCCTGCTCATCACGGTGCCGTCCGCCTGACGGCCGACCACCGTCCACACCGACCGCCCGTGGCTGCCTCGCGCCTGCGCGCACCCGACGTCGCCGACCTCGTCGCGCGACTGCGGGAGGGGCAGCCCCGGGCGGTCGCCCGTCTCATCTCCCTCGTGGAGGACGAGTCACCCGTGCTCCGCGAGGTCAGCGCGGCGCTCGCGCCGCTCGTCGGTCGGGCGCACGTCGTGGGCCTCACGGGGTCGCCCGGCGTCGGAAAGTCGACGTCGACCGCCGCCCTGGTCACCGCGCTGCGCGCACGGGGCAAGCGGGTGGGCGTGCTGGCGGTGGACCCGACGTCGCCGTTCACCGGCGGCGCGCTGCTCGGCGACCGCATCCGCATGGGCGACCACGCCACGGACGACGGGGTCTACATCCGCTCGATGGCCAGCCGCGGACACCTCGGCGGACTGTCCTGGGCCGCTCCGCACGCCCTGAGGGTGCTCGACGCGGCGGGCTGCGACGTCGTGCTCGTCGAGACGGTCGGCGTCGGGCAGTCGGAGGTGGAGGTGGCCGGGCTCGCCGACACGACGCTCGTCCTGCTGGCGCCGGGCATGGGCGACGGCATCCAGGCCGCGAAGGCCGGCATCCTGGAGGTGGGCGACGTCTTCGTCGTCAACAAGGCCGATCGCGACGGTGCACAGTCCACCCGGCGGGAGCTGCGTTCCATGGTCGCCATGGCCGAGCGGCCGGAGGGTGCCTGGAAGCCGCCGATCGTCCTCACCGTTGCCTCGCGCGGCGAGGGCATCGACGACGTGGTGACGGAGATCGACCGTCACCGGGCGCACCAGGACGCCAGCGGCGAGCTGCGCCGACGCAGGCTCGCCCGGACGCGACGGGAGATCGAGGCGGTCGCCGTCCACGAGCTGCGGGAGCGGTTCGGGCACGTCGGCGCCGACGCCCGGCTGGACGACCTCGCCGCCGAGGTGCTGGCCGGCGAGCAGGATCCGTTCGCCGCGGCGGACGTGCTGCTCGACGTGGTCCAGTGAGACCGACGCCCGGGACCCGCTGACGTGGGACGGGCCACGCCGGGCGCGCCTGCCGGGACACGGGGCCGGCCTGGGGTAGGAATGGTGCCGTGCTGAAGAAGGTCCTCGTGCTCCTCGTCGCCGCGTTCGTGGTCTACTACCTGCTGACCGCGCCCGCTGGTGCTGCCGACGCGGTCAGCGGAGCGGTCAACGCGGTCATCGACGCCTTCGGGCAGGTCTTCATCTTCGTCGACGAGCTCACCCGGTAGTCCCCGTGCTGGGCAGCTCCGCGCTGGCCGCCCTGCTGGCGCGGATCCCGGACCAGGACGTCGAGGGCCACCTCCTCGCTGAGGAGGGTGAGCACGTCATCGACCTCGTGCGCAAGCACGGTGTCGTGTACCTGCGCCCCGCGGCCGTGGCGCTGGCCGCGCTGCTCGTCGGCGTGCTCGCGTTCGTCGGTCCGATCCAGCTCGGCTGGTTGTTCCTGCTGCTGGCTGCCGGCGGCCTCGGGTACGCGCTCTACTGCGTCGCGCGGGAGCACCGCGACGTCTTCGTCATCACGAACATGCGCGTCTTCCGCGCGTCGGGCGTCTTCTCGGTGCGCATCGCGACGATGCCGATCACCCGCATCCTCGACATCACGGTCGAGAAGCCGTTCGTGGGTCGCCTGCTGGGCTACGGGCACTTCGTGTTCGAGTCCGCCGCGCAGGCGCAGGGACTGCGCGACATCCGCTACATCGGCGACCCCGACGAGCGCGACCTGACGATCCAGCGGGTCGTGCAGCGAGCCGGGTTGCGCGGACCGCGACCGGACGGCCCGCGGCCGCTGCCCGACGGTCGCTGACGAACGGGGCGCGCGGACAGCCGACCCGACTCCGGGGGTGGGTTCCTAGGATGGGCCCATGAGCTTCTCGCGTCCCGGTGCCATCGACCTCTCCGCCCTGGCCAAGCCGTCCGCCCCGGCGGGCGCTCCGTCGGGCCCCGGCGGCGGCTACACGGTCGACGTGTCGGAGCAGACCTTCCAGACCGTCGCGCTCGAGGCGTCCATGCAGCACGTCGTCGTGCTCGCCCTGTGGTCTCCCCGCGCACCGCAGAGCCGCGACTTCGTCGACCTCCTCGCGCGGGTCGTCGACACGCTCGAGGGACGGGTCCTCCTCGCGGCGGTCGACATCGACGCCAACCCGGCAATCGCCCAGGCGCTCCAGGCGCAGGGCGTCCCCGTCGTCGTCGGTCTCGTGAAGGGCCAGCCGGTGCCGCTGTTCCAGGGCCTCGCCGAGGAGACCGAGGTGCGCCAGTACCTCGAGCAGCTGGTGGCGCTGGCGGTGCAGAACGGACTGACCGGTCGCGCGACCCCGGCCGGGGTCGAGCCGGCCGAGGCCGAGGAGCCTGCGGAGGACCCCCGGTTCGCCGCGGCCGACGCGGCGTTCGCGGCCGGTGACACCGACACGGCCGTGGCGGAGTACGAGCGGCTCGCGCTGCAGCACCCCGGCGACGCCGAGGTCGCCGAGCGCCTCGCCGGCGTCAAGCTGTTCGCCCGCACGAAGGACGCCGACCTGCAGCAGGCCCGCAAGGCCGCCGCGGACGCCCCGGACGACGTCGACGCGCAGCTCCTCGTTGCCGACCTCGACGTGAGCGGCGGACACGTCGAGGACGCCTTCGCGCGGCTCGTCGGACTGGTCCGCACCGCGCACGGCGACGACCGCGACCGGATCCGTGAGCGGCTCCTGGAGCTGTTCACGGTGGTGGGCACCAGCGACCCCCGTGTCGCCGACGCGCGACGCGCCCTCGCGTCGGCGCTCTTCTGACGGCGGCGGCCTCGCCTGCGCGTTAGGGTGCGGCGACGGCAGCCGTGGGAGCAGCCACGGCGAGGAGGGGTGATGGCGCGACGTCTGGCCTGGCCGCTCGTCGTCGCCGGTCTCCTGCTCGCGCTCGCCGGTGCCGCCGTCATGGTCGTCCTCGGTCCAGACAGCCGATTCACGACGGGACCGCACGCGGTCCGGACCGACGGCGTCGCCGTGGTCACCGCGCCCGACGTCATCACCTACCGCGGGCTGCAGGTCGACGTCCTGGTCGAGGTCCCCGTCAACAAGCCGGTGTTCGTGGGCCTCGGCAACACGGTCGACGTGCAGGACTACCTGGCCGGCACGCGACGGCTCGAGGTCACGTCGTTCCGTGCCCCCTGGACGGTGCGCACGGCGGAGCGTCGCGGTCGACCGGCGCTGCCCGGCGCGCCCACGGCACTCGACTGGTGGATCGCCGACTCCGCGGGACTCGGGGGTGCGTCGATCAGCACGACCCTGCCCGACACGCCGGTGTCGCTCGCGATCCTCGCGGTGGGCGCCTCGGACCTCTCCGGCCTGCGGGTCACCTTCGCCTACGGCGTGAGGGGCGGCTTCGGTCTCGGTCTCGGCGCGCTGCTCGGGGGCCTGGGGCTCGCGTGGTCCGGGGTGCTCCTGCGACGCGGGTCGGTGGCGTTCACCGGTGGTCCGCGACGTCCGCGGCGCGAGCGCGGCAGCGAGCCGGAGGAGGAGGTCGAGGTCGTGGAGGAGGAGGTCTACGTGTTCGTCGACGAGCACGGGGTCGAGCACGAGATCACGGCCGAGGAGGCAGCCCGGCTGCAGGAGCGGCTCGCCGCCGAAGGACCCGACAGCACCGCCCTCGACCCGGGTGCGGCCGAGCCTGCTGCGACCGGGCCTGCTGCGACCGAGCCTGCTGCGACCGACGAGCCCGCCGCCCGCGTCGTACCACCCCCGCCGGTCGTCTACGTGTTCGTCGACGAGGACGGGGTGGAGCACGAGGTCTCCGAGGACGAGCTCGCCGACTACGAGGTCGTCGACGACGAGGAGCGTGACCGATGAGCCGGCGGTCCGCCCCGGTCGTGGTGCTGCTGGCCTGCGTGCTGGTCCTGACCTCCTGCACCGTGCCCCGCCCGCGCGACGACCGTCCTGCCTCGACGGTCCCGATCGACCGGGCCGGGGTCGAACGGGTGCTGAGCCGCTACGACCAGGTGCGGGAGGCCGCCGCGAAGCTGCTGGACCCCAAGCCGCTGTCCACCGTCGAGAGCGGCGCGGTGCTCGCGATCGACACCGGGTCGTTCGACGTCGCGCAGCGGCTCTCGCGCGGAGTGGGGTCCGACGGCACGTCGGACCAGGTCGAGCGGCTCGCGGTGCCCCGGTTCACCGCCTACCCGCTCTGGTTCGTCGTCGAGGTCCGCGACCCTGCCGCGAAGGTCAACCGCGTGCAGGTCTTCGAGCGTGGGTCGGCCGTCGACCCCTGGTTCCTCGTGGCGAGCCCCGAGACGGTGCTGAGCACGCGTCTGCCCGAGCTGCGGGAGCGCGACGGTGCCGCGCTCACCGTCGACCCGCGCAGCGCGACCGGCATGAGCATGTCGCCGCAGGAGGCCGCCGACCGCTACGCCGCCGCGCTCGAGGACCCCTCGGCGTCGCAGGCGCGGACGATCGAGAGCGACGACTTCCGGGCGCAGATGCGCACCGCCGCGCGCCGCAACGCCGCGCTCGACGGCGTCCGGTTCAGCCAGACGTGGAAGTCCGAGAAGGTCACCCACGCGCTCAGGACGGCCGACGGGGGAGCGCTGGTCTTCGCCACCCTCGAACGGGTCGACTCCTACCGCGTCCGCGACGGCATCCAGGTGACCTGGCCGGACGACTCCCCGCAGAAGGCGCTGCTGGAGTCGGGGGTCTCCTCGTCCGGTCGTCTGCGCTACCTGCACCAGGTGCTGGTCGAGATCCCCGGCGGCTCCGGGCGACCGCGCGTCATCGGGCAGTACGGCGGCGTGGTGGAGGCCGAGGGTCCCTGACGACTCAGACGACCGGCGGGTCGGGGGCGAGCGGCGCCTCGCGGTAGGGCGGGACCTCGCCCGCGGCGAGGGCGTCGAGCAGCTCGGTCGCGGCCGCGGTCGCCCGGTCGCGGACGGTGTCGGCGTCGCACCAGTGCACCCCGGCGATCTCCGTCGGCTGCAGCGCCATGCCGTCGACGATCGACGCGTCGGCCACGCCCAGGTCGAAGACGAAGACGCACGCGTCGTCCCACCCGCGCCACGCCGGGAGCCAGTTCACGGTCAGAAGGCCGTGCAGGGTCAACGTGAGGCCGAGCTCCTCCTCCAGCTCGCGCACGAGCCCCTCCGACGGCGACTCGCCGACCTCCACGACACCTCCGGGCAGGTCCCACTCCTGCTTGTAGGTGAGCTGGCAGAGCAGCACCCTGCCCTCGCCGTCGCGCAGCACCCCCTGCGAGATGACCCGCTTCGTCGGCAGACCGGCGTTCAGCAGCGCGATGAACCCGTCGCGGCTGTCGGCCGGGGGGTCGTCGCGCAGTCGTGCGAGCAGGGCGCGGTCGGGGGAGTCGCCGGCGCCCCGCGCGATCCCCTCGCGACGTAGACCGCTGATCGACGCCGCGCGGACGTCACCGGTGCGGTCCACCGGCACGCGCGCCTCGATCCTCTGCAGCGCGAGGTCGTCGAACGCGTGCGCGAGCACGAGGCGCAGGGCGCGCACGGCCAGGCCGAGCGACTGCTCGCCGGTGCCGGTGTTCCAGCGCACGGACCCGGTGCCGCGTCCCTCGTCGAGCAGCGCAATGGTGCCGCGGCGCTCACCGTCGACGACGACGGACCAGCCGCTGAGGCCGTCCGCGCCGCTCGTCGGCTCGAGGTGGAGGTCGTCGTCACGCAGGATGGCGGTCACGTCGTCACCGTACGCGGCCGACCGACGGCACGCAGCGGGGTCCGGCGCGTGGACGCCGGTGCGTTCAGCGTCGCGCCGTCAGCACCCGCACGGGGTGCTCTGGGTCGAGCGTGAGCGTGTCGAGCGTGTGCCAGGTGCCGTCGAGCTCGTCCTGCAGGCGTTCTCCCGGGGCGCCGAGGGCGCCCGGCACGCCGACGGACTTGGCGAAGGCGGGGAACAGGTCGACGACGACGAGCAGGGTGTCGTCGCCGTCGCCCCGGCTGAACGCGAGCACGCCCGCGTGGTGGACGCGGTGCAGCACGAGACCGCGTCGGCGGCGCAGCGCGGGGTGGGCGCGGCGCAGCTCGTTGAGGCGGCCGAGGAACGTGGCCACGTCGGGCTCCGGCTCCGAGCTCGGTCCGTCGATCGCCTCCAGCATGCTGCCGGTCTCCCACGCCGGACTGCCCAGCGCGGCGACCGCGGCCCACGCGCAGCGCGTGGCGGCGCCACCGTCGTCCAGGGTCGAGGCGCGCCCACCGCCGGGGGCGGCGACGAGGTGCGTCCGCGTGACCGACCCGCGTCCGACACCCGCGAGGACGTCCTCCACGTCGGCGACGCCGAGGGCGTCGTGCAGCGCGGGCGTCGTCTGGTGGAACCCGACCAGCGCCAGGGCGTGCGCCTGCGCGGGGCTGGCCGAGCCCTCGGACAGGAGGAGGACGTCGGGCGCCGCGACGGCCAGCTCGCGCAGCACCTGCTCCCACAGCCCGAGCGGCCACTGCTGCGCGTCCCGGACCACGAAGGCCCCGATGCCGCGATCGGCCCACCCGACCAGCGTCTCCAGCGCCAGCCCGAGCACCCCGGCGGGCTCGGCGTCGGGATCGAGACGCCAGGTCTCCTCACCGGTCGGCACGAACCACCCCGCGTGCCGCTCGAGCCACGGGTGGCCGGGAGCCACCGTCCAGGTGAGCTCCAGCGCCACCTCGAGCCCGACCTGGTGGGCGCGCTGCACGAGCGCGTCGAGGTCGGCGACGGTGCCGAGGCGAGGGTCGACGTCGAGGTGGTCACCGACGACGGGGGCGGCGTCCCACGGTCGGCCGCGCGTGGGGTGCAGCGGCGGGAGGCGGACGACGTCGAAGCCCAGGGCGGCGACGTGGTCCAGGCGCGCGGCGGCGTCGGAGAGCGTGTCGTCGGGGGTGGACGGGGCCAGGCGGTACCAGGCGCCGACGAGGGCGCGCTCGGGATCCACACGCAGAGGGAGCGGGTCCGTCGAGCCGACGTCGGCGCGGCCGAGGTGGTCGGGCAGGGATGCCACGTAGGCCAGGCCGACGGCGAGCCGCTCGTGGGCCGGCGTCGTGGTGTCGAGGAGGTCGTCGCCGACGTCGAGAGCTGCCGGATCCTCGCCTCCGAGCGCGAGGACGAGCGCACTGCCCTGGGCGAGCACGGTCTCCGGGTCGGCCCCGTGGTCGATGTCGGTCACGACCCGTGCCGCCCAGGTGCGCAGGGGCTCCTGCCAGCTCTCCACGTGGTAGGTCCACGCGCCCACCTCGTCGGCCGACACGGTGGCCGACCAGACGTGGTCGCCGAGGTGCTGCATCGGCACGGGGTCACGGCGTTCGCCGTCGGGGCCGGTCAGCACGACCGCGGCGCCGACCTCCACCGTGTCGGGCAGGACGAGTGCCTCGACGGTCAACGGTTCGCCGGGGACCACCTTGGCCGGGAAGCGCCCACGGTCGAGGCACGGACGGACTTCCAGCACCGGGACCCGAGCGACCATGGGGACACGCTAGTGGCTCGGGGCCGGTCCGCACCCTGTTCACCCGCGCGTCGGACCAGGTGGCGCTCCTCCTATGCTCGCGGCCACGGCCCTGTGGTCGGTGTCACGACGCCGGCCCGACGGAAGGAACCAGCGTGACGCAGCTCGTCCAGCTCGAGGTGACCGACGGGGTCGCCCTCGTCCAGCTCATCCGCCCGCCCATGAACGCGCTCGACGCGCAGGTCCAGCGCGAGCTGGTCGAGGTGGCGCGGGAGGTGGACATGCGCGACGACGTCGCGGCGGTCGTGCTGCACGGCGGTCCGAAGGTGTTCGCCGCGGGCGCCGACGTCAAGGAGATGGCCGCGATGTCGTACCAGGAGATGGCGCGGCACGGCCACCTGCTGCAGGAGTTCACGCGCGCGGTCGCGGCCATCGGCAAGCCGACGGTCTCCGTGGTCACCGGCTTCGCCCTCGGCGGGGGCTGCGAGCTCGCCCTGTCCACCGACCTGCGGTTCGCGGCGGAGAACGCCAAGCTCGGACAGCCGGAGATCCTCCTCGGCATCATCCCCGGCGCCGGTGGCACCCAGCGGCTCGCGCGGCTCGTGGGTCCCTCGGTCGCGAAGGACCTCATCTTCACGGGGCGCTTCGTCGACGCGCAGGAGGCGCTGCGGATCGGTCTCGTCGACCGCGTGCTGCCCGCCGACGAGGTGCTCGACGCGGCCGTCGCCTGGGCGCGCGGCTTCGTCGGGGGACCTGCGCTCGCGCTGCGGGCCGCGAAGAGTGCGGTCGACCGCGGGCTGGAGACGGATCTGCAGACGGGCCTGGAGATCGAGCGGATCGAGTTCACGGGCCTGTTCGCAACGGACGACCGTCGTGCCGGCATGGACTCCTTCGTCGAGAACGGCCCCGGCAAGGCCACGTTCAGCGGGTCCTGACCGGTGTCCTACCGACGTGGGAGAGGCGCCACTACGGGTTCTGGGTCTCACGCCTCGACATCGCCACGGAACACCTGTGGCACCAGGGACGCATGGGGCATACTGTGCTGCGACGTGCCGCCGTGCTCGCGAGAAGGGTAGTCATGACCGACTCAGGTTCGAACCAGCCGCAGGAGCGTCGACGCGCCGATCCGTTGAAGGTGGCTGCCGACATGCTGGAGCAGTCTGGCGGTGAGAGCGAGGCTGCCGCGGACGACGCGCGCCGCGGTGCGCCCGACGACCGACGGGCCAAGCGAGCGGCCCAGCGTGCCGCGCGCCAGATGGCGGCCGAGAAGCGACGTGCCGAGCGCAACGCCGCCCGCGCCTTCAACGCCTCACGCCGCGGGCGTCGCGAGGGTGACGAGCCGGAGCCCGCGCTCAAGGCGGCCGAGGAGGCCATCGAGGCGCAGGAGCGTGCCGCCGCGCAGGCGAGCGAGCCCGAGCCGCAGCCGGTCGCGCCGCAGGAGCGGCCCGCGCCCGAGGCGGCCACGTCCGAGCCGACCGCCCCCGCTGCGGATCCCTCGGCCACCGCCGAGCAGCCGGCGGTCGAGACGACGCCGTCGCCCGACGCGCCCTCGACCGACGACGAGCACATCGACGCCGCGTTGTCCGAGACGACGCAGACGCTCCCCGCGGTCGAGGACTCCGACGACGAGCCGTCCCAGACCAGCGCCGACACGTCCTCCTCGGGTACGCGACGGTGGGCGCCCCCGACGGCCGCCTCCCTCGCCGAGCCCGAGTCCGACGCCGCGTCGGACGCTGATGCAGCCGCTGCGGAGCAGGCCGAGGTCGAGCGTGCGGCCGCGGAGCAGGCCGCTGCGGAGCAGGCCGAGGCTGAGCGTGTGGCCGCGGAGCAGGCCGAGGTCGAGCGTGCGGCTGCGGAGCAGGCCGAGGTCGAGCGTGCGGCTGCGGAGCAGGCGGAGGCTGAGCGTGCCGCTGCCGAGCAGGCGGAGGCTGAGCGTGCAGCCGCTGAGCAGGCGGAGGCTGAGCGTGCGGCTGCGGAGCAGGCGGAGGCTGAGCGTGCGGCTGCCGAGCAGGCGGAGGCCGAGCGTGCCGCTGCCGAGCAGGCGGAGGCTGAGCGTGCAGCCGCTGAGCAGGCGGAGGCTGAGCGTGCGGCCGCGGCGGAGGCGGAGCGTGCGGAGGCCGAGCAGGCCGACGCCGAGCCGAGCCCGGCCCAGGACGAGCCGTCCGAGCAGGAGCCGACGCCGACCGCCACGGTCCCGTCGGACGACGAGGCCGGCCAGGCCGAGGAGACCACCGTGACGTCCGAGCAGCCCGCGCAGGACGATCAGGCCGCACCGGCCCCCAGCACGTTCGCCGAGAAGCTCGCCGCGGCCAGCGCCGCCGCGCAGCAGCGCGTCAGCGCCGCCCGCGCCGAGGCCGCCCGTCTCATGGAGGAGGCCGCACGCGAGCGCGCCGAGGTCGCCGCCCGCATCCGCGCCGACGAGGCCGAGCAGCGGGAGGTGCTGCAGGGTCGCCTGCGAGCCGCCGAGCAGGCTGCGGAGGAGCGGGTGCGCGCCGCGCGTGCCGAGGCCGAGCGGGTCACGGTCGAGATCGAGCGCGAGCGGCAGGCCGCCGCCGCCAAGATCGAGCAGCTCCAGCAGGAGGCTGACGCTCGTGTCGAGGCAGCCCGTGCGGAGGCCGAGCGTGCCGCCCAGGAGCGTCTCGACGAGGCCAAGGCGGAGGCCGAGCGCCGTATCGCCGAGGCCGAGGAGGAGGCAGCACGGACCGCTGCGGAGCGTCTGGCCCAGGGCGAGCGCGACGCCGAGGACGCGGCGCAGCGGCGTCTCGCCGCTGCCGAGCAGGACGCGGAGCGCCGGATCAGCGAGGCGCGTGCCGAGGCCCAGAAGCTCGCCGAGGCCGCGCGCCAGGACCGCGAGGCAGCCCTGCAGCAGCTCGAGAAGGAGCGCGCCGAGGCGGAGGCCAAGCTGGAGCAGGTGCGCCTCGAGGCCGAGAAGGTCGTCGCCGACGCCGAGCGGACGTCCGCCGAGCACGTCGCGGTCGCCAAGGCCGAGGCCGAGAAGTACGCCCAGGAGGTCGCGGCGGAGCGGGTCGCGATCGCCGTGCGGCTCTCCGACGCGGAGCGCTCCGCCGACGAGCAGCTCGCCGCCGCCAAGGCGGAGGCGGAGCGGCTGGCCTCGGAGGCCGCCGAGCGGCACGAGCAGGCCGCGGCCGAGCTGGCGCGCGAGCGTGACGAGGCGCGGGCGCACGTCGAGCGGGTCACCGCGGAGGCGGCCGAGCTGGCGCGGCAGGCCGAGGACGAGCGCAACCAGGCCTCGGCGAAGCTGGCCGAGGCCGAGCGGGTCGCCGAGGAGCGGGTGCGGACGGCGCAGGCCGAGGCCGAGCGCGTGGCGGCCGAGGCTGCCGACGCGGCCCGGGCCGCAGCCGCGGCACGCGAGGAGGCCGCCCGTCGTCAGGCCGAGGAGGCCGAGCAGGCCCGGGTCGACGCAGAGCGGAAGCTGGCCGAGGCCGAGCAGCAGGCCGCGGCCCGCCTCGCCCAGGCCGAGACCGAGGCGCGAGCCGTGGGCGAACGGGCCGAGCAGGACGCCCAGCGCCGTATCGAGGAGGCGCGCGCCGAGGCCGACCGGGTCGTGCAGCGCGCCAAGCTGGACGCGCAGGAGCGGCTCACGCAGGCCGTCGCCGCGGCACGATCCGCAGCCGAGGAGAAGCTGGCCGAGGCCGAGGCCACCGCGATGCAGTGGGTGGCGGCCGCCGAGGCGGAGGCCGAGCGCGTCGCCCAGGCGCACATCGTCGCGGCGAACCAGTCGGCCAAGCAGGTGCCGAGCTTCGCGGAGCTCGAGCCACCAGCGGTGGGGGAGTTCGTCGAGGAGAGGCCGACGGCCGACGAGTCGTCGAGCCAGGCCGGTCCCGACGCCTCGGCGGGGGTGAGCGACGGACCCGGGGCAGCCGTCCCCCCGACCAAAAAAAGGGTCATCCGGCGATCCTGAGTACCTGACGGCCGGCGCCATCGTCGCCGGCCTCGACGCGCCGTCCGCGCAGGCGGACGACGAGCACGACGCGACGTCCGACGTACCAGCGACGTCGGGCGCCGCCGCACCGGCGGACACGCCCGGCGCCAGCCGCGCGTACGAGGACCTCGTGCCCGGCTCGCTCGCCTGGATCGCGGCGACCCACGGCGGCCCCCGTCCGGACCCCCTGGCGCGGGCCGAGGCTGCGCTCGACACCCCCGAGCGCCGACCCGAGGCCGAGCCCGCGCCCGGGTCGCGCGGAGCCAAGGCGGCCCGTCGCGACGCGGCGAGGCGCGAGCGTGCACAGCGGCGTGCCGAGGCGAAGGCGGAGAAGCAGCGTGCCCGCGAGGAGCGTGCGCGCGCCCGCCAGGAGGCTGCCGCCGAGCGGGAGCGCGAGCGCGTGTGGGCCGAGGAGGTCAAGCAGCTCGAGGCCGAGCAGTCGGCGGCCGACGCCGAGGAGCGCGAGCAGGAGCGCGCCGAGACCAGACGGCTCGCCGAGGAGGAGGCCCAGGCGAAGGCGCGGCGTCGCGCGGAGAGCAAGGCAGCGGCGAGGGCGGCACTGGCCACCCCGCCCGGCAGCCACCGTGCCGAGCCCTCCGCCGAGGAGCCGGCCGAGGACGCCGACACCTCCGGTCCCGTGACGCGCACCGCGGCCACGGCACCCGCGCCGTCGGAGGAGGACACCGCGCTGCTGGAGGCGGTCGGAGCCGCCGACGTCCCGGAGGCTCGGACGCCCGCGGGGGAGCCGGCCGACGCGGTCGAGACCCAGGTGGTGCCTGCGGTCGCCGCAGCACCTGACGCCCCGGAGTCGTCCGCGACGGACCACCGTGCGGAGGCCCTCGGCCCGGTCACGGACGCCACCACAGACACCGCCACGGACGGCGTGCCCGTCGACGCGGCACCGACCGACGGATCGTCCCGAGGGCGCCGCGCGGACCGGGTCGAGCGTCGCCGGGCGAAGGTGGCCGCCGCCGCCGTCGCGCGCCGCGACGACGCTGCCGCGGACGACGTCCCGGAGCCGCCGTCGGTCCCGCAGGAGGGTCCGTCCGCGGTCCGCCGGGGGATCGGTCTGGTCGGCGTCGTGCTGGGCGTCCTCGGGCTGGTCGCATCGGTCACGCTCGCGCTCGCGGCCCTGCTCGTGGCGTTCGGCTTCGACCCGTCCACCGGTGTGCTCCAGTCGGTCGCGACGGTCGCCGACCCGCTCACGCAACCCCTGCGCGGACTGGTCTCCTTCAGTGGCGAGAACGCCGCCGCCAAGGAGTCGTTCGTGGCGTACGGCGGGGGATCGGTGGTCTACCTGGCCATCGGCGTCCTCGCCCCGTCGCTGCTGCACCGGCCCGCCCGGTCCTGACCGCGACGCCTGCGACGGCAGGTGCGCGGGAGGTGTGACCTATACCATGGGTGACGCGCCTGGCCCCGGTATGTAACTCGCCGGTAACCTTTGGTGCAAGGCTGCCCTCACCTCGTGGAGCACCACGTGGGAAGGTGGACGTCCCCGACAGCGCGGCGTAGAACGCCGCGTCCCCGACCACAGGAGGGTCCTCGTGACCAACATCGTCGTCGCGGTGAAGTACGTGCCGGATGCCACGGCCGACCGCACCTTCGACTCGTCCGACAACACCGTCGACCGTGAGAACGTCGACGGACTGCTCTCCGAGCTCGACGAGTACGCCGTCGAGCAGGCGCTCAAGGTCGTCGAGGAGGGCGACGGTGAGGTCACCGTCCTGACCGTCGGCCCCGACGACGCCGCCGACGCCGTCCGCAAGGCCCTGCAGATGGGCGCCGACAAGGGCGTCCACGTCAACGACGACGCCATCGCCGGCTCCGACGCGTTCGCCACCTCGCTGGTGCTCGCGAAGGCCCTCGAGAAGCTCGAGTACGACTTCGTGTTCTTCGGCATGGCCTCCACCGACGGCGGCATGGGCGTCGTCCCGACGCTGGTCGCCGAGCGTCTCGGCCTGCCCGCGGTCACCCTCGGCGGCGAGATCACCGTCGACGGCGACAGCGTGACGATCAAGCGCGACGGCGACGTCGCCACGCAGGAGGTCCAGGGCTCGGGCAAGCTCGTCGTGAGCGTCACCGACCAGACCGGCGAGGCCCGCTACCCGTCCTTCAAGGGCATCATGGCCGCGAAGAAGAAGCCGGTCGAGGAGTGGGACCTGTCCGACCTCGGTGTCGACGCGTCCGAGGTCGGCCTCGACGCCGCCTGGACCAAGGTCGTCAGCACCGAGCCGCGGCCCCCGCGCACGGCTGGCGAGATCATCACCGACGAGGGCGACGGCGGCACGAAGCTCGTCGAGTTCCTCGCCTCCAAGAAGTTCGTCTGAGCAGGAGTAGAGAGATGTCCGAAGTCATCGTGCTCGTCGACGTCGTCGACGGCAACGCCACCAAGCCCAGCCTCGAGCTCCTCACGATCGCCCGCAAGATCGGCGAGCCGTCGGCCGTCGTCTTCGGCGCAGACGTCCCGGCCTCGCTGGCCGAGCACGGCGCCGAGAAGATCTACCAGCTCGACGACGCCGTCTACGGCGAGTACCTCGTCGGCCCCAAGGCCGAGGCGCTCACCAAGATCGTCACCGACGCCTCCGCCGCAGCGGTGCTCGTCCCCTCCACCACCGAGGGCAAGGAGATCGCCGCCCGCGTGGCGCTCAAGACCGAGTCGGGCCTGATCACCGACGCCGTCGACGTCTCGGTCGACGGCGACACCGTCACCACGACGCAGTCGGTGTTCGCCGGGAACTTCACCGTCGACGCCCAGGTCACGAAGGGCATCCCGGTCATCGCCGTGAAGCCGAACTCCGTGGCCCCCGAGGCCGCCTCCGGCGCCGGCACGGTCGAGGCCGTCTCGGTCGACGTCTCCGACGCCGCCAAGGGCGCCAAGATCGTCTCCACCAAGGAGAAGGCCGCGTCGGGCCGCCCCGAGCTGACCGAGGCCGCGATCGTGGTCTCCGGCGGTCGTGGCACCGGCGGCGACTTCTCCGAGGTCGAGGCCTTCGCCGACACCCTCGGTGCCGCCGTCGGCGCCTCGCGCGCCGCGGTCGACTCGGGCTGGTACCCGCACAGCTTCCAGGTCGGCCAGACCGGCAAGACGGTCTCGCCGCAGCTGTACGTCGCCAACGGCATCTCCGGTGCCATCCAGCACCGGGCCGGCATGCAGACCTCGAAGACCATCGTCGCCGTGAACAAGGACGAGGAGGCGCCGATCTTCGAGCTCGTCGACTTCGGTGTCGTGGGCGACCTCAAGACGGTCCTGCCGCAGGCCACCGAGGCCGCGAAGGCGCGCAAGGGCTGATCAGCACCCGCCTCACCACGAGGGCCCCGGACCGCTCGGTCCGGGGCCCTTCGTGCGTCCATGGCCCGTCGGGGCCACACATGATGGCCCATCCTGATCAGGTTGCAAGTTGGTGAAGTCCCCTCCGGGCCCTGTCGAAGGCCCGTCCGCCGGTGATAGCAATAGGGGCGCACGCGACTGCGTGCACCCATCTTCACAGGAGGAATCCATGCGTCTCTCCCGACGTACTCGCGTCGCGGGCGTAGCCCTGCTCGCCGCGGGCAGCCTCGTCCTGGCGGCCTGCGGCGGAGGCGGTGACGACTCCGGGTCCAGCGACTCGGTGATCACCAACTTCAGCACCGAGCCCCAGAACCCGCTCGTCCCCACGTCGACGAACGAGACCGGTGGCGGTCGTGCCATCGACCTGCTCTTCGCCGGTCTGGTCTCGTACCAGAAGGACGGCTCGAGCGTGAACGAGGTCGCGGAGTCGATCGAGTCCGACGACAACGTCACCTGGACCGTGAAGCTGAAGGACTGGAAGTTCTCCGACGGCACGCCGGTCACCGCGAAGTCGTTCGTCGACGCGTGGAACTACGGCGCGCTCAGCACCAACAAGCAGCTCGCCAGCTACTTCTTCTACCCGATCAAGGGCTTCGACGCCGTCCAGGCCGAGAAGCCGACGGCCAAGACGCTCGAGGGCCTCAAGGTCGTCGACGACAAGACCTTCACGATCGAGCTCAACCAGCCTGAGGCCGACTTCCCGGCGCGTCTGGGCTACTCGGCGTTCTACCCGCTGCCCGAGTCCGCGTTCGAGGACATCAAGGCCTACGGCGAGGACCCGATCGGCAACGGCCCGTACAAGATGGACGGCAAGGGTGCCTGGGAGCACGACGTCCAGATCAAGCTCGTCCCGAACGAGGAGTACGACGGCGTCCGCAAGCCCAAGAACGGCGGCGTCACGCTGAAGTTCTTCACCAACCCGGACACCGCATACACCGCCGTCCAGACCGGTGACCTCGACGTCCTCGACGCCGTGCCGCCGAGCGCGCTCTCGACCTTCCAGTCGGACAGCTCGGTCCAGGCCATCTCCGAGCCCGGCTCGGTCTTCGGCTCGGTCACCATCCCCGAGCGCCTGCCCGGCTTCGGCACCAACGACGAGGGCCGTCTGCGTCGTCAGGCGATCTCCAAGGCGATCAACCGCCCCGAGATCACCAAGAACATCTTCGACGACACCCGCACGCCGGCCGTGGACTTCTCCGCGCCGGTCATGCCCGGCTTCGACAAGGACATCCCGGGCAGCGACGTGCTGACCTTCGACGCCGACGAGGCCAAGAAGCTCTGGGCCCAGGCTGACGACATCGCCCCCTTCAAGGGTTCGTTCGTCATCGCCTACAACGGCGACGGCGCCGGCAACAAGGAGTGGGTCGACGCGATCGCCAACCAGCTCAAGAACAACCTCGGCATCGACGCCAAGGGCCAGGCCTACGCCACGTTCGACGAGCTGCGCGCCGACGTCACCAACCGCAGCATCAAGACCGCCTTCCGCACCGGTTGGCAGCCCGACTACCCGTCGATCTTCAACTACCTGGCCCCGCTCTACCAGACCGGTGCCGGCTCCAACGACGGCGACTACTCCTCCAAGGAGTTCGACGACCTGATGACGAAGATCGCCGGCGAGCCCGACGAGGACAAGCGCTACGAGCTGCAGTCGGAGGCCCAGGAGGTTCTGTTCAAGGACCTGCCGGCCATCCCGCTGTGGTACTCGAACGTGGCCGCCGCCGCCTCGAAGAACGTCGAGAACGTCGAGTTCAACTGGCAGAACCAGCCCGAGCTGCACCTCATCACCAAGAAGTAGCTCCGGCGCCCGCACGACCACCCGTGGGGCAACACCTCAGGTGTTGCCCCACAGGTGCGTCCGGGTCCTTCGGTGGTGCCTCCGCCCCCGGCGTATCGTCGGGGCGGGTCGCGGCACGGCCGCCCCCTTCAGACAAGGAGTCCTGCCCATGTGGTGGTACGTCGGTAAGCGTCTCCTCCAAGCGATCCCGGTGATCCTCGGAGCGACGCTGCTCATCTACGCGATGGTGTTCCTGCGACCAGGCGATCCCATCGTCGCGCTGTTCGGAGACAAGCCCGTGCCCGAGGGCACCTACCAGGCACTGCGAGAGCAGTACAACTTCGACAAGCCGTTCCTGGTGCAGTGGCTGCTGTTCCTCAAGGGCGCGGTGACGCTGGACTTCGGCACCGCGTTCAGCGGGCAGCCGGTGATCGACCTCGTCCAGCGTGCGTTCCCGGTCACGATCAAGCTCGCGTTCATGGCGCTGGTGATCGAGGCGGTGCTCGGCGTGGCCGCCGGCTTCTACGCCGGCATGCGCCGCGGCAAGCTGTTCGACTCCACGATGCTCGTGGTGTCGCTGCTCGTCATCGCCGTCCCCATCTTCGTCTTCGGCTTCGTGCTCCAGCTGCTCGTGGGCATCAAGCTCGGCGCGCTTCCGGCGCTGGTCAGTTCCCAGGCGACGTTCCGCGAGCTGCTGCTGCCGGCGATCGTGCTCGGACTCGTGTCGTTCGCGTACGTGCTGCGCCTGACCCGCACGTCGGTCATCGAGAACCTCACCGCCGACCACGTGCGCACGGCCCGCGCGAAGGGACTGCCCGACGGGCAGGTCAACCGCCGGCACGTGCTGCGCAACTCCCTCATCCCCGTCGTGACGTTCCTCGGCGCCGACCTGGGCGGCCTGATGGCCGGCGCGGTCGTGACCGAGGGCATCTTCAACGTCCCGGGTGTCGGCAACCTGGCCTTCCAGGCCGTCCGACGCGGCGAGACCCCGACCATCGTCTCGGTCGTCACCATCATGGTGCTCGTCTACGTGCTCACCAGCCTCGTCGTGGACCTGCTCTACGCCTGGCTCGACCCGAGGATCCGCTATGCCTGACGGCCGTCCCTCGAAGATCCGTCCCGGGCAGGAGCGCTACGTCGCCCGCCTCGAGGACACCCCGCTGCACGACGTCGGCGCCCTCGACACGACGGCACCGCCGGAGAGCCAGTGGAAGGAGGCGTGGAAGCAGCTGCGCAAGAACCCGCTGTTCTGGGTCTCGGCCGTGCTGCTCGTGTTCCTGGCAGTGGTCATCGCCGTGCCGGGCCTGTTCACGAGCAACGACCCCAGCTTCTGCCAGCCTGGCAAGAGCCTGGCGGTCTCCTCGCCCGGTCACCCACTCGGCTTCGACCGTCAGGGCTGCGACGTGTACTCGCGCGTCATCTACGGCGCCCGGGCCTCCGTCGCCGTCGGCGTCTTCACGACGCTGATCGTCGCGCTGCTCGGGCTGGTGACGGGTGCCGTGGCCGGCTTCTACGGCGGCTTCCTCGATGCTCTCATCTCCCGCATCGGCGACATCTTCTACGCGATCCCGCTGCTGCTGGCCGCGATCGTGCTGCTGTCCGCGCTCAACAACGTGTGGCCCAACCGCGGCTTCTGGGGCTCGGTCCTCGCGATCGTGCTGGCCCTGGGGCTGTTCGGCTGGCCCCAGGTGACCCGTATCGCCCGTGGTGCCGTCATCGAGACCAAGCAGCAGGAGTTCGTCGACGCCGCGCGTGCGCTCGGTGCCACGCCACGGCGCAACCTGCTCCGCCACGTGGTGCCGAACTCGCTCGCCCCGGTGATCGTCACGGCGACGGTCTCGCTCGGCGTCTTCATCGTCGCCGAGGCGACGCTGTCGTTCCTCGGCCTCGGGCTGCCGACCAGCATCGTGTCGTGGGGCAACGACATCGCCGCCTCCCAGAACCAGGTGCGTGCCGGGCAGCGTCTGGGCACCATGTTCTGGCCCGCCGGAGCGCTGGCGCTCACGGTGTTCAGCTTCATCCTCCTCGGCGACGCCGTGCGCGACGCCCTCGACCCGAAGGCGAAGAAGCGATGAGCCGCGACCTCAACCCTGACCAGCCGCTGCTGGAGGTCAAGGACCTCCACGTGGGCTTCGCGGCCGACAAGAAGACCGTGGTGCCCGCCGTCATCGGCGCGAACCTGTCCGTCTACCCCGGTCAGACCGTCGCGATCGTGGGCGAGTCCGGCTCGGGCAAGTCGACGACGGCGCACGCCATCATCGACCTGCTGCCCGGCACCGGACGGATCACCGGTGGCCAGATCCTCTTCGAGGGCCAGGACATCGCGCACGCCAGGAAGTCCGACATCATCGCCCTGCGCGGCTCGTCCATCGGCCTCGTGCCGCAGGACCCGATGTCGAACCTCAACCCGCTGTGGCGCGTCGGCACGCAGATCAAGGAGTCGCTCGAGGCCAACGGCGTCGCCAAGGGCAAGGCCGCCGACGCCCGCGTCGTCGAGCTGCTCGAGGAGGCCGGTCTGCCCGACGCCGAGCGTCGTGCTCAGCAGTACCCGCACGAGTTCTCCGGCGGCATGCGCCAGCGGGCGCTCATCGCCATGGGCCTCGCGGCGCGGCCGAAGCTGCTCATCGCCGACGAGCCGACGTCGGCGCTCGACGTGACGGTGCAGAAGCAGATCCTCGACCACCTCGACCGGCTCACCGACGAGCTGGGCTTCGCGGTCCTGCTCATCACCCACGACCTCGGCCTGGCGGCCGAGCGGGCCGACCACCTCGTGGTCATGTACCGCGGACAGGTCGTGGAGTCCGGGCCGGCGCTGGAGATCCTGCAGGACCCCCAGCACCCGTACAGCAAGCGGCTCGTCAGCTCGGCGCCGTCGCTCGCCTCGCAGCGGCTCTCGTCGGTGCAGGCGCGCGCCGAGGTCCGCGAGCAGGCCGTGCAGACGGCGGCCGAGATCGCGGCCGAGGTCGCGACGCACGACGACGAGCTGGGGGAGGGCCGCGGCACGATCGTCGAGGCCAAGGACCTCACCAAGGTCTTCAAGATCCGGGGCGGCCGGCCCGGCCAGTCGACCGACTTCACGGCGGTCGACCAGGTCTCGTTCCAGCTCGAGCGCGGCACCACCACCGCGATCGTCGGCGAGTCGGGGTCGGGCAAGTCGACCGTGGCCCGCATGGTCCTCGGCCTGCTCGATGCCACGAGTGGCAGCGTCGAGTTCGACGGCGTCGACATCACGACCCTGCGCAAGAAGGACCAGCAGCTCGCGCTGCGCCGCCAGATGCAGCCGGTGTTCCAGAATCCGTACGCCTCGCTGGACCCGATGTACTCCATCTACCGCTCGATCGAGGAGCCGCTGCGGCTGCACGGCGTCGGCACGGCCAAGGAGCGCGAGACCAAGATCCGCGACCTGCTCGACAAGGTGTCGCTGCCGGCGTCGGTCATGACGCGTTACCCGAACGAGCTGTCGGGCGGCCAGCGCCAGCGGGTGGCGATCGCCCGAGCCCTCGCGCTCGACCCGGAGGTCGTCATCTGCGACGAGGCCGTCTCGGCGCTCGACGTGCTGGTGCAGGCGCAGATCCTGACGCTGCTGAACGAGCTGCAGAGCGAGCTGGGCCTGTCCTACCTGTTCATCACCCACGACCTCGCGGTCGTGCGGCAGATCGCCGACAACGTGCTGGTGATGCAGAACGGCAAGGTCGTCGAGCAGTCGACCGTCTCCGAGGTGTTCGAGAACCCCCGCGAGGACTACACGCGCATGCTCCTCGACGCCATCCCGGGCGGGTCGATCCCGCTCGGCGTGGTGGAGGCCGGCGACGACGTCTGAGGCTCGCCCCGCGCCCGGCTGACCGGGCGCGGGGTGCGTCGATCCAGTTGACGCGTTCGAACATCTGTTCGATCATGGTGGGGTGTCCACCGCCCGTCCCGCCCTCGAGGTCGTCGCCGAGCTGCGACGTGAGGTCGAGCGGATGCAGGGCGCTCCCGCCCGCCAGTCGGTGCCCACGCACGCGGCCCTCGAGGGTCTGCTGAGCCTGGAGACCGGAGGGGTGTACGGCGTCGACTCGGCCAGCCTGGCCCTGCTGCTCATGGCCGGTCCCTCGGCGGCCGGCACGTGGTGCGCGGTGGTCGGCGCACCCGACCTGGGGGTCGAGGCCGCGGTCGCGATGGGCGTCGACCCGCACCGCACGGTGCTGGTGCCCGACCCGCAGGACCGCTGGCTGGAGGTCACGGCCGCGCTCGTCGACGTGGTGGGTCTCGTGGTCGTCCGACCGCCCGCGGCGGTCGGCGAGGGCGACGCGGCCCGCCTCGGGGCCCGGCTGCGCAAGCAGGGCTGCGTGCTCGTCCCGTGGGGTGACTGGCCGCGCTGCGACGCCCGGCTCACCCTCGAGACCGCCCGCTGGGCCGGTCCGGGTGCCGGCGACGGACACCTGCGCTCGCGGGAGGTCACGGTCGCGCTCCGCCGCGGCACCGCGCCACGCCGCACCCGGGACCTGCTGCTGCCCGCGGCCGACCTCACCGTGCAGCAGGCTCGCCCCGACGTCGCACCCGTGCGCCGGCGCGAGCCCGCGATCGTGCGGAGCGCCGGATGAGGACCCTCGTGGTGTGGTGCCCCGACTGGCCGGTGCGGGCCGCCCTGCCCGACCTGCCGCGCGACGAGCCCGGTGCTGTGCTCGAGGGCGGCCAGGTGCTGGCGTGCAACCACGCCGCGCGGGTCGAGGGCGTGCGGCGCGGCATGCGTCGTCGTGACGCCCAGGCGCGCTGCCCCGAGCTGCACCTGGCCGACCACCGTCCCGACGTCGAGGCGCGCTCGTTCGAGGAGGTGCTGCTCGGCGTCGAGGAGCTCAGCCCCGCGGTCACGCCGTTGCGTCCCGGGCTGTGCGCGCTGCCCGTGCCCGCCCGCTTCTACGGCGGGGAGGAGCAGGCGGCGGCCGTCGTCGCCGAGCGGGTCGTCTCGCTCGCGGTGTGGGACGTGCGGCTCGGCGTCGCCGACACCCTGTTCGCCGCGGAGCAGGCCGCCCGCCGGGCTGCCCCGCAGGACGTCCACGTCGTCGAGCCCGGCACCGACGCCGCCTTCCTGGCCCCGCTCCCGGTCGAGGTGCTCGAGTCGCCCGACGTGGTCAGCCTGCTGCGCCGCATGGGTCTGACCACCCTCGCGCACCTGGCGGCGCTGCGGCCCTCCGACGTCCACACCCGGTTCGGGGCGCACGGCGGCCTGCTGCACCGGCTCGCCTCGGGGCAGGACCCCCGGCTGCTCGCCCGCCGCGAGGTGCCGCCCGAGCTGAGCGGCGTCCTGGTCCTCGAGCCGCCCGTCTCCCGGGCCGAGACCGTCGCGTTCAGCCTGCGCTCGGTCGCCGAGCGGTTCGTCGCCCGCCTCGCCGAGCGCGGTGTCGTGTGCACCGCGCTCGGGATCGAGGTCGAGGTCGACGGCGTCGTCGCCTCCTCCCGACGCTGGGCGCACCCGCGCTGGTTCGGTGCCGTCGACGTCGTCGACCGGGTGCGCTGGCAGCTGCAGGGCACGGTGCTGCCCGGACCGGTCGGCGGCGTGCGGCTGGTGCCCGAGATGGTCGCGCCCGTGGGCGAGCACGCCCCGGTCCTGTTCGGGGCCGGCACCCTGGCTGCCGACGACGAGCGCGTCGAGCGGGGGATCGCCCGGGTGCAGGGTCTGGTCGGGCACGACGGGGTGCTCGCGGCCCAGGTCCAGGGTGGTCGGGCACCGGCTGCCCGCCGCCTGCTGACGACGTGGGGCGAGCAGGCGCAGCCGGCTCGGGCGGTCGGTGCCCCGTGGCCCGGGTCGGTGCCGCCGCCGGCGCCGGCCACCGTGTACGCCGCCCCGAGGCCGGCCCAGGTCGTCGGACCGGGCGACCGGGTGGTCGGCGTCGACGGCCGCGGGGCGATCAGCTGCGAGCCGGTGCGGTTCCGCGCCACGGGCGACGAGCACTGGCGTCCCGTCGCGTCGTGGGCCGGTCCCTGGCCCGTCGACGAGCTCTGGTGGGACGAGGCCGCCGCCCGTCGGGTGGCCCGCTTCCAGGTGGTCGGCGTCGACGGGACCGCCTGGCTCATGGTCGTCGAGAACGGCACCTGGTGGACCGAGGCCCGCTATGACTGAGCCCACCCACCCCCCTGAGTGTGACGTTTCCGGGGTGGAGACGCGTCGCCCACCCCGGAAACGTCACGCTCAGCGGGGGAGGGGGAGGCGCTGATGGGCTGGAACAACCCCGACGTCACCTGGCGCGAGCTCGAGGCGCGGCTCTCCGGACGTCCGGCGCACGCACTCCCGCAGGACCGGCGGGCCGACCGGCGCGGCCCGGTGCCCGGCACCGAGGACCTGGCACCCGACCCCGTCGACGGTCGCTTCCCCGACGGCGGGGACGGTCCCGCGTTCAGCCGCAAGCGCGCGCGCTACCGGGCTCCCGACGCCACGGACGACGGTGGCGGCCGGTGGCAGGACGGCGCGGACCAGGCGCCGACCGTCCCGTACGCCGAGCTGCACTGCCACAGCGACTTCAGCTTCCTCGACGGCGCCAGCGCACCCGAGGTCCTGGTCGAGCAGGCCGTCGCCCTCGGGCTGGAGGCGTTGGCCCTGACCGACCACGACGGCTTCTACGGCGTGGCCCGCTTCGCCGAGGCGGCGCAGGAGCTGGGGCTGCCGACGGTGTTCGGCGCGGAGCTGTCGCTCGGCCTCACGGCACCGCAGCAGGGGGTGCCCGACCCCGAGGGCAGCCACCTGCTCGTGCTCGCCCGCGGCGTGGAGGGCTACCACCGGCTGGCCTCCGCCATCACCGAGGCGCAGCTGGCCGGCGACGAGAAGGGGCGCCCGGTCTACGACCTCGAGCAGCTGGCCGAGCAGGGCCGCGGGCACTGGCACGTGCTCACCGGCTGCCGCAAGGGCTTCGTGCGCCAGGCGCTCGCCGCCGGCGGCCCGGCCGACGCGTCCCGTGCGCTGCGCCGTCTCGTCGACCTCTTCGGCGCCGACGCGGTCGACGTCGAGCTCACCCACCACGCCGGACCCACCGACTCCACCGTGAACGACGTGCTGGCGGGCCTGGCCGCCGAGCACCGCCTGCCCGTGGTGGCCACCGGCAACGTGCACGCGGCGACCCCGGGGCGCACCCGGCTGGCCCAGGCGATGGCGGCCGTCCGGGCCCGACGCAGCCTGGCCGACATGGACGGCTGGCTCGCGGCGTCGGGCCAGGCGTACCTGCGCTCGGGCGCGGAGATGCAGGCGCGGTTCGGTCGGTACCCCGGTGCGGTGGCGCGCTCGGTCGACGTCGCCCGGGCCGCGGCCTTCGACCTGCGGCGAGCGGCACCGCGACTGCCGCAGACCCAGGTGCCCGCCGGGTACACGCCGATGGAGTACCTGCGCGAGCTGGTGCGCCAGGGTGCCGACGAGCTCTACGCGCACGACCGTGACCGCGCCGAGGAGCGGCTGCAGCGTGAGCTGGCCGTCATCGAGGAGAAGGGCTTCTGCGGCTACTTCCTCATCGTCCACGACATCGTCGCCGAGGCCCGGCGTCGCAGGATCCTGTGCCAGGGTCGCGGCTCGGCCGCGAACTCCGCGGTCTGCTACGCGCTGCGCATCACCGCGGTCGACTCGATGCGCTACGACCTGCCGTTCGAGCGGTTCCTGGCCGCCACCCGCGACGAGGAGCCCGACATCGACGTCGACTTCGACGCCGACCGTCGGGAGGAGATCATCCAGTGGGTCTACGACCAGTTCGGCCGGCGCAACGCCGCCCAGGTGGCCAACGTGATCAGCTACCAGCCGCGGTCGGCCGTCCGCGACGTCGCCAAGGCGCTGGGCTACTCGGTGGGTCAGCAGGACGCGTGGAGCAAGGGCATCGAGTCGTGGCGGGCGATCGAGACGGCCGAGGACCACCCGTTGCCGCCGTTGGTGCGCCAGCTCGCCGAGCAGCTGCTGAAGACGCCTCGTCACCTGGGCATCCACTCCGGTGGCATGGTGCTCACCGAGCGACCGGTGGGCGAGGTGGTGCCGATCGAGCGGGCCCGCATGGACAGGCGCACGGTGCTGCAGTGGGACAAGGACGACTGCGCGTGGATGGGACTGGTCAAGTTCGACCTGCTCGGCCTCGGGATGCTCGGGGCGATCCAGCACACGTTCGACCTGCTGGCCGAGCACACGGGGGAGCGGTGGGACCTCGCGTCGATCCCCAAGGAGGAGCCGGGGGTCTTCGACATGCTGTGCCTGGCCGACTCCGTCGGCGTGTTCCAGGTCGAGAGCCGCGCCCAGATCGGCACCCTGCCGCGACTGCGACCGCGCTCCTACTACGACCTCGTCATCGAGATCGCGCTGATCCGGCCGGGTCCCATCCAGGGCGGGGCGGTGCACCCGTACATCCGTCGCCGGCTGGGCAAGGAGACGGTCGACTACATCCACCCGCTGCTGAAGCCGGTGCTGGAGCGCACGATGGGCGTGCCGTTGTTCCAGGAGCAGCTCATGCAGATCGCGATGACGGTGGGCGACTGCACGGGTGACGACGCGGACCTGCTGCGACGGGCGATGGGCTCCAAGCGGGGGACGGAGCGGATCGAGCGACTGCGCGAGACCCTGTACGCGGGGATGCAGCGGCACGGCATCACGGGGGAGACGGCCGACGGCATCTACGAACGGATCCAGGCGTTCGCGAACTTCGGGTTCGCCGAGAGCCATGCGCTGAGCTTCGGGCTGCTGGTGTACGCGAGCAGCTGGCTGAAGCTGCACGCCCCGGCGGCGTTCCTGGCGGCACTGCTGCGCTCGCAGCCGATGGGCTTCTACTCCCCGCAGTCGCTCACCGCCGACGCCCGTCGGCACGGGGTGGAGGTGCGGCGACCCTGCATCGCCCGGTCGCAGGTGCACGCCGACCTGGAGCTCCTCGTCCCGGGCCGGGGGGCCGGGGCACCGACGGGGCTCGCCACCTGCACGCACCGTGAGCAGCCCCCGACGGGCGACTTCGACGACACGCAGGCCCGCGACGTGCTGCAGGCCCGGCTGGCCGAGCACCGGCGCGACGGCCACCACGCGGTGCGGCTGGGGCTCACGGAGGTGCAGGGCATCGGACAGGCCGACGCCGAGCGCGTCGTGGCGGCCCGGGCGGAGCGTGCGTTCACCGACATGGCCGACGTGGTGCGCCGCACGGGGCTGTCGGTGGCGCAGATGGAGGCCCTGGCCACGGCAGGGGCGTTCGACGTGTTCGGCCTCAGCAGACGCCAGGCGCTGTGGAACGCGGGCTACACCGACGCGCCCGACCTGCTGGAGGGCACGGCCGTGCAGGCGCCGCCGCCGATGCTGCCGGGCATGAGCGACGTCGAGCTGACCACGGCCGACCTGTGGGCCACGCGCATCTCGCCCACCGACCACCCGTTCGTGCACCTGCGTCCCCTGCTGGTGCGCGAGGAGGTCCGTGCGGTGCAGGAGTGCGCGTCGCTCGGCACGGGTCGGCGGATCCGGGTGGCCGGGCTCATCACCCACAAGCAGCGTCCGTACACGGCGTCGGGCGTCACGTTCCTCAACCTGGAGGACGAGACGGGCATGCTCAACGTGGTGGTGTTCGCCGACGTCTGGGCCCAGCACCGTCGGGTGCTGCAGAACGCGGCCGGCGTGGTCGTGCGGGGGATCGTCGAGAACGTCGAGGGTGCGACGAACCTGCGGGCGGAGCGGATCGAGCGGATCGAGTCGTTGTACCCCGAGACGGCGGCGGCCATCGGTCGGCACCGCTCGCGCGACTTCCGGTGAGCGTCAGAAGTAGTCGTGCACCGTCACCGGGCCGCGGGTGAACAGCAGGTCCCAGGTGACGTCGTCGGCGGCGTCGCCCTCGACGTGCCCGAGGGACCGCAGGGTGGCCGAGGTCGCGGTGCCCGCGAAGGTGAGCGCCAGCCCGCCGCGCGTGAACGTGCGGCCGCCCGCGGTCGTGCTCGTCGCCTCGACGTGCCCGGAGCCGTCGGCGACCACGAGGGTGAGGGAGCGTCCGTCGACGGAGAACGGGAGGCGGGCGTCGATGCCGGGGTGCACGCGGGGCAGGCCGAGGGCGGCCGGGTCGAGCACCGCCAGCGCGTAGGGGGCCGACGAGACCGTCTCCGGGTGCGCCTGGCGCAGCAGGTGCTGCCACGGCGCCACGCCGCTGGTGCGGACCCGGACGGTCGGGGTCACCGAGGCGAACGTCGAGAGCAGGCTCAGCAGGGAGCGCGACGCGTCGGCGTCGTCGGCCATCAGCTGTCCCACCAGCAGCTCGCCCTCGGCGCCGTACCCGCGGCCGCGGTCCCACGACACGTAGCCGACGACCTGACCCTCGCGCTCGGCCACGGTCACGCCGCTGACCCGCAGGGTCGGCGACTCCGTGAACAGCGGCCCCGTGCGGGCGAGTGGTCCGTTCTCACGTGCCGCCGCGCGGTCGTGGACGGCGCGGATCGCGGCGTCGTCGGCCGCCGTGGCCCGCCGCACGGGGGTGCTGCCGCCGACGGCGAGCGCGTGGGTCGGCAGGCGCACGTCGTCGAGCGAGGTGACGGTCTCGAACCCGAACCGCCGGTAGAGCGCAGGCGCCGTCGCGTACAACGTCGAGACGACCGCGCCGCGCTCACGAGCCTCGGCGAGCATGGCCGTGAACAGCGGACGGAGCAGCCCTGCCCCTCGGTGCTCGGGCGCGACCGTGACGCCACCGATGCCGGCGGTCGGCACGCGGACGCCCCCGAACCAGGACTCGTACTCCCGGTCCAGGGCCGTCGCGACGATGCGGCCGTCGACCTCTGCGCCCCACCAGCGCTTCCCGTCGACGATGAAGGGGACAGGAGGCTCCGGCGGGTCGAAGGCGCCGAACGCCTCGGTGAACTGGCGTCGCATGACGTCCTCGTCGGCCTCGGTCAGGCGGCGGATCTGCATGGCTCCCATCCTGGCGGGTGCCCGAGGGGTGAGATGCGCCGCACTTCGAGTTGAGCCGACCAGAAGGTGGGGTTAAGGTCAGGTCAACCCGAAGGGAGCAGCGATGCGCACCGACGTCGAGACCGACACCGGCCAGGTCAGCCTGGCGGTGTCCACGGTCATCTTCGCGTTGCGCCCGCATCCCACGACGGGCCGCACGACCCTGTGGCTGCCGCTCGTGCGTCGCATCCGCGAGCCCTACGAAGGTCGCTGGGCCCTCCCGGGCGGCCCGCTGCGCCCCGACGAGGACCTCGCCGCCTCGGCGCGCCACACGCTCGAGCGCACCACCGGCCTCGCGCCGCGACACCTCGAGCAGCTCTACTCCTTCGGCGCGGTCGACCGCTCGCCCGAGGACCGGGTGGTCTCGATCGTCTACTGGGCGCTGGTCCGACCTGACGAGGACGCCCGAGCCACCGACGGCGAGAACGTCGAGTGGTTCGTCGCCGACGACGTGCGCGGGCTCGCCTTCGACCACGACACGATCCTCCACTACGCCCTGGCGCGTCTGCGGGCCAAGATCACGTACTCGCCGATCGCGTTCGCCTTCGTCACGCCCGAGTTCACGCTGGCCGACCTGCGCGCCGTGCACGAGGCCGTGCTCGACCGCCCGCTCGACCCCGCCAACTTCCGCCGCCAGGTCCTGGCGAGCGGGACCGTCACCCCCACCGGCTCCTACCTCACCGGCACGAGCCACCGTCCGCCCGCGCTGTACCGGCGCGCGGCTCTCCCCGAGGAGATCCGATGACCAGCACCCTGTCCACCGGTCCCGTCCCCACCGGCTCCGTCCACGACGTCGTCACCGCACGGCCCGGCGACACGTGCGACGCCGACCTGGCCGAGGGGCCCTGGCTCTTCGACCTCGTCCCCGGCTACGGACCCGGCGCGTCCGAGGACGACGTCGTCCCCGAGCCGGTGGTGCGTCCCGGCCAGCTCCCCGTCGCCTACCAGCGGATGGACGACGCCGACCTGCACGAGCGGATCCGCGCGGCCAAAGAGGCGCTCGGCGACCGACTCGTCGTCCTCGGGCACTTCTACCAGCGCGACGAGGTCGTGCAGCACGCCGACTTCGTCGGCGACTCCTTCCAGCTCGCCAACGCGGCACTCACCCGTCCCGAGGCCGAGACGATCGTCTTCTGCGGCGTGCACTTCATGGCCGAGACCGCCGACATCCTCGCGCGACCGGAGCAGCACGTGATCCTGCCCAACCTGGCCGCCGGCTGCTCCATGGCCGACATGGCCGACGAGGAGTCCGTCGAGACGGCGTGGGAGGAGCTCGAGCGCGTCTACGCCGACCCCGTCACGGGCATGGGCCCGGACGCCGGCGGCAAGGTGCCGGTCCTGCCGGTCACCTACATGAACTCCTCGGCCGCCCTCAAGGCGTTCTGCGGTCGCCACGGGGGCATTGTCTGCACGTCGTCGAACGCCGCCACGGTGCTGGAGTGGGCGTTCGAGCGGGCGCACCGCGTGCTCTTCTTCCCCGACCAGCACCTCGGCCGCAACACGGCCAAGGCCCTGGGCGTGCCGCTGGACCGCATGCCGATGTGGAACCCGCGCAAGCCGCTCGGCGGCAACACCCAGGAGCAGCTGCACGACGCGCAGGTGCTGCTGTGGCACGGCTTCTGCTCGGTGCACAAGCGGTTCACCGTCGCCCAGATCGAGCAGGCGCGCGCCGAGCACCCCGGCGTCAAGGTCGTCGTGCACCCCGAGTGCCCGATGCCCGTGGTCGACGCTGCTGACGCCGCCGGCTCCACCGACCTCATCCGCAAGTACGTCGCGGCCAGCCAGCCGGGCGACGTCATCGCCATCGGCACCGAGGTCAACCTCGTCAACCGGCTCGCGGCGGAGCACCCCGACCGGACGATCTTCTGCCTCGACCCGGTCGTGTGCCCCTGCTCGACGATGTACCGGATCCACCCGGGCTACCTCGCCTGGGTGCTCGACGGCCTGATCGAGGGCGAGGTCCGCAACGAGATCGTCGTGCCGGACGACGTCGCCCGTGACGCCAAGGTCGCCCTCGAGCGCATGCTTGCCGCGCGGCCCAAGGACGCCTCCCCGGTCCCCGTCTCCGGGAGGGGTGCCTGACGTGAGCCACGTGGTCGTCGTCGGCAGCGGCGTCGCCGGGCTCACCGCGGCGCTGGAGGCGGCAGCGCGTCCCGGGGTGCGGGTCACGCTGCTCACGAAGGCCGATCTCGTCACCAGCAACACGAGCTGGGCCCAGGGCGGCGTGGCCGTGGTCACCGACCCGTCCGACAGCGTCGCGTCCCACGTCGCCGACACGCTGGCCGCCGGTGCCGGGCTGTCCGACGAGGAGGCCGTGCAGGTGCTCTGCGCGGCAGGTCCGGACGCCGTCGCTGCCCTTGTGCGGCGCGGGGTGCGCTTCGACGTGCACCACGGCGAGCTCGCCCGAGGTCTGGAGGCCGCCCACTCCCACGGACGGATCCTGCACGCCGGCGGTGACGCGACGGGCGCGGCCATCTCCGACGCCCTGGTCGAGCGGGTGCGCTCGAGCAGCGTCGAGGTGCGTGAGCGGACGATGGCTGTCGACCTCGTCGTCCACGACGGCGTGGTCCACGGTGTCGTGCTCCTCGACGGCACGGTGGTGCACGGCGACCAGGTGGTGCTCGCCACCGGGGGAGCGGGGCAGCTGTACCCGTACACGACCAACCCCGCGGTGGCCACCGGCGACGGCCTGGCGATGGCGCTGCGCGCTGGGGCGGTCGCGGCCGACCTCGAGCTCTACCAGTTCCACCCGACCGCCCTCGCGGTGCCGGGCAGCCCGCTCGTGTCCGAGGCCGTGCGGGGCGAGGGTGCGGTGCTGCGCGCCGCCGACGGCCACCGGTTCATGCTCGACGTCCACCCCGACGCCGAGCTCGCCCCGCGCGACGTCGTGGCACGGGGCATCGCCGAGCAGATGAGCCGCCAGGGCGGCGCGCCCGTCCTGCTCGACGCCACCGCGCTGGGAGCCGAGTTCCTCGCGCGCCGCTTCCCGACCATTGACGCGTCCGTCCGCTCGTTCGGGCTCGACTGGGCCCGTGAGCCGGTCCCGGTCGCCCCGGCGGCCCACTACTTCATGGGCGGGGTGCGCACCGACCTGTGGGGACGCACGTCGCTGCCCGGTCTGCTGGCTGTCGGCGAGGTCGCCTGCAACGGGCTGCACGGTGCCAACCGGCTCGCGTCCAACTCCCTGCTCGAGGGTGCGGTGTACGGACGTCGTGTGGTCGAGGCCGCCGTGGCCGCGCCGGCGGCGGCGCGGGACTTCGACGACACGTGGGCGGAGCCGGTCGTCGTGCCTGCGGCGGACGTCGACGACCCGCTGCCGCTCACCCGGACCGACCTGCAGCGGCTGCTGTGGGACACGGCCGGTCTGCGGCGCGACGAGGTGGGACTGCGGCACGCGGCCGAGACCCTGCAGCGGGCGGAGGCCGGCGTCGCCTCCGGTGGCGACGTGAAGGCGGTCGAGGACGCGAACCTGCGCACCGTCGGCCGGGCACTGGTCGTCTCGGCGCTGGAGCGTCGGGAGTCGCGCGGCGGCCACTTCCGCACCGACGCGCCCGCTCCCGGACCGGTGGCCCGGCACAGTGGCGTGGTCCTGGCCCGGAGCATCGCGCAGCCCCGCGTCGGGGCGACGGCGGGGGCGTCGTGCTGACGCGGCGCCAGGTACGTCGCGTCGTCGACGTCGCCCTCGACGAGGACGCACCGTCGGGCGACCTGACATCGGAGGTGTTCGTGCCGGCGACCGCCGTCGCGCGAGCCTCGGTCGTGGCTCGCGAGGCCGGCGTCATGGCGGGCGCCGACGTGCTCGTCGAGACGTTCACCGTGGTCGACCCGGCCGTCGTGGTCGAGGTCCTGCGTGCCGACGCGGAGCGGTTCGCCGCAGGTGACGTCCTCGCGACGGTCGAGGGCCCCGCGCGGGCCGTGCTGCGCGGTGAGCGCGTGGCCCTCAACCTCGTCCAGCGCATGTGCGGCATCGCCACCCTCACGGCCCGGTACGTGGAGGCGGTCGAGGGCACGGACGTGCGGGTCGTCGACACGCGCAAGACCACGCCCGGCCTGCGGGCGCTGGAGCGGCACGCGGTCCGCTGCGGCGGGGGACGCAACCACCGCTTCTCGCTGTCGGACGCCGTGATGGCGAAGGACAACCACCTGGCGCTCGTCGGCGACGTGACCGCGGCCATCCGCAGCGCGCGCGAACAGCTGCCCCACACGACGCACGTCGAGGTCGAGGTCGACCGGCTGGACCAGGTGGAGGCCGTGCTCGCCGGCGGGGTCGACACGATCATGCTCGACAACTTCACGCTCGACGAGCTGCGCGCCGGGGTGGAGCTCGTCGCGGGCCGCGCGATCATCGAGGCGAGCGGCGGCATCACCCTCGAGACCGTCGGCGACGTGGCGCGCACCGGCGTCGACGTGATCAGCGTCGGCGCCCTGACCCACTCCGTCCGCGCGCTCGACCTCGGGCTCGACCTCGAGGTCGGCGGTCCCGGCGGGGGCCGGGGTGCCGAGCCGTCCGCGGCGGGACCAGCACGGTGATCTACCTCGACGAGGCGGCGACGACGCCTCTGCGGCGCGACGTGCTGGCCGCCATGGGTCCCTACCTGGGCCCGGCGTTCGGCAACCCGTCGAGCCACCACGAGATCGGCGAGGCTGCCCGCGCCGGGCTGGAGCAGGCGCGGGCCGACGCCGCACAGGCTCTGGGCGCGCGACCCGGCGAGGTCACGTTCACCTCCGGCGGCACCGAGGCGGCGAACACGGCGGTCAAGGGCATCGCGCTCGCGCAGCCTCGGGGCCGCCACGTCGTCGTGAGCGCCGTCGAGCACCCGGCGGTGCTGGAGTCGGCGCGCTGGCTCGGTCGCATCGGCTACGAGGTCACCGAGCTCGGGGTCGACGGCGAGGGTCTCGTCGACCCGGACGCCCTCGCAGCGGTCCTGCGCGACGACACGACGCTGGTGAGCGTGCAGCACGCCAGCAACGAGGTCGGCACGGTCCAGCCGGTCGCGGCGCTGGCCGAGGTGGCGGCGCGACGGGGGGTGCCGTTCCACACCGACGCGGTGCAGTCGGCCGCCTGGGCCGCCCACGACGGGCTGACGCTCGACGTCGGCGCTCTCGGCGTCCAGGCGCTCAGCCTCTCCGCGCACAAGCTCGGCGGGCCGAAGGGCGTCGGGCTGCTCTGGGTCCGTCGAGGCGTGCGCGTCGAGCCGCTCGTGCACGGCGGGGGGCAGCAGGGCGGACGACGCTCCGGCACGGAGGACGTGGCGGGAGCCGTCGGTCTCTCGGCTGCGCTGCGCCTCACGCGCTCGGCCGGCACGTCGGCCGCGGAGGTGGCTGCTCGGCGCGATCGCTTCGTGGGGGCGGTGCTGCAGTCGGTGCCGGGCTCCGCGCTGACGGGACACCCTGCGCGGCGTCTCCCCGGTCATGCGTCGTTCGTGCTCCCCGGCCGGTCGGGGGAGTCGGTGCTGCTCGACCTCGAGCGCCGGGGCGTCGTCTGCTCCAGCGGGTCCGCGTGCCACGCGGGCAGCGACGAGCCGAGCCACGTGCTCGTCGCCATGGGGGTGCCGGCGGAGGTGGCGCAGACGGCGGTCCGCTTCACCTTCGGGCGCTCGGTGACCGACGACCAGCTCGCGGACGCCGTGCAGGCGCTGGCCGAGGTCTGCGCTCCGTGAGCGCGTCGTCGCCAGCGCGCGACGACGCGGTGGCGCGTCGGTCTACCCTGGTGGGGTCATGACCTCCGAGAACAGCGAGCGGGCTCCCGCGGTCTACCTCGACCACGCGGCCACCACGCCGATGCACCCCGAGGCCGCGCAGGTGCTCACCGAGCAGCTGGCGCGCACGGGCAACGCGTCGAGCCTGCACGCGTCGGGACGTGCCGCGCGTCGGGTCGTGGAGGAGTCGCGCGAGGTCATCGCGGAGTGCCTCGGCGCCCGTCCGTCCGAGGTCGTCTTCACCTCCGGTGGCACCGAGGCGAACAACCTCGCCATCAAGGGCCTGTACTGGGCACGTCGCGACGCCGACCCCGCGCGTGACCGGGTGCTCTTCAGCTCCATCGAGCACCACGCCCTGCTCGACCCCGTCACCTGGCTGGCCGCGCACGAGGGTGCCCGTATCGACACGACGCCCGTCGACCGGCAGGGACGGGTCGTCGTCGAGCGGCTGCGCGAGCAGATCGAGGCCGATCCCGCGTCCGTCGCCGTCGTGACCACCATGTGGGCCAACAACGAGATGGGGACCGTGCAGCCGGTCGACGAGGTCGTCGCCCTGGCGCAGCGCCACGACGTCCCGGTGCACAGCGACGCCGTGCAGGCTGCCGGGTACCTGCCCCTCGACTTCGCCGCCTCGGGGCTCGACGCGATGACGGTCACCGCCCACAAGCTCGGCGGGCCCGTCGGGGTGGGAGCGCTGCTGGTGCGACGCGAGGTGGCCCCCGTGCCCCTGGTGCACGGCGGCGGGCAGGAGCGCGACCTGCGCTCCGGAACCGTCGGCGTCGCGCTGATCGCTGCGTTCGCGCGGGCGCTCGAGATCACCGTCGAGCGACAGGCGGAGGTCTCGGCGCGGATCGAGCGCCTCCGGCAGCGCCTGGTGACGGGTCTCGTCCAGGCCGTCCCGGACGCCGTGGTCAACGGCGACCCCGAGCCCGGACCGCACCACCGGCTCCCGAACATCGCCCACGTGACGTTCCCGGGCTGCGAGGGCGACGCGATGCTCATGCTGCTCGACGCGCAGGGCATCGAGGTGTCCACGGGGTCGGCCTGCCAGGCGGGCGTGCCGCAGCCCAGCCACGTGCTGCTCGCGATGGGCTACGACGACGCTGCCGCGCGCGGGTCGCTGCGGCTCAGCCTCGGCCACACCACCACCGAGGCCGACGTCGACCGTCTGCTGGCCGCGCTCCCGCAGGTGCACGAGCGCGCCGTCACGGCCTCCCTCGTCAGGGGACGCTGATGGCACGACTCGTCGCCGCCATGTCGGGCGGTGTCGACTCCGCCGTCGCCGCGGCACGGGCGGTCGAGGCCGGGCACGACGTCACCGGGGTGCACCTGGCGCTGAGCCGCAACCCGCGCTCCTACCGCTCCGGTGCCCGGGGCTGCTGCTCCATCGAGGACGCCGGCGACGCCCGTCGGGCCGCCGACGTGCTCGGCATCCCGTTCTACGTGTGGGACATGAGCACCGAGTTCGCCGACGAGGTGGTCGACGACTTCGTCGCCGAGTACGCCGCCGGCCGCACGCCCAACCCGTGCCTGCGCTGCAACGAGAAGATCAAGTTCGCCGCCGTCCTCGACCGCGCGCTCGCGCTGGGCTTCGACGGCGTCGTGACCGGCCACTACGCCCGCCTGGTGACCGCCGCCGGCAGCCCCTCGTCCGAGCACACCGCTGAGCTCCACCGCGCACAGGACGCGGGGAAGGACCAGAGCTACGTGCTCGGCGTGCTCACCCAGGAGCAGCTGCGGCACTCGTACTTCCCGCTCGGCGACTCGGTCAAGTCCGACGTGCGCGCCGAGGCCGCCCGGCGGGGCCTGCAGGTGGCCACCAAGCCCGACAGCCACGACATCTGCTTCGTCGCGGACGGCGACAACGCCGGCTGGCTGGCGGAGCGCCTCGGCCCTCGCCCCGGGACGATCGTGGACGAGGACGGGGCCGTCCTGCGCGAGCACGACGGCGCGTACGCGTACACGATCGGTCAGCGTCGCGGCCTCCGGCTGGGTGTCCCGGCCGACGACGGCAAGCCGCGGTTCGTGCTCGACATCGAGCCGGTGTCGGGCACGGTGACCGTGGGTCCGCGCGAGCACCTCCTCGTCGACGCGTTGGAGGCTCGGCGGCCCCTGTGGTGCGGCACGGCCCCGAGCGACCCGCTCGAGTGCACCGTGCAGCTGCGTGCCCACGGTGCCGAGCACCGAGCACGCGTCGAGGTCGAGGGCGACCTGGTCCGGGTGCGGCTGCACGACCCCGCCGAGGGCATCGCCCCGGGGCAGGCCGTGGTCGTGTACGTCGGCACCCGCGTGGTCGGCTCGGCGACCATCACCGCCACGGCGCGTGTCGAGGTCGGCGCCGGGGACGGCCGGTGAGGGCGACCGGGATCGGCTCCCTTCCCGGCGAGGACTACGCCGAGAGCGCGGCGATGGTGCTCGGGACCCTCGACGACCTCGTGTTCGTCCCCGAGCTGCCGGCGCGGGGCGTGGCCGCCCAGATGGTCGGCAGGTCGCTCGCCGTGCTCGACGGGCTGGGCGCGGACCTGCAGCCCGCCGGGTGGCGCCTGCTCGACGCGTCGGGGGTCGACCACCGACGCGCACGCTCCCTGCTCGCCCAGGACCTCGACGTCCTGGAGGAGATCGCCCAGGACCGCGAGGGCACCGTCAAGCAGCAGCTGGCCGGCCCCTGGACGTTGGCGGCCACCGTCGAGCTCCAGCGTGGCGAGAAGGTCCTGGCGGACCACGGGGCGCGACGCGACCTCGCCCACGCGCTCGCGTCCGGAGCGGCCGACCACGTGGCGTCGCTGCGTCGTCGGTTCCCGCGCTCGCCCCTCGTGCTGCAGGTCGACGAACCGGCTCTGCCCGCCGTGCTGGCGGCGCGGGTCCCGACCTCGTCGGGCTTCGGGCGCTACCGCACCATCGACCTCCCCGAGGCCGACGCGCTGCTGCGGGTCGTCGTCGACGCCGTCCGCGAGGCCGGCGCGACGCCCGTGGTGCACTGCTGCGCGCCCGACGTGCCGGTCTCGCTGCTGCGCGGCGTCGGGTTCGACGCGATCGCCTTCGACCTCGGCCTCGTCGAGGCGGCCGACGCTCTGGACGCGTGGGCCGAGGCGTTCGAGGCGGGTACGGACCTCTGGGTCGGGGCGCTGCCGTCGAGCGACGTCGCGTTCGACCCCGCCGCCGCGCGGCGTCGGATCGAGGCCTGGACCGGCCGTCTCGGGTTCGGCGAGGACGCCTGGCACGACCGCGTCGTGGTCACGCCGGCGTGCGGTCTCGCCGGCGCCTCTCCCGCCTTCGCCCGCCGCGTGCTGGCGGAGGCCGTGGGACTGGCCCGCTGAGGTCCCGCTAGACGATCTCGTCGGGGTCCGGTCGCGACCCGAGGCGCACGACGGCGATGCCGATCACCACGGCGACCCCGCACGCCAGGTCGGCCGCCAGCCCGTCGAGGACGAAGAACCCGACGAGGCCCGCCACGACGAGCAGGGCTCCGAGGACGATCGGGACGAGACGGCGGCTGCTCATGCGTCCACCGTGTCAGGTCGGTGCCGACGTCGCACCCGCGGCTCGTCCGACGTCCCGTCGACGAGGGGTGGACGTCCGAGGTCGGTCCTAGGATGAACGACGTGACCGAGGCGCCGCAGAACCCGTTGGACCTGACCCTCGACGAGGCGCGCGCCGAGGCCGAGCAGCTCGTCGAGCGCATCAACGGCGCTCGCGACGCCTACTACGGCAACGACGACTCGCGGGTCGACGACCAGACCTACGACGCCTGGATGCACCGGCTCGAGGCGCTCGAGCGGCTGCACCCCGAGGTGCAGGGCCAGGACTCGCCGACGCTGTCGGTCGGCGCCGCCCGCAGCTCCGAGCTCGCGCCGGTCGAGCACGCGGAGCGCATGCTGAGCCTCGACAACGTCTTCTCGCCCGAGGAGCTCACCGCGTGGTGCGAGAAGACCCGCGCCTCCGCCGGGCGGGACGTCCGCTGGCTCACCGAGGTCAAGATCGACGGGCTGGCCCTGTCCCTGCGCTACGAGCACGGCCGCCTCGTCAGCGCCGCGACACGCGGTGACGGCAGGGTCGGCGAGGACGTCACCACCAACGCCGTGCGGCTGCCGGGCATCCCTCGACGACTCGAGGGCAAGGGGCACCCCCCGCTGGTGGAGGTGCGCGGGGAGGTGTTCATCGCGGTCGCCGCGTTCGAGCGGCTCAACGCGCTCCAGGCCGACCTGCGCGACCGGGTCGTGGCCGAGATGACCGGGCGAGGGGTCGAGCAGGACCGGGCCGAGGCAGCCGCCGCGCGTCGGTTCCCGGCCTTCGCCAACCCGCGCAACGCGGCCAGCGGCGGCCTGCGCCAGCTGCTGGGCAAGAAGGACGGGCTCGAGCGCGAGGCGGGGGAGGCGCGGATCGAGGCGCTCTCGCTCTACGTGCACGGCATCGGCGCTTGGGAGCGCCCGCCGGTGGCCGCGCAGAGCGAGGTCTACGAGCTCCTCGCGTCGTGGGGCCTGCCCACCAGCCCGCACTCGCGGGTCTACGACTCCGTCGAGGACCTCCTGGCGCGCGTCGCCGAGCTCGGCGAGGACCGGCACGCGATCGAGCACGAGATCGACGGGGTCGTCGTCAAGGTCGACGAGCTGGCGCTGCACCCCGAGCTCGGCGAGACGAGTCGCGCTCCCCGCTGGGCGATCGCGTACAAGTTCCCGCCGGAGGAGGTGCACACGCGTCTGCTCGACATCGTGGTGTCCGTCGGCCGCACCGGCCGGGCCACGCCGTTCGCCGTCATGGAGCCGGCGCAGGTCGCCGGCAGCGTCGTGCGGCAGGCGACCTTGCACAACAAGGACGTCGTGCGCCAGAAGGGGGTCCTCATCGGCGACACCGTCGTCCTGCGCAAGGCCGGCGACGTCATCCCGGAGGTGCTGGGGCCCGTGGTGGACCTGCGCGACGGCAGCGAGGTCGAGTTCGTCATGCCCGACGACTGCCCGGTCTGCGGCACGCCGCTGCGCCCCATGAAGGAGGGCGACGTCGACCTGCGGTGCCCGAACGCGCAGACCTGCCCGGCGCAGGTGCGCGGTCGCGTCGAGCACGTGGGGTCGCGGGGTGCGCTCGACATCGAGGCCCTCGGCGAGGTCACGGCCGCTGCGCTCACGCAGCCGACGGTCCCGGAGGAGCCTCCGCTGCGCAGCGAGGCGGGCCTGTTCGACCTCGACCTCGACACGCTCGTGCCGATCGAGGTGGTGGTGCGCGACGCGGAGACCGGCGAGCCGCGCATCGACGAGCGCACGGGGGAGCCGGTGCGTCGTGCGCCGTTCCAGCGGGTCGAGGTGACCTACCCGCCCGGGTACGAGGACGCGTCGCCCGCCGAGCGTCGGGCCGCGGGCGTGCGCAAGGACCACCGCGTCCTGCATCCGTCCGCCCAGGCGTTGACGCTGGTCGAGGAGCTCGAGAAGGCCAAGACGAAGGACTTCTGGCGCCAGCTCGTGGCGCTGTCGATCCGGCACGTCGGCCCGGTCGCGGCGCGAGCGCTGGCGCAGTACTTCGGCTCCCTGCAGGCGATCCGCGAGGCCGACCGCGACACGCTCGCGCAGGTCGACGGTGTCGGCCCGATCATCGCCGACTCGCTGCTGGAGTGGCTCGCCGTCGACTGGCACCAGGAGATCCTGGACCGTTGGAGTGCCGCCGGGGTGCGGTTCGCGATCCCGGACCACCCTGGTCCCGGTGCGGCGTCCACCGGCGGCGGCACGCTCGACGGCCTCACCATCGTCGTCACCGGCTCGCTCGAGGACTTCACCCGCGACTCCGTCAAGGAGACGATCCTCGAGCACGGCGGCAAGGCCGCCGGGTCGGTGAGCAAGAAGACCGACTACGTCGTCGTCGGCGACAACCCCGGCTCCAAGGCCGACAAGGCCGAGCAGCTGGGCGTGCCGATCCTCGACGAGGCAGCCTTCAAGAGACTGCTCGCCGAGGGCCCGCCGCGCGAGGAGCCGGAGGACGAGGCGAAGGACGAGCCGATCGCCGACGAGGCGCCTGCTGAGGACTGAGCCCGAGCAGTCCGGGGCGTCGTGACCTTGCTGGTGCGCTGCCTCCTCGGGTCTGTGGTTGCTGGTGCGCTGCCTGCGGGGGTCTCGTCGTGCTGGTGCGCTGCTTCGGCTGGCGCTGGGTGTCATCTCCGAAAGGGCCTCGACCGGCAGCGGGTCCGGGGGTGGCTTTGGGTCTCGGGGGCCGGTCTGGGCCCTCGGGTGACGCAGGATTCTTCCTTTGCGCGTGCTCGGCGCAAGATTCTGCGTTTGCGCGTCCGGGCGGTGGATCTGCCACCTTCTGAGCGCTCTTGAGGTGGCAGATCCACCGCTGCGGGGCCAGACGTGTGAAGGATTCTTCCTTCTCGTGGACCGTTCCACGAGAAGGAAGAATCCTTCGTCTCCCCAACGCAAAGGGCGCCCACGATTCTGCCTTCGCGCGTTCGAGGGCGAAGGCTTCTGCGTTTGCTACGGGATCCCGTAGCAAACGCAGCATCCTTGGAGTCCCAGCGCACGAACGCAGATTCTTGCGTTCCACGCGGGCCACAGCCCGAGACCCGAAGCCGGCCCCCGCCCAGCCGCCCGGTCGAGGCCCTTTCGGAGCGCAGGACGAGTCGAAGCCGCACCAGCGCAGCCCCACCCGAGGGACAAGCCACGCCGACGCACCCCCACCCGAGCAGCAAGCCGCGCCCACGCAGCCGCAGCACGACGCCGACCCGCGCCCACGCGCCCGCAGGACGACGCCGAGCCGGCCCGACCTCCAGCTCCGGCCCGACGGGACGGGGCGGGAGGTGAGGGTAGGCTCACCCGTGTGCTGCTGCTCGCGATCGACACGTCCGGACCTGCGGTGAGCGTCGCCGTGCACGACGGTGACCGGGTCGTCGGGTCGGCGCGGGGCGAGGGGACGATGGCGCACGGGGAGCTGCTCGCGCCGGCGGTGCGCGACGCCCTCGCCGACGCCGGGCGCGGCACCGCGGACCTCACCGACGTCGCCGTCGGGGTGGGTCCGGGACCGTTCACCGGGCTGCGCGTCGGCATCGTGACCGCTCGCACGCTCGCCGCGACCCTGGGCCTCACGAGCCACGGCGTCTGCTCGCTCGACGCCCTCGCCCTCGACGCCGGCCTCGGAAGCGAGCACCTCGTCGCCATCGACGCGCGGCGCAAGGAGGTCTACTGGGCCCGGTACGTGCCCGACGCCGACGGCGTCCCGCGCCGGGTCGACGGTCCCCACGTCGACAAGCCCGCCGAGCTCGCGAGGCTCCACCCCGGCCTGCCCGTCGTCGGACGCGGCGCCACGCTCTACGCCGACCTGCTCGACGCCGCCGACGGTCCGCTCGACCCGTCCGCCGCCGCGCTCGCCGAGGGCGTCGTACGGGGGCACGTCGAGGTGCTCGGGCTCGAGCCGCTCTACCTGCGCCGCCCCGACGCGCAGCCAGCGGCACCGGTGCGGTGATCCGGCCGGCGCTCGAGACCGACCTGCCCGTCCTGCTCGCGCTGGAGGGGCAGGCCTTCGCGGCCGACGCGTGGTCCGAGCCGACGTTGCGCGCGGAGATCGCGCACCCCGACCGGGCGGTGCTCGTCGCCGAGACCGACGCCACCGTGGTCGGGTACGTCGACGTCGGCGTGGTGGCCGACGTCGCCGACCTGCACCGCGTGGCCGTCGCGTCGACGCACCGCCGGCGTGGCCTGGCCTCGCAGCTGGTCGAGGCCGGCCGGGCCGCCGCGCGCGACCGTGGCGCGGACCGCATGCTGCTCGAGGTGGCCGCCGACAACGGGGCCGCCCTCGCGCTCTACGCCGCGCACGGGTTCGAGCACCTCTCCCGGCGACGCGGCTACTACGCCGGCGGCCGTGACGCCCTCGTGCTGCAGGTCGGGCTGACGGGGGAGCGGCCGTGACCGAGCAGATCCGCTCCTGGCCGTGGGCGTGGGCCTGGCTCACGCTCTTCGCGATCGTGCTGCTGCGTGCAGGCGCCACCTACGGCATCGGTCGACTCGTGGCCGCCGGCGTGCTGCGTCGCCGAGCGCCCGGCCCGCGCCTCCAGGCCGCCGTCGACCGCGTCGAGCGATGGGGACCGCCGGTCGTCACCGCGAGCTTCCTCACCGTCGGGGCGCAGACGGTCGTCAACGCCGGCGCCGGCCTGGCACGCATGTCCGTGCCCCGCTACCTCGTCGGGCTCGTGCCCGGCGCGGCGCTCTGGGCCACCGTCTGGAGCACCGTGGGGGCGGGCGTCTTCCTCGCTGCGCTGCGCAGCGGCACGGACCGGGGCCAGGCGGTCGCCGTCGCGGTCGCGGCGATCGTGCTCGTCGCGGTCGTCGCAGCGGTTGCGTCGCGTCGGCGCCGTGGAAGGCTGGACGCATGACTGACGGACCCCTCGAGTTTGACGACACCCAGGAGAACCGCGACGACTCGGAGGTGCTCGACCAGCTCCAGCCCGACGACACGCTCGTCGACCGCGGTGTCGACGACGTCCTCGACGAGGGCTACTCGCCGGCCGAGAAGTGGGGCCCGGGCGAGGGCTTCGGCACCACGGCGGACGAGGCCCTCGAGGGGGAGACGCTCGACCAGCGCATCGCCCAGGAGGAGCCCGACGTCGACCCCTACGCCGACGTCGACCCCGAGGGCAACGCCAACGAGCTGGGCGACCCCGAGATCGGCGACGACCGCTCCGGCCGCCTCGTCGCGCCCGACGAGGGTCTCGGCGAGGACACCGAGAAGGCTCTCGTCGGCGACGAGGTGGGCATCGACGGCGCAGCCGCGAGCGCCGAGGAGGCCGCCGTGCACGTCGTCGAGGATGCCCCCGACGACATCAGCGCCGGCACGCCCGACGTCTGACCACGGTCCCGCGCTCGTACCCCTGGGTGCACATCTGTGCACTATCCTGAGCCGATGCGCGACTACACGTACCCGACGGTGATCGTCACCGCCAAGACCCTCTTCAAGGTCCTCGGCATGAAGTTCCAGACGTCGGGGACGGAGCACGTCCCGCGGGAGGGCGGCGCCATCCTGGCCGCCAACCACATCGGCTACGTCGACTTCGTCTTCGACGGGCTCGCCGCGCAGCCGTCGGGCCGGCTCGTCCGCTTCATGGCGAAGAAGGAGGCCTTCGACCACGCGATCAGCGGGCCGCTCATGCGCTCGTTCCACCACATCGAGGTCGACCGCGACGCCGGACAGGCGTCCTACGACAAGGCCGTCGAGTACGCCCGTTCCGGGGAGATCGTCGGCATCTTCCCCGAGGCCACGATCAGCCGCTCCATGGAGATCAAGGAGCTCAAGACCGGCGCCGTCCGCATGGCCGCCGAGGCCGGCGTGCCGCTGATCCCCATGGTCACGTGGGGCACCCAGCTGCTGAAGACGAAGGACCACGAGTCCGACATCTGGGGCCGGGGCAAGACGATCGCGCTGCACGTGGGCGAGCCGATCCCGGTGACCGGCGAGGACCCCGTCGCGGAGACCCAGCAGCTGCGCGAGGCCATGGCCGCCCTCCTCGACAAGGCGATCCGCGAGTACCCGATCCCGCCTGAGGGCCAGTGGTGGGCTCCCGCCCGGTACGGCGGACTCGCGCCCACCCCTGAGGAGGCCGCACGCCTCGACGCCGAGGAGAAGGCCGCCAAGGCCGCCCGCCGCGCGGCCCGTGCGACCGAGCGAGGGACCGATCCGCAGGGCTGAGCCGCGGGCCGTCGTCGGCGGCCGGTCTGGGACACTGGGCCGGTGAGCGAACCCCTCGTCCTCGGCATCGAGTCGTCCTGCGACGAGACCGGCGTCGGCATCGTCCGCGGCACCGAGCTCCTCGCCCACGCGGTCGCCTCCAGCGTCGAGGAGCACGTGCGTTTCGGCGGCGTCGTGCCCGAGGTCGCGAGCCGGGCGCACCTCGAGGCGATGGTGCCCACGCTCGAGCAGGCCTACGCGCAGGCGGGTCTCGACGTGCGCGACGTCGACGCCATCGCGGTCACGTGCGGACCGGGCCTCAGCGGTGCCCTCCTGGTCGGCGTCGCCGCGGCCAAGGCGCTCGCCGTGGCGCACGACAAGCCGCTCTACGGCCTCAACCACCTCGCCGCCCACGTGGCCGTCGACCAGCTCGAGCACGGCCGCTTCGACCGCCGCGTCGCCGCCCTGCTGGTCAGCGGCGGCCACACCGAGATCCTCCTCGTCGACGACATCGCCTCCGACATCACGATGCTCGGCACCACCATCGACGACGCGGCCGGTGAGGCGTTCGACAAGGTCGCCCGCCTGCTCGGCCTGCCCTACCCGGGCGGTCCGCACGTCGACCGGGTGGCGCGCGAGGGGGACGGCACCGCGATCGCCTTCCCGCGTGGTCTCACCGCCGCCAAGGACGCGGAGCGCCACCGCTACGACTTCTCCTTCTCCGGGCTCAAGAGCGCGGTCTCGCGGCACGTGCAGCACGAGCAGCGCATGGGGCGCCAGATCGACGTCGCCGACGTCGCCGCCTCCTTCCAGGACGCCGTCGTCGATGTCCTGACCCGCAAGACCGTCCAGGCGTGCCGCGACCACGACGTCGACACGCTCGTCGTGGGCGGTGGCGTGGCCGCCAACGGGCGGCTGCGCGAGATGGTGCTCTCACGCGCGGAGGCGGCCGGCATCGAGGTCCGCATCCCCCGGCCGGGCCTGTGCACCGACAACGGCGCCATGGTCGCGGCGCTGGGCGCGGAGGTCGTCGCCCGCGGCGTGGCCCCGTCGTCGCTCGACCTGCCCGTCGACTCCAGCCTGCCCGTCACCCGCATCGTCGCCTGACCCGGCGCGCGGTACGCAGCCCCGAGGCCCCGACGTCTGGCAGGCTGGGCCCGTGGCAGTCATCGAGGCACGAGGGCTCGGCAAGAGCTACGGCACGAGGCGAGCGGTCGACGACCTGAGCTTCACGGTGCAACCGGGGAGCGTCACGGGCTTCCTCGGTCCCAACGGGTCGGGCAAGTCGACCACCATGCGGCTCATGCTCGGCCTCGACCGCGGAGAAGGTCGCACGACGTTCGACGGGCGCACGTTCGCCGAGCTCGAGCAGCCGATGCGCCACGTCGGCGCGCTGCTGGAGGCCAAGCCCTTCCACCCCACCCGGCAGGCGCGCCACCACCTGCAGATGCTCGCGGTGGCCAACCGGATCGAGCGGCGCCGCGTCGACGAGGTGCTCGAGCTCGTCGGTCTTGCGGCCCAGGCCAAGGGACGGCCCCGCAAGTTCAGCCTCGGCATGGGCCAGCGGCTCGGCATCGCCGCCGCGCTCCTCGGCGACCCGCACACCCTCATCCTCGACGAGCCCAGCAACGGGCTCGACCCGCAGGGCATCACCTGGCTGCGCCAGCTGCTGCGCCACCTCGCGGCGGAGGGGCGCTCGGTCTTCGTCTCCAGCCACCTGCTCCAGGAGATGGCGCAGCTGGCCGACGAGGTCGTCGTCGTGGGTCGCGGACGACTGCTCACGAGCGGCCCGGTCAGGGACTTCGTCGAGCACGGCGGCACCGCCGAGGTGCTCCTGCGCACACCCGACCTCGGCGTCCTCGCGCCGGCCATCGTCGCCGCGGGCGGGGCCCTCACGCCCGACGCCGACGGACTCCAGCGCGTCACCGGTCTCGACGCCGCGCGGGTGGGCGACCTCGCGCACGAGCACGGCGCCCGGGTGCACGAGCTGTCGGTCCGGCGCGCGACCCTCGAGGAGGCGTTCCTCAACGCCACCGGCCTCGACGAGGAGTACCGCGGGGCGATCACGGCCGACCGTCCGGCCGGCGAGACGGGAGGTGCCCGATGACCGACGCCCTCCGCTACGAGATCACCCGGCTGCGCACCATCCGGTCCACCTACTGGATCCTCGGCGTCGCGTTCGGGTTCCAGCTGCTGCTCACCGTGCTCATCGCCTGGAACCTGCCCGAGACCGGTCCGCTGTCCGGCGGCGACCAGACCTTCGCCATCCTCGTCACCGTCGGCGCCACCCTCGGCGTGGCGCCGCTGTTCATCGCCTACGTGATCGGCCTGTTCGGCGTCTTCTCCATGGGGCACGAGTACCGCCACGGCATGATCCGCGCGACGCTGACCGCCCTGCCCAGCCGGCTACACGTGATGCTCGCCAAGGTGGTCACGACGGCCGTCCTCTCGCTCGTGGCGGCCCTCGTCTGCATCGGCATCGCGCTGCTCAGCGCGGTGCTCTTCGGGGTCGGCCTGCCGAGCGTCGGCGGGCTGCGCGACATCACGCTCGGCACGGTCCTGTACACGACGCTGTTCTCGCTCTCCGGCCTGGCGTTCGCGACGCTCACCCGCAACCAGACCGCCGCCGTCGCCCTGCTGCTGCTCGTGCCGTCGCTGATCGAGGGGATCGTCAAGGCGGTCGTCCTGGCCATCAAGGCGTCCTCGAGCGACCCGACGAGCCGCGGCGGCATCGTGGAGATCCTCAAGTTCCTGCCGTACGACGCGGGCGGACAGATGTACACGCGCGTCTCGCTCGACGACGCGTTCCAGGTGTTCGGCTACAAGCCCTTCGGGGCCGTGGGCGGTGGCATCACGATGGCCGTGTTCGTCGTCGTGCTGCTCGTCCTGGCCACCGTCGCGTTCCAGCGTCGCGACGCCTGAGCGTCCCGCTCCGTCCCTTCTGGGCGTGAGCCGCGTCACGTACACTCGCGGCATGGCACGCACCTCCGAGCCGCGCGCGAGGCACCACGGACGTGACCTCGCGATGCCGCCGGGCTCGGACCCCGACGCCCTCTCCCGGCGGCTGCGGCGGGCGCACGAGGAGTTCCTGGCGTCCGGCGCCACCGACGCGCCGGTCCGCGACGTCGTGCGGGAGTCGTGGCAGCGCAGCCTCGCCGACGGGCTCGACCCGGAGACCGACCTGCCGCGCATCACGCTCGACGACGACGCCCTGCGCGAGATCCGCGAGCACCACCCGCTGGCCGCGGGCCTGCCGGTCATCCGGCGACTCCTGGTCGAGTCGGCGGGGGAGGCGGGCCTGCTCGTCGCCGTGAGCGACGCCGCCGGCCAGCTGCTGTGGGTCGAGGGTGCCGCGTCGCTGCGCTCGCGGGCCGAGGCGATGCACTTCGTCCCCGGCGCCGACTGGAGCGAGACGAGCGCCGGCACGAACGCCCCGGGCACGGCCCTGGCGATCGACCGGCCCGTGCAGATCTTCGGCCCCGAGCACCTCGGCCGCCAGGTGACGCCGTGGAGCTGCTCCGCGGCACCCATCCACGACCCCGACACCGGTGCCGTGCTCGGCGTCCTCGACGTCACGGGAGGCGCCGAGGTCGCCACGGCGCAGGGACTCGGCTTCGTCCGGGCCACCGCCGCCGCGGTCGAGGCCGAGCTGCGCATCGCGCGCCTGCAGCCGACGACCGCCCCCGTGCACGTGGCGAGCGGGTGGGCCGCGCCGCGGCTCGACGTGCTGGGCGTGCACGGTGCCACCCTGCAGGTGGGGCCGCTGACCTCGCGACTGAGCCGCCGGCACAGCGAGCTCCTCCTGCTGCTGTCGCGGGCACCCGACGGCATGACGGCCGCCGAGCTGGGCGTGGCGCTCAGCGACGACGACCAGGCGCCGGTCACGATCCGCGCCGAGCTCTCGAGGCTGCGCGGCGTGCTCGGCCCGCTCGAGCTGGCGTCGCGGCCCTACCGGCTGCGCAGCGCCGTGCGGACCGACGTGGACGAGGTGCGCGACCTGCTGCGCGAGGGTCGTCTGCGCAGCGCCGTCGCCGCCTACCGCGGTCCGGTGCTGCCGTCGTCGTCGGCCCCGGCCGTCGAGGAGCTGCGCGACGACCTGCACCTGGAGCTGGTCTCCGCCCTCCTGGCCTGCGACGACGCCGACGCGCTCCTGTCGTTCGCCGACACGCCGCACGGTCGCGAGGACCTCGGCGTGTGGTCGCGGGCGCTCGAGATCCTCCCCGTCTCCTCGCCCCGCCACGCCCAGGTCGCGGCCCACGTCGACAAGCTCGACCGCCTCTTCGGCTGACACCACCGCTCGCGCCGGTTCGCGCCTGGCTGTTGCCGGGTGGTCTCGATACGTCCGACCGCGCTCCTTCGGCCCCCGCAAGCGGGAGGTGCCCCCAGCCGGTCGGACTACTCGACCAGCGGACGTTTCGCTGGTCGAGTAGGTGACGTCGCGAGGAACGAGCAGACGTCGCCGTATCGAGACCACTCTGGGCGGTCGCTGGTGGTGGGGTCGCGCTGGGCTGTTTCCGGGTGGTCTCGATACGTCAGGACTTCGCAAGCTCGTCCTGACTACTCGACCAGCGGAAGGTTTCGCTGGTCGAGTAGGTGGCGTCGCGAGGAACGAGCAGACGTCGCCGTATCGAGACCACTCTGGGCTTTCGCTGGGAGTTGGGTCGCGCTGGGCTGTTGCCGGGTGGTCTCGATACGCAGCCACGGCGCTCCTTCGTCGCGCGTGGCCGCTACTCGACCAGCGGACGTTTCGCTGGTCGAGTAGCGCGGAGCCGCGAGGGACGAGCGTGCTCCGGGCGTATCGAGACCACTCCGGGCTTTCGCTGGGAGTTAGGTCGCGCGGGGCTGTTGCCGGGTGGTCTCGATACGGCGCCGCGGCGTTCGTTCCTCACGCGCGGCGCCTACTCGACCAGCGAAACCTTCCGTTGGTCGAGTAGTCGGGCGCGGCGAGGGGAGGTGCGGTTGCAGCGGTTGCAACGCCGGCCCAACGTCGTTGCAACGAACCTGTGACTAGCGTCACGCGCACCAGATCCCACCCCGCGAGGAGTCACTTCCATGAGCGTGTTCGCCCAGCCCGGGACCGACGGTTCCGTCGTCTCCTACAAGCCCCGCTACGACCACTGGATCGGCGGCGAGTACGTCGCCCCGTCGAGCGGCCAGTACTTCGAGAACGTCTCGCCCGTCAACGGCAAGGTGTTCACCGAGATCGCCCGCGGCAACGCCGACGACATCGAGAAGGCCCTCGACGCGGCCCACGCGGCCGCCCCCGCGTGGGGCAAGACGTCGGTCGCCGAGCGCGCCAACATCCTCAACAAGATCGCCGACCGCATCGAGCAGAACCTCGAGATGCTCGCCGTCGGCGAGACGTGGGACAACGGCAAGCCGGTGCGCGAGACGATGGCGGCCGACCTGCCCCTCGCCGTCGACCACTTCCGGTACTTCGCCGGCGCGATCCGTGCCCAGGAGGGCCACCTGTCGCAGATCGACGACGACACGGTCGCCTACCACTTCCACGAGCCGCTCGGCGTCGTCGGCCAGATCATCCCCTGGAACTTCCCGCTGCTCATGGCCGTGTGGAAGCTCGCCCCGGCCCTCGCCGCCGGCAACGCCGTCGTGCTGAAGCCCGCCGAGCAGACCCCCGCGTCGATCATGCTGCTGATGGAGCTGGTCGCCGACCTGCTGCCGGCCGGAGTGGTCAACGTCGTCAACGGGTTCGGCGCCGAGGCGGGCGCGCCCCTGGCGTCCAGCAGCCGGATCCGCAAGATCGCCTTCACCGGCGAGACGACCACCGGCCGCCTCATCATGCAGATGGCCAGCCAGAACCTCATCCCCGTCACGCTCGAGCTCGGGGGGAAGAGCCCCAACATCTTCTTCGAGGACGTCGCGCGCACGGACGACGCGTTCTACGACAAGGCGCTCGAGGGCTTCACGATGTTCGCGCTCAACCAGGGCGAGGTGTGCACCTGTCCGAGCCGCGCGCTCATCCAGAACTCGATCCTCGAGCAGTTCCTGCCCGCCGCGACCGACCGCACCAAGCTGGTCAAGCAGGGCAACCCGCTCGACACCGAGACCATGATCGGCGCGCAGGCCAGCAACGACCAGCTGGAGAAGATCCTGTCCTACATCGACATCGGTGTGCAGGAGGGCGCCCGTGTCATCACCGGCGGCGAGCGAGTCGACCTCGGCGGCGACCTCTCGGGCGGCTACTACGTGGCGCCGACGATCTTCCAGGGTCACAACAAGATGCGGATCTTCCAGGAGGAGATCTTCGGCCCGGTCGTCTCGGTCACCGGCTTCGAGGACTACGACGACGCCATGAGCATCGCCAACGACACGCTCTACGGGCTCGGTGCCGGCGTGTGGTCGCGCGACACGAACACCGCGTACCGGGCGGGCCGTGACATCCAGGCCGGTCGCGTCTGGACGAACTGCTACCACGCCTACCCGGCGCACGCCGCGTTCGGCGGGTACAAGTCGTCCGGCATCGGTCGCGAGAACCACTCGATGATGCTCGACCACTACCAGCAGACGAAGAACCTCCTCGTCTCGTACTCGCAGAACGCCCAGGGCTTCTTCTGAGCCCCACCGCCCGTGCCCGGTCCCTCGTCGAGAGGTGCCGGGCACGGGCGTCCCACCCACCACCGACGAGGAGGTGCTCGACGTGACCACCCGACGAGTCGACGTGACCGACGCGGCGGCCGACCTGCTGCGCAGCCTGCGCGAGACGCACGGCAAGCCGCTCATGTTCCACCAGTCCGGCGGGTGCTGCGACGGGTCCGCGCCGATGTGCTACACCCAGGGGTTCTTCCTCACGGGTGCGTCCGACGTGCACCTGGGCGACCTCGACGTCGGCGCGAGCGACGTCGACCCCGAGGGACTCGTGCCGGTGTGGATCTCGCGCGAGCAGTTCCGCTACTGGTCCCACACGCACATCACCATCGACGTCGTGCCCGGCCGCGGTGCCGGCTTCTCCCTGGAGGGCCCCACGGGGCACCGCTTCATCATCCGGTCGCGGGTGTTCACGGAGGAGGAGACCGCCGCGCTCGCGCCCGTCGCCTGAGGGCGACGCAGGAAAGTCCGCACCCGCGTCATGATCGGGATCCTCGAGGTTCCTACCCCGTGGAGCGCGGTCCCCCCATCCCCCCGACGACCGTGCCGCCGGAGAGGAACCCCCATGCGTCGCCCCCGCACGTCCACAGCCCTGCTCACCTGCGCCCTCGTCGTCGCGAGCCTGGTGGGGGTGCCGTCGGTGGCGAGTGCGGTGGAGGTGGTGCCGGACGGGTCGAGTGCGGGGTCGGCGGCGGCGTCGTGCTGGGAGGTCAAGCAGGTGGCTCCGTCGTCTCCGGACGGGGTGTACTGGTTGCTGACGCCTCAGCTGCGGACGCCGATGCAGTTCTACTGCGACATGACGACCGACGGTGGTGGCTGGGTGCTGGTGGGTCGGGGGCGTGACGGGTGGAGCTGGGACGGCGACGCCCAGGGCACCACGGCGCAGGTCGCCTCGCCGGTCTCGGGGCAGGCCGCCTTCGTGCCGCGCAAGCTGTCGTCGGCGACGGTCGACGCTCTGCTCGGTGGCCGCCGGGTGGACCAGCTCTCCGACGGCGTCCGCCTGCGACGCGCGAAGGACGCGGGCGGCACGGACTGGCAGGAGGTGCGGTGGCGGCTGCGGTCCATGGGGTCGTGGTCGTGGGCGTTCGGTGCCGGCCACCCCCTGACCGGCTCGTCGTTCGACGGCGTCCAGTTCTCGGGCCAGACCACCCGCGACGCCGGCACGACGTCGACGGGCGCGGCCGATCGGCTGCGCCGCGTGTGGACCTTCGAGTCTGCGGACAACGGCTGGGTGCGCGGCTTCGGCTACGGGAGCGCGGTGACGGGCTCGACCGCACCCGGCAGCGCGCTCTACGCGACCCGGACGGACTACGCGACGCCGTTCACGCAGGTCTTCGTGCGGCCACGGCTGCGGCAGGCGGACCTGTCGTTCGCGGCGGTGCCCGACAGCGGGACGGCAGCGGTCACGGCGCTCCCGGTCGCCCGCAGCAGGTCGTTGCCGCAGACGTGGGGCGTGACGGGCACGGGCGCGGGCGGCACGGGCGAGCTGGCCACGGAGGTGCAGGCCTTCGCCCAGGTCGGCGACGTCATGTACGTGGGCGGGAACTTCACGACGGTCCGCAACCAGGACGGGTCGCGCAAGGTCGCGCAGGCGTACCTCGCCGCGTTCCGAGCCTCGACGGGGGAGTGGATCTCCTCCTTCAGGCCCAAGCTCGACGGACAGGTGCGCGCGCTGAAGGCACTGCCCGACGGCCGGCTCGCGGTCGGCGGCGACTTCACGCGCGTCGACGGCCAGCGACGCTCCAGCCTGGCCGTGCTGACGACGCGCCGGACCCTCGACCGCACGTGGACCACCGGGGTCGAGCGACGCGGCGGCGACCGTCGCCCGTCGGTGCGCACGCTCGACGTCGCCGGCGGCCGGCTGTACCTCGGTGGTCGCTTTACGCACGTGGTGCGTGGCACGGGTGCCGCGGCGCTCCCCTACGCCGCACGGGTGGTGCTGCCCAGCGGGCGCGGCGACAGCCGGTGGCAGCCGCACCTGAACGGCACCGTGGCCGACCTCGACGTGTCGCCCGACGGCAGCCGCGTCTACCTCGCCGGCTACATGACGCGCAAGGCCAGCGCGACCGTGCGCAACGCGGTGGCGGTCACGACGTCGTCCGCACGACTGGTCTCGCCCTCCTGGAGCCCGCGCTTCAGCACCAAGAGCTCCTCGACGTACCAGCAGGCGGTCCGTCAGGTGGGGTCGCTCGTGTGGCTGGGCGGGTCGCAGCACAGCATGTTCGCCTACGACGCCCGCACGCTCGCGCTGCGCAGCCCCAGCATCACGAAGGCCGGCGGCGACCTGCAGGCGATCGGCAGCAACGGACGGGTGGTCTACGGCGGGTGCCACTGCGGCGACTGGGTCTTCGAGGGCACGTCGAGCTGGGACTCGTGGTCCACGGGGCAGAACCCCGTCCCGTGGCGGCAGGCGGGGAAGATCTCGCTGCTCGGGGCGTGGGACGCGGCCTCGGGTGCGTTCGTGAGCACGTTCGCCCCGCAGTGGAAGTCGCGCGGCGGCTACGGCGTCTGGGCCGTCGAGGTGGCCTCCGACGGCACCCTCTGGGCCGGCGGGTCGCTCCAGACGAGCGTGCGTGAGGGCGGCTCCAACCAGTTCTCCGGCGGCTTCGCGCGGTTCGCCCAGCGGCCCACCCGGGCTCCGGCGGCCCCCACGGCACCGGCAGTCTCGCTCCAGGGGTCGACGGCGACGGTGTCGTGGTCGGCCTCGCCGACCGACGGCGTCAGGTACGAGGTGCTGCGGGGCGACCGCGTCGTGGCCGTCTCGTGGACGACCTCGGTGCGCGTGCCCGGCTCGGGCCCGGACGACCGGTTCTTCGTGCGTGCGAGTGATGGCCAGGGCAACTGGTCCGCCTCGACCCGCGTGGTGCGGCCCGTCCGGTCCTGACCCGTGTGAGGCGACCCACCGCCCCCGGACGTCACTGCGGCGTCATGAGGCCGACGCTGCGCACTCTCCCTCCCCGTGGGCTTCCTGGCCCGCGCCCCTCCCGGCCCTTCGACCCACCGAGGACAGTCGTGCACCTCAAGACCTCCCTGACGACCCTGGTCGTCTCCGCCACCGTCGTCGCGAGCCTGGTGGGGGTGCCGTCGGTGGCGAGTGCGGTGGAGGTGGTGCCGGACGGGTCGAGTGCGGGGTCGGCGGCGGCGTCGTGCTGGGAGGTCAAGCAGGTGGCTCCGTCGTCTCCGGACGGGGTGTACTGGTTGCTGACGCCTCAGCTGCGGACGCCGACGCAGTTCTACTGCGACATGACGACCGACGGTGGTGGCTGGGTGCTGGTGGGCCGGGGGCGTGACGGGTGGAGCTGGGACGGCGACGCCCAGGGCACCACGGCGCAGGTCGCCTCGCCGGTGACCGGCCAGGCGGCCTTCAGGCCGCGCCGGCTGTCGTCGCCCACCATCGACGCCCTCCTGGGCGGCGGAGCGGTCGACGCGCTGCCCGACGGCGTCCGCCTGCGACGCGCCAAGGACGCGCAGGGCACCTCGTGGCAGGAGGTCCGCTTCTCCCTCCGCTCGCTCGCCTCGTGGTCCTGGGCGTTCGGCGCCGGCCACCCGCTGACCGGCTCCTCCTTCGACGGCGCCCGGTTCTCTGGCCAGACCACGCTCGACTTCGGCACGAACGACGGCGGCTCGCAGAACTACCGTCGCGTCTGGACGAACGAGTACAGCGGGAACGGCTGGGTCCGCGGCTTCAACTACAACTCCGCCGTCCAGGGGACCACCGACGCGTCGAGCTACCTGTACTCCAAGAGCACGGGCAACGCCACGCCCTTCACGCAGGTCTACCTGCGGCCCAGGCTGCGCCAGGCTGACCTGTCGTTCGCGGCGGTGCCCGACAGCGGGACGGCAGCCGTCACGGCGCTGCCCGTCGCGCGGGGCGGCTCCCTGGCCCAGCCGTGGGGCGTCACCGGCACCGGCGCCGCGGGCACCGGCGAGCTGGCCACGGAGGTGCAGGCCTTCGCCCAGATCGGCGACGTCATGTACGTGGGCGGCAACTTCACCACGGTCCGCAACCAGGACGGGTCCCAGAGCGCGGCGCAGTCCTACCTCGCGGCCTTCGACGTCTCGACCGGCGCGTGGATCTCCTCCTTCCGGCCGACCTTCGACAACCAGGTGCGGTCGTTGAAGGCGCTCCCGGACGGTCGGCTCGCCGTCGGCGGCGACTTCACCACCGTCAACGGCCAGGGCCGCACCGGCCTCGCCGTGCTCGACACCTCCGGCGCGCTGTCCTCGTCGTGGAGCACCGTCGTCGAGAACCGCGGCAGCTCCGGCAAGGTCAGCGTCCGCAGCCTCGACGTGTCCGACGGGCGGCTCTACGTCGGCGGCAGCTTCACCCACCTCGTCAAGGGCACGTCGTCCTGGTTCGCCCGCAACGCCGGACGCGTCACGCTCTCGACCGGCGACGGCGACGGGCAGTGGAACCCCAACCTCAACGGAGCGGTCGCGTCGCTCGACGTCGACGACGACGGCAGCCGCGTCTACCTCGCCGGCTACATGACGGCCTCCGGGTCGACGGCGGTCAAGAACGGGGTCGCGATCAGCACCGCGGCCGGCGCGCCGGTCGCGGACCCCGCGTGGAACCCGACGTTCAGCACCTCCGGTGCGACGTACCAGCAGGCCGTGAAGCAGGTGGCCTCGAAGGTGTGGCTGGGCGGGTCGCAGCACAGCATGTTCTCCTACGACCGCTCCACGCTGGCGCTGCAGGACACCAACATCACGAAGTCGGGCGGCGACCTGCAGGCGATCGGCAGCAACGGACGGGTGGTCTACGGCGGGTGCCACTGCGGCGACTGGGTCTTCGAGGGCACGTCGAGCTGGGACACCTGGGGCGTCGGCCAGAACCCTGTCCCGTGGCGGCAGGCGGGGAAGATCTCGCTGCTCGGGGCGTGGGACGCGGCCTCGGGTGCGTTCGTGAGCACGTTCGCCCCGCAGTGGAAGTCGCGCGGCGGCTACGGCGTCTGGGCCGTCGAGGTGGCCTCCGACGGCACTCTCTGGGCTGGCGGGTCGCTCCAGACGAGCGTGCGTGAGGGCGGCTCCAACCAGTTCTCCGGCGGCTTCGCGCGGTTCGCCCAGCGCCCGTCGACCGCGCCCGGAGCGCCCTCGGCCGCGGCGGCCTCCCTGGACGGGTCGACGGCGACGGTCTCGTGGTCGCCCTCGTCCTCCGCCGGGGTGCGCTACGAGGTGCTGCGCGACGACCGGGTGGTCGCCGTGACCTCCTCGACCTCGGTGCAGGTGCCCGGGTCGGACGTCGACGACCGGTTCTTCGTGCGCGCGAGCGACGGCCAGGGCAACTGGTCCGCCTCGACGTCGGTCGTGCGCCCGACGGCGAGCAGCACCGTGCTGCGCGCCGGCTCCACCTGGTCCTTCTGGTTCGACGACGCGAACGCCGTCGACCCGGCCTGGACGAGCGACGGCTTCGACGCCTCCGGCTGGCACCGCGGGCCCGCGCCGCTCGGCTGGGGCGGCAGCTCGATCGCGACGGACGTCGACGTCCCCAGCGGCACCCGTCGAGCGATCACGGCGTACTACCGGACCAGCTTCGACCTGGCCGAGGTGGACGCGTTCACCCGCTACGTGCTGACCACCCGTGCCGACGACGGCGTGCTGGTGCGTGTGAACGGCGTCGAGGTGGCACGGGTCAACCTGCCCGGTGGCACCGTCGCGTCGACCACCTACGCGAGGTCGGCGCCCAGCACCGCGGCGGCGACGTCCTCGCCGGTGCGCGTCGACCTGCCGTCCTCGGTGCTGCGCGACGGGACGAACGTCGTGACCGCCGAGGTCCACTCCAACTACCGGTCCACGCCGAACGCGAGCCTCGACGCGTCCGTCGTGGCGTCGCGCTGAGGCCCGCCCCGTGACCGCCCTCGACGTCCGCACCTCCTGGGACCGCCTCGCCGCGGCCCAGAAGGACGGTGCCGGTGTGCCCTTCTACATGCGGGTGGTCAACCGCAGGCTCGGCCGCGGGGTCGCGGCGCTCGCGCACCGCGTCGGTGCCACGCCGGATCAGGTGACCGCCGTCAGCGCGGGTCTCGTGGTGGCCGCCCTCGTGCTGCTGGTCGTCGTCCCGCCGACGCTCCTGGCGGCCGTGGTCGTCGTGCTGCTCCTGCAGGCCGCCTTCGCGTTCGACGCCGCCGACGGCCAGCTCGCCCGGCTCCGCGGGGGCGGGTCGCGAGCAGGGGAGTGGCTCGACCACACCGTCGACGCCGCCCGGACCCTCTCCCTGCACCTCGTGGTGGCCGTGGCGCTCCTGCGACACACCGACCTCGACCCCGCCTGGGCGCTGCTCCCGCTCGGCTACGCGTTCGTCGCGTCGCTGCGGTTCTTCGCGCAGATCCTCGCCGAGCAGCTCGTACCCGACCGCGGTGCGCGCGCCTCCGCCGCGGGACGCTGGTCCTCGGTGGTGCAGCTCCCCGCCGACGTGGGCGTGCAGAACCTGGTCTTCCTGCTGTGGCCGGCCACCCCGCTGTTCCTGCTCGGCTACGGCCTGCTGGCTGCCGCCAACCTCGTGCTGCTGGTCATGACCCTGCAGCGGCGCCTGCGCGCGCTGCGGACGCTGTGAGCAGCGCGACGGCCCCGCCCGCCCCCGGGTCGGACAGCACGGCACCGAGCGGCAGGCCCGACGCCGTCCCCGTGCCGCGGCTGCCGCCCGACCCGCTCCCCGCGTGGCCGCTGCTCACCATGCTCTGGGGATTCCCCCTCATGTGGCTGCTCGGCGTCACCGTGGTGCCCGGCGCCGTCGCCCTGACCATGGTCATGCTCGGCTTCCTGCTGACCCGCCGGTGCGCCATCTGGGTGCCGGGCGTGGGAGCGATCGTCGGGCTCTGCCTCTGGATGCTCGCCTCGTCGGTCATGATCGACACCGGCCCGCGGCTGCTCGGCTTCGCGTTCCGCCTGGCGATCATGGCCTTCGTCGCGGTCGCCTTCGTCTACGCCGTCGCGGCGCGCACCCGGCTCACCCGGGGGCGGGTCGTCCACGGCCTGACGTTCCTGTGGTTCTTCGTCATCGTCGGCGGACTGCTCGGGATGCTGCTGCCCGAGACGCGCCTCACGACGCCGGTGGGGATGCTGCTCCCCGGGTCCATCGCCGAGAACTCCTACGTCCGCGACCTGTTCTTCCCGCCGTTCGCCGAGGTGCAGCACCCGTGGGGCTCGCCCGAGACGTTCGTGCGCCCGTCGGCTCCCTTCCCGTATGCGAACAGCTGGGGGGTCGCGATCCTCGTCCTCACGCCGGTCGCGCTGGCCTGCTTCCTCTCCACCCGCTCGCTGCTGCTGCGCGCCACGATCCTCGTGGGCGCGGGGGTGATGGTCGTGCCCGCCATGGCGACGTCGAACCGTGGCATGTTCGCGGCCCTCGCGCTCGCCGGTGCCTACGTGCTCGTCCGCTACGCCCTGCGCGACCGTGCGGCGCCCGTCCTGGCGCTGTCGGTGCTCGGGCTCCTCGCCGGCGCGGTGCTCCTGTGGCAGGGGCTCCTCACGCAGTTCGAGGTCCGTCAGGAGTACGGCCAGTCCAACGGCGCCCGGTTCACGCTGTACGCGGAGACGATCGAGCGGACGCTGCGCTCGCCGCTGCTCGGCTACGGGGCACCCCGGCCGTCGGCCGAGCAGGCGCTCTCGGTCGGCACGCAGGGGTACGTGTGGACCCTGATGTTCAGCTTCGGGTTCGTCGGCCTCGGCCTCTTCCTGCTGTTCCTCTGGGGCTCCACGTGGCGCACCCGCGTCTGCCGCGACGACGTCGACGTCGCCCTGCACGCCACGCTCGTGGTCTCGAGCCTCGCGATCGTGGTCTACGGCCTCGACATCGTGCAGCTGCTCGCCATCGCCCTCGTCGCGGCGGTCCTCCTGCGCCGTCGCTACGGTCTCGACGCCGATGACTGAGGCGGTGGCCGGGCCGACGACGGCGGGGGCGCGCTCCGGGCTCGGGGCGGCAGCCGTCGCCAACCTGGTGGGCGGCGCGCTGGGCGCCGTCGTGAACCTCGTGCTCGCCGCCCTCGTCGGACGCCACCTCGGCGTCGAGGGGTCAGGCGTGTACTTCCTCGTGGTCGCCGTGTTCGTGGTGGTCGCCAACACGGCCGAGCTCGGTGCCGACACCGGCCTCGTCCGCTTCGTCGCCGCCACCCGGGCGCGCGGACGGCCGGAGGACACCGGCTGGGTGCTGCGCACCGCCGTCGGACCCGTCCTGGTGGGCGGGGTGGTCGTCGTGCTGGTGGGGGTGCCGCTCGCGCTCGCGACGGCCCCCGACGGTCTCGCCCCCGCGGTGGTCGTCGCGGCCGTCCCGCTCGCCGTGCTGGCCTCGCTGACCGCGCTCGCCCTCGGGGTCTCGCGCGGCGCCGGCGACACGCTGACCTACCCGCTGCTGCAGAACGTCCTGCTGCCCGCCGGGCGCGTCGTCGCGGTCGGGGTGGCCGTGCTGGCCGGCTGGGGGGTCAGCGAGGTGGTCGCGGCCTGGTTGCTGCCCGTGCCGCTCGTGCTCGTCGTCGCCACGGCGCTCGCGCTGCGGCACGTGTCGCGGACGCGGCCGCCGCGCCGCGCCTACCCGGGGTTCTGGCGCTTCAGCGCGGCACGCGGCGCGACGGCGTGCGTCGAGGTGGTCCTCGAGTGGGCCGACGTCGTGGTCGTCGGCGTGCTCGCGTCGCCGGCCGAGGCCGGCGTGTACGCCGTCGTCACGCGCTGCGCCCGCGCCGGGGAGGTCGTGCAGCAGGCGGCCCGCATCGCCGTCGGACCGGCCATCAGCAGCGCGTCGGCCCGCGGCGACACCGCGCTCGTCGGACGTCTGTACGGCGTCGTCACGGCCGCCATGGTGTGGGCGGCCTGGCCGTTCTACGCCGTCCTCGCCGTGTTCGCCGAGCCCGTGCTCTCGATCTTCGGCCCCGATTTCACCTCCGGCGCGACCTCGCTGCGCGTCCTCGCGGCCGCGATGGCCGTGGCCACGGCCGCCGGTGCCGTCCAGAGCGTGCTGCTGATGGCCGGGCGCAGCAGCTGGCAGCTCGCCGACAAGACCGGGGCGCTCGTCCTCGACGTCGTCCTGCTGGCGCTGCTCGTCCCGCGGTGGGGCATCGAGGGCGCTGCCGTCGCCTGGGCGGTGACGATCGTCGTCGACACCCTCGTGGTGGGCTACCAGGTGCAGGTCCTGATGGGCGTGCGGCCTCCGTGGCGCCCCATCCTCTGGGCCGCTGCCCTGCCCGTCGTCCTCGTGCTCGCCCCGAGCGCGCTCGCGCTGCTGCTGTGGGGCCCGTCGTGGACGGTGGCCGTCGCCACGACCGCCGCGGTCGCGCTCGTCCACGTCGTCGTGGGCGTCGTGGCGCGCGAGCGGATCGGCCTCGTCGCCCTGGCCCGGCTCCGAGCCGTCTGACCCGACGGACCGCGCCCGGCGCTGCTCAGCGCCGCGGGAGCAGGACCGTCAGCGCGACGTCGACGCCCTGCACGGCCAGCAGGCTGCGCACCCGCCGGGCCGCGACCGCGTCGTCGTCGACCGACCGCGCCAGCACCACGTGGTCGACGCGGGTGCCGAGGGTGGCGACGAGAGCGTCGGAGGCCAGCTCGGAGGAGTCGATCACCACGAGCTCGCCCGCCCAGGTCGCCTTCTTGCGGTCCGTGGGCCAGCCGCGCGCGATCTTGCTCTCGAGCAGGACCGACGCGTCGACGTGCCGCACCGGGAGGCCGCGGCGTCGCAGCGCCTCGGCGAGTCCCGCGCCCGACTCGGTGCCGACGGACCCGTCGACGAGGAGGGTGACGGGACCGTCGGCCGGGGCGGTCGCCGGGACGTCGAGCATCAGCGCCGCGACGTCCCAGGTGTCCTGCGGGCTGGCGTCGGCCGTACCGTCGAGCACCGCCGAGCCCTGGGCCGGGCCGAGGTCCTGCGCGCTGGCGATGACGCCCGGGTCGGGCGCCCGGTCCCGACGGGTCAGGGCCACCGGGACCGCCACCAGGAGGCCGAGCGCCAGGCCCGCCACGCCGAGGGGGAGCACGCCCAGGGACGACGGCGCGGACGGCGTGGCGGGGGCGCCGAGCACGCGGCCCGGCGACGTGTCGACCGTGGCCAGCTCCGCGGCGCGGGTGCCCAGCGTCTTGGCCTCGGTGAGGATCGACTCACGGGCGGGGGAGTCCTTGGGATAGCGGTCCGCCGAGTCCTCGAGCATGTCGATGCGGTCCCAGGTGGCCTCCTGCAGGTCCTTCACCGTCTTCGCCGCGGCCTCGCCGCGCACCGAGAGGAACGCCTCGGCCACCGCGCGTGACCCGGCGGCCGCAGCGCGCGGCGAGGACGCCGTGTAGGCGATGTTCAGCACGGCGGTGTCGGGCGGGTTCGTCACGGACACGCCGCTCTTGAGCGAGCCCGCCGACGTGTCCAGGTCGTCCGCAGCGGCCGACAGCACGTCGCCGGACGTCACCAGCTGGGCGTCGGTCGCGACGTCGAGGGTCGGGCTCGACCCTCCCGACGGGCCGACGTCGACGGGCACGACCCGCACCGACGTCGTGGCCGTGTACGTGACGGGCAGGAGCACCCAGGCGAGCACGCCGAGCAGGAGGCCGACCACGGCACCCAGCGCGAGCACGCGCCAGCGGCGGCGCAGGGTGCCCGCGAGCTCGCTGAGCTGGGCGGGCTGGGGTGGTGCGGACTGCATGCAGGAGCTCCTCGGGTGCGGGACGTCATGCACTGGGAGCGACGACGACCTCGTTCATGACGCCGCGAGGCGGCGTCCGTGCCTGTGAGTTGGGCCATTGACCCGCTGTCTCACCCGGTTACTATGGCCGAGTTGCAACTGTCTGTGTCACGAACGCGGGCAGTCTCGGCCGGAGACCGTCACCACGGTGGAGGGCTGGGAACGATCCAGGGGAAAGTTCAGATGTCCATCGATGAATCGCGCATGCCTGCGCGCGCGTCCGGCGTAGAGCTCGACGACGCGCACCTGCTGTCCCTCGCGCGGGACGGCGACGACGACGCCTACGCCGAGCTGTTCCGTCGGTACCGGCCCGTGGCCCTGCGCCTCGCCCGGCGCCTCGGTGCACCGAGCGAGGCCGAGGACACCGTCTCCGAGGCCTTCGCCCAGGTGCTCGGCCAGCTCCGCCGTGGTCTCGGACCCGAGCGCGCCTTCCGCGCGTACGTGCTGACCTCGGTCCGCCACGAGGCCGCCCGACGCGGGCGACTGCGTCAGCGCGTCCAGCCGACCGACGACCTCGCGACGATCGACACCGCGGTGCCGTTCGGTCACGGGCAGCTCGACACGTTCGAGCGCGACCTCGTGCGGTCGGCGTTCGCGTCGCTGCCCGAGCGCTGGCGCACCGTGCTCTGGTACCTCGACGTGGAGGGGCTCAAGCCGCACGAGATCAGCGACCGGCTGGGCCTCACGGCCAACGGCGTCTCCGCGCTCGTCTACCGCGCCCGGGCCGGGCTGCGCGAGGCCTACCTCGCCCAGCACGTCGCCGCCGACGGCGTCGAGGCCAGCGACGAGTGCCGTCAGCTGCGGCCCCGGCTCGCCTCGCTCGTGCGGCGCACCGTCGGCATGCGCGAGCAGAAGCGCATCCACGTGCACCTCGAGGCCTGCCCCTCCTGCATGGCCAGCTACCTCGAGCTCGAGGACGTCAACGCCCGCGTCGTCGCGCCGCAGCAGGCCGTCGCCGGCGCCCGCGCCTGACGCCCTCAGGCCACCGGGTGCGTCGCAGGATCCTGCTCGTCGGGGTGGGGGTCGCCGTCGTGGCGGGTCTCCTCGTGACCGTGCGGCTGGTCGACCTGCCGGGAGCCGGCCGGGCCGCCGCGCCGAGCACCGACGCGGTGCCCTGCCGGTCGGGAGACGTCGACCGGCTCGACTTCTCCGACCCCGCGCAGGGTCGGCTGGTGTGGCACGACGAGTTCTCCGGCACCCGCGTCGACCCCGAACGCTGGACGGTCCGCGACGACACCACGCTGTCCTTCGACCAGGCACGCATCCAGGCCGACGCGGTCGAGGTGCGGGACGGCCGGCTGCGCATCACGGCACGTGCCGACCAGGCCGGTGACCCCGAGCGACCGGTCACCACCGGCTACCTCGACACCATCGGCCACTTCGCCCAGCAGCACGGTCGCTGGGAGGTGCGGGCCCGGCTGCCCGTCGAGCCCGGTCGCTCACGTGCGCTGTGGCCGGCGTTCTGGCTCCGGGCCTCCGACCTCCCGGGCGAGATCGACGTCGTCGAGGCGTGGGGCACCCCCACCTCCCGGCAGCGGACCGCGATGGCCGAGCAGTACGCGTGGACGGTGCACGAGGACACCACCGCGCCACCCGGGTACCGCCGGGTGGGCGGGTGGGGCCGGGCCGCGGAGCCGCTCGCCGACGGGTTCCACACCTACGCCGTCGACTGGACGCCCGGCTGCCTGCGGTTCTCGCTCGACGGTCGCACGACCGGGTTCGTCGACCTCGACCGCGAGCCGCGCCTGCGCCGAGCCCTGGATGGCCCGGTCGACATCCGGCTCAACCTGCAGGTCGGCAGCGACTACTGGGGTCGTCTCGACCGCGACCGTCCGAGCACCACGCGGCTGCCCGCGACCTTCGAGATCGACCACGTCAGGGTCTTCCGGCCTCGACCTTCGGGGGACTGAAGTCCTGACTTCGCGTTCGTGACGCCCGACACGCCCGATTCGGCGTGGTCCTGCGTCACGTGTCCGCCCTCCTCCGCTCTCCAGGCATGCACGAACGTCCAGGGGATCGGAGAACCAGTGAGCATCACGCGCACGACCTACGGGGTGGGATACGCCAGCGGCGTGTTCGACATGTTCCACGTCGGCCACCTCAACCTGCTGCGCCGTGCGCGGCACCGCTGCCACCACCTGGTGGTCGGCGTCGCGAGCGACGAGTACGTCGAGATCCTCAAGGGCCGGCAGCCCGTCGTCCCGTGCGACGAGCGCATCGACATCATCTCCGCCCTCGGCATCGTCGACGAGGTGGTCATCGACCGCTCCGAGGACAAGCGCATGGTGTGGGAGCAGCGTCCCTTCGACGTGATCTTCAAGGGCGACGACTGGCAGGGCACGCCGAAGGGCTACCGGCTCGAGCGCACGATGGGCGAGATCGGCGTCGACGTCGTCTACTACCCGTACACGCGGCAGACGTCGAGCACGATGCTGCGCGCCCACCTCACCGGTGCCGAGCTGGAGGGCCTCGCGTGAGCGTCCAGACCGCGGTCCGGACGGTCGACGCCGCCACGAGCCCGTACGCCCCGCCCGTCACCACCGTCGTGCCCACCCACGACCGTCCGACGCTCATGGCCGAGGCCGTCCGCAGCGTCCTGGCCCAGGAGTACGCCGGTCCGGTCGAGGTCGTCGTGGTCTTCGACGCCTGCGAGCCGGTGCTGCCCGACGTCGCGCTGCTGCCGGGCCAGAGTCTGCGCGCCGTGGTCAACGACCGCGTCCGTGGTCTCGCCGGAGCCCGCAACACCGGCATCCTGGCCGCGAGCCACCCGTTCGTCGCCTTCCTGGACGACGACGACACCTGGCTGCCCGGCAAGCTGGCCGCCCAGATGCCGCTCTTCCGCGACCACCCCGAGGCCCGGCTGGTGGCCACGGCGATGCAGGTCGACGACGGCGAGCGCCTCACCGACCGGCTCGTCCCCACCGACGTCGTCTCGCACGCCGAGCTCGTGCGCGAGCGGTTCGGGGGCCTGCACTCGAGCAGCTTCGTGTTCCGGCGCGACGCCCTCGTCGACGAGATCGGCATGATCGACGAGGACCTGCCGCGGGGCTACGCCGAGGACACCGACGTGCTCCTCACGGCCTCGCGGCTCGCGCCCGTCCGGCTCGTCAACGAGCCCCTCGTCCGCGTGCGCTGGCAGGGCCAGTCCTACTTCTTCGGGCGCTGGGCCGACTACGCCGCCGCGCTCACCTACCTCCTCCACAAGCACCCACAGTTCGCCGACGACGACGCCGCGCACGCGCGCATGCTGTCGCAGATCGCGTTCGGCGAGGTCTCGTCCGGCCAGCGTCGGGCCGGCCGCCGGCACGCCCGGCAGGCCCTCGCCCTGCGCCCCACCACCCTGCGCGCCTGGTTGGCGTTCGCCGTCGGTCTGCGTCTGCTGACCCCCGGCGCGGTCGTCACCGTCGCGCGACGCTTCGGAAAGGGCATCTGACATGCGCATCCTCATCGCCTGCTCCTCCGGCGGCCACCTCGCCCAGGCTCTCGCCCTCGAGCCCTGGTGGGGCGAGCACGAGCGCCTCTGGGTCACCGGTCCTACCGAGGACGCCCGGCTGAAGCTGCGTGACGAGCGCGTGATCGAGTGCGCGTGGCCCACGCAGCGCAACCTGCCGAACCTGGCCCGCAACATGGTGCTGGCCCGTCGAGTCATCGACGAGTGGCGCCCCGACGTGGTCTTCAGCACCGGTGCCGCCGTCGCCGTGCCGTTCCTGCGCCAGGCCCGCCGGGTCGGTGCCCGGTCGATCTTCCTGGAGACGATCGACCGCATCGACAAGCCCTCGCTGACCGGCCGGCTGGTCTACCCGTTCGTCGACGAGTACCTGACGCAGTGGGACCAGCTCACCGAGAAGCTGCCCCGCGCCCAGACCGTCGGCCTGGTGCTGTGACCGAGCGGCTCAGCGTCGTCGCGAGCGTCGGGACCTACCACCACCCGTTCGACCGCTTCGTCGACTGGCTGGAGCCCTGGGCGGACGAGCGCGAGGCCGCCGTGGTCTTCCAGCACGGCTCGACCCGACCGATCGACGGCGCCGACAACCGCACGATGATGGCACCCGACGAGCTGCTCGAGCACTACCGCCGGGCCGACGTCGTCGTGCTCCAGGGTGGCGCCGGCGGGGTCATGGACGCCCGCCGCGCCGGTCGCATCCCGATCGTCGTGCCGCGCGTCCCTGTGGACGACGAGGTCGTCGACGACCACCAGGTCGTGCTCAGCCGCCGGCTGGCGGAGATGGGACTCGTGCACGTCGCGGAGTCGCGCGACCAGCTGCACCGGCTGCTCGACGAGGTCGCCGCCGGCACCCTGCGCACCCGGTCGGAGGAGATGGAGCCGACCGCCGGCGTCGTCGAGGCCACCCGGCTGCTCGGCGACCTGCCCGAGGCGCGCCGCGACGCCGAGGGGCGCACGCGCCTGGGCGTTCCGCGCAGCACGCGGGCTCCCGCCGGCGAGGAGTTCCTCGCCGCCCGGGCCCAGCGTCGCCGGCGCAGCGTGGTCCGGGTCGTCACCGACGCCGTCCGGCAGGGGATGATCGGCTACCTCCTGACCCTGGCGACCGCCCTCGTGCTCGCGGTCCACTTCGGGCTCGACGGCGACGTCGGCCGTGCCGTCGTGGTCGGCGTCGCGGGATGGCTCGTCTACAGCTGGCTCGCGCAGCCCGCGGCCGACCGCGCCAGCTCGCTCACCCCCGTCGTCCGCCTGCTCGGCGTGGTCGGCGCGGCCGTCGTGGCGGGTCTGCTGCTCGGCGTGCAGAGCACGCCCGACCTGCGCCGCGGTCTGCTCGCGGTGCTGGCCGCCGCGCTCGTGTTCGTCGGCTACGGCGTCGCGCACCGTGTCCTCAGGCGTCGCACCCCCACCGTCCTCGTGGGCGAGGAGCGGCGGGTCCGGCGGCTGACCGACCAGTGGGCCGGGCGGCACGACGTCGACGTCGTCGCCTCGTGCGTCTGGCGCGGCGACGCCGAGTCGGTCCCGCTCGGGTCGGCCGGGTCGCTGTCGCGGATCGTGCCCGACGTCATGGCGACCGTCTACCGCCAGCGCGCCCGGTCGGTGGTCATCGCGTCCGACCACGCGCTCACCACGCCCGCGCTGCGCCACCTGGCCTGGGCGCTGCAGCGTGCCGACGTCGAGTGCCTCGTGCTCGCCGACATGGAGGACCACGTCGAGTACATGCGCCCCCGCATGGTCGCCGACCAGCTCGCGCTGACCATGCGGCCGCCGAACGAGCACCTCGTGTCGGTCGCGGTGAAGTCGGTCGTCGACCGCACGGCCGCACTCGTCGGTCTCGTGGTCCTGTCGCCGCTCATGCTCGCCATCGCGCTCGCGGTGCGGCTCACCTCGGCCGGCCCGGTCGTCTTCCGCCAGGAGCGCACCGGACGCGACGGGACGCCGTTCACGATGCTCAAGTTCCGCACCATGGTCGCCGATGCCGAGGAGCGGCTCGACGAGCTCGTGGTCCGCAACGAGGGCGCGGGTCCGCTGTTCAAGCTCGACGACGATCCCCGGGTCACGCCCGTCGGACGCGTCCTGCGTCGCACGTCGCTCGACGAGCTCCCGCAGCTCGTCAACGTGCTGCTCGGCCACATGTCGCTGGTCGGCCCGCGGCCCGCCCTGCCGCGCGAGACGGCGCAGTACAGCCAGTGGGTCTGGCGTCGGCTGCACGTGCGCCCCGGTCTCACCGGGCTGTGGCAGGTCAGCGGCCGCTCGCAGCTCAGCTGGGAGGAGTCGATCCGGCTGGACCTGCAGTACGTCAACACCTGGAGCCTGCGCCTCGACGCCCGGATTCTGCTGCGGACCGTGCGTGCCGTGCTGGTACGTGACGGCGCTCTCTGAACCCGCCACTCGGTGTCACCCACTGTTACTGTGACGTTTCCTGACGTGACGAGACCGAGGAGCCGCCGGACCGCATGAGTGACATCGCCTACAAGCTGAAGGTCCTGCGACAGATCGGGCTCCTCAAGGTCCAGCCACCCCACCGGCTCCTCAAGGCGGGCATCAAGCTCGCCACCTGGGGCCCCGGCTTCCCGTCGGCGGTGGGCGCCGCGGCCGCCCGCTTCCCCCACCAGACGGCGATCATCGACGACGCCGGCGAGATCACCTGGGGCGAGCTGCGCGACGAGATCAACCGCACGACGGCGGCGCTCAAGGCCCGTGGCGTGCAGGTCGGCGACGCGGTCGCCCTCATGGGACGCAACCACCGCTGGATGGTGGTCTCGATGGTCTCGATCATGCAGATCGGTGCGAAGGTCCTGCTGCTCAACACGATGGCCAGTGCCTCCCAGCTCGGCGAGCTCACCCGACGCGAGGGCGCGAAGTTCGCCATCGTCGACCAGGAGTTCCTGAAGGTGACGTCCGAGATCGACCGCGACCTCGTCGTCGTGGCCTGGTCCGACGACGACTCCCACGGCCTGCCGACCCTGTCGGGCCTCGCGGAGGGGCAGCCGAGCGACGACCACAAGAAGCCGTCCAAGCCCGGTGGCATCGTCATCTTCACCTCCGGCACCACCGGCCTGCCCAAGGGCGCGAACCGCAAGGAACCGGAGAACCTCGACCCGCTCCTCACCTTCTTCGGCTCCATCCCGTACCGCGGCAACTCGACCGTCGTCCTGGCGGCGCCGCTGTTCCACTCGTGGGGCCTGATCAACTTCGGCTTCGGCCTCTCGACCGTCCCCACCTACGTCCTGCGTCGGAAGTTCGACCCGGCGCAGGTGCTCCAGGACATCGACCGGTACAAGGCCGAGGTGCTCGTCGTGGTGCCGCTGATGATGCAGCGGCTCGTGAACCTCGACCGCGAGGTGGCCGACCGGTACGACGTCTCCACCCTGCGCATCACCGCCTCGAGCGGGTCGGCGCTCGCCGGCGACCTGGCGATCGACTTCATGGACCGCTTCACCGACTCGGTCTACAACTTCTACGGCGCCACCGAGACCGGGTGGGTGTCGATCGCCTCGCCGGAGGACCTGCGCGCGGCGCCCGGCACCGCGGGCCGCGTGCCGTGGCGCACGGTCGCGAAGGTCCTCGACACCGACGGCAACGAGCTGCCGCCGGGCGAGACCGGCGTCATCTACGTCGGCAACGAGATGCAGTTCGGTGGGTACACCGACGGCAACACCAAGGACTTCCGTGACGGGCTCATGCACACGGGCGACCTCGGCTACTTCGACGAGGACGGGCGGCTGTTCGTCGCCGGCCGCGACGACGACATGATCATCTCCGGCGGTGAGAACGTGTTCCCCCGCGAGCTGGAGGACGCGCTCATCGGCCACCCCTCGATCACCGACGTGGTGGTCGTCGGCGTGCCCGACCCCGACTGGGGCCACTGCCTCGCCGCCTACGTGGTGGTCAAGGACGGTGAGTCGCTCAGCGAGGACGAGGTCGTCTCCTACGCCAAGGAGCGGGTCGCCCGCTTCGCCGTGCCGCGTCGGACCAAGTTCCTCGACGAGCTGCCGCGCAACCCCACCGGCAAGGTCATGAAGCGCGAGCTGCCCGAGCTCGACTGACCCCGGACGAGCCCCAGCGGGACCGCACGACTCGACCAGCGGACCCCTCCGCTGGTCGAGTGCCTCCACGAGCGCCAGCGAGGGGAGGTGTATCGAGACCACTCCCGGGCGGTCGCTGGGAGCCGGCTCGCGCTGATCCGTTGCCGGGTGGTCTCGATACGCGGCCACGACGCTCCTTCGTCGCGCGTGCCCGCTACTCGACCAGCGGGAGGTTTCGCTGGTCGAGTAGTCGACGCCGCGACGGAGGAGCTGGCGGAGACGTATCGAGACCACTCTCAGCGGACGCTGGGAGCCGGCCGACGCTGAGCCGTTGCCGGGTGGTCTCGCTCCGTCGCGGCTACGCCCTCCGCTGCGACGGCTCCATCGCAGCCACGGCGCTCCTTCGTCGCGCGTGGCCGCTACTCGACCAGCGGGAGGTTTCGCTGGTCGAGTAGTCGACGCCGCGACGGAGTATCGGGCGGCGACGTATCGAGACCATTCCAAGCAAACGCTGGGAGCCGGCCGACGCTGAGCCGTTGCCGGGTGGTCTCGCTCCGTCGCGGCTACGCCCCACTGCGACGGCTCCATCGCAGCCACGTGCTCGCTGGCGCTCGCCGTCGCCGCTACTCGACCAGCGGAACCCTCCGCTGATCGCGTCACCCGGCCCGTGCCGCAGGCGTGTGGGAGGCTGTCGCCGTGGACGTGACGTATGCGCCGAAGCCCGACGGACGGCCCGACCCGGGGGAGATCGTGTGGACCTGGGTGCCGTACGAGGACGACCCGACGCAGGGCAAGGACCGGCCGGTCCTGGTCGTCGGACGCGACGGCACACGGCTCGTCGGGCTGATGCTCACCTCCAAGGACCACGACCGTGACGCGGCCCAGGAGGCGCGCGACGGTCGCTTCTGGCTCGACATCGGCTCCGGCGCGTGGGACGCGCAGGGTCGGCCCAGCGAGGTGCGGGTGAACCGCCTCCTCGAGGTCGACCCCGAGGCCGTGCGTCGCGAGGGCGCCGTGCTCGACGAGGCCCGGTTCGCGGCGGTGCTGGCGTCTGCCGCCGAGCACCTCGAACTGGCATGAGCGCCATCGACAAGGTCGACCGCTTCCAGCGTCGACACCCGGTCGTCGGGCTGCCCCTGGCGGTCGTCTACAAGTACTTCGACGACCAGGGCCCCTACCTGGCGGCGATCGTCACCTACTACGCGTTCGTCGCGGTGTTCCCCCTCCTGCTCATCTCGACGTCGATCCTGGGCTTCGTGCTGCAGGGCGACCCTGAGCTGCGCGAGAGCCTGCTGAACACGGCCCTGAGCCAGTTCCCGATCGTCGGCGACCAGCTCGGCAGCGAGCAGGGCCTGCAGGGCAGCACGACGGCGATCGTCGTCGGTTCCCTCGCGGCGCTCTACGGTGCGATGGGGCTCGGCCAGGCCGCCCAGAACGCCGCGAACATCGCGTGGTCGGTCCCGCGCAACAGTCGCGCGAACCCGTTCCTCATGCGGCTGCGCAGCCTGATCTTCCTCGCCATCGCGGGCATCGGCATCCTCGTGCTCGCCGTCGCGACGTCGGTGCTGGCCAACCCGGACGCCTTCGGGGGACTGGTGGGACCGGCCACCGGGTGGATTGTGCGGGGCACCGGCTTCGTGCTGACCGCCGCGATCTTCGTCGGCCTCTTCCGCCTGGTGAGCGCGGGCCGTGCGCACACCCGCTCGGTGCTCCCGGGCGCGGTCTTCGCGGCGGTCGGCTGGCAGCTGCTGCAGCTGGCCGGCAACTCCTACGTGACGCGCGTGATCAACCGGGCGAGCCAGACGGTCAACCAGACCTTCGCCCTGGTCCTCGGCCTGCTCGCGTTCATCTTCGTCGCCGCCGTGCTCGTCGTCATGGCACTGGAGGTCAACGTCGTGCTGCGCCGCCGCCTCTACCCGCGGGCGCTGCTGACGCCGTTCACCGACAACGTCGAGCTCACGGAGGCCGACAAGCGCGCGTACACGGCGTACGCGAAGGCGCAGCGGCACAAGGGCTTCCAGGTGATCGAGGCCCGATTCGAGAAGGACGAGGACGAACCGCAGGGCACCACGCCCTAGGCTGGTCCCACACCTCTCCGATCCCCCCGACAGAAGGAAACGCGCATGCCCACGGGCAAGGTCAAGTGGTACGACACCGAGAAGGGCTTCGGATTCATCAGCAGCGACGAGGGCGGCGACGTCTACGTCCGCTCGGACGCGCTGCCCGCCGACGTCACCGCCCTGAAGTCGGGGACGCGCGTCGAGTTCGGGGTCGCGCAGGGACGGCGCGGTGACCAGGCGCTGCAGGTGCGCGTCCTGGAGGGCTCGGCCCCCGTCTCGCGGACGCAGGCGCGCGCCCGGCGCAAGAAGCCGGAGGAGATGGTGACGATCGTCGAGGACCTCATCCGCCTGCTCGACGGGCTGGGGGAGGGGTACCGCCACGGCCGTCACCCCGACGCCCGCTCGGCAAAGCCCGTCGCCCAGCTGCTGCGTGCGCTGGCGACCGAGCTGGACGGCTAGGCCCGGGCGCTGGTGCGAACGCCTCGCGCCGCGTACCCTGGTAGTTGAAGGATCTACTACCTGAGCACGGGAGCACCGCGTGACCACCATTCCCTCGGGCCCGCGGGCCGAGCACCGGCTGAGCGACCTCGAGCAGCGACTGCGCCCGAGCGAGCGCATGCCGGTGCTCTTCGTCGGCCACGGCAACCCCATGCACGCCATCCGGGAGAGCCACTACACCCACACCTGGAGGGCGGAGGGCCAGCGGCTGCCGGAGCCGCAGGCCATCGTGGTCGTCAGTGCGCACTGGCTGACGCCCGGGCGCACGCACGTGACCGACGCGCCGCGCAACCGGGTCATCTACGACTTCGGCGGCTTCCCGGAGGAGCTGTCGCGCGTGCAGTACGACACCGTGGGCGACCACGAGGTCGCCCGCCTGCTCGCCCACCGGCTCGCGGAGTACGAGGCCGCGCTCGACAGCCAGTGGGGCCTCGACCACGGCACCTGGTCGGTGCTCAAGTACCTCGCCCCCGCGCCGCAGGTCCCCGTCCTGCAGATCAGCATCGACGACACCCTGCCGCTGCCGCGGCTGCACGAGCTGTACGGCCGCCTGCGCCGTCTGCGCGACCAGGGCGTGCTGTTCATCGGCAGCGGCAACATCGTGCACGCGCTCGGTCGCGCCCGCTGGGAGCCGGAGGCACCTGCCTGGGACTGGGCCGAGCAGTTCGACGCCGACACCGCGGCCGCGCTGACCGACCGTCGCCTCGACCAGCTGCTCAACCCCTACGGGACCTGGCGGGAGGCGCGGATCGCCGTGCCCACCGACGAGCACTACCGGCCCATGGTCGCGGCACTCAGCCTGCTCCACCCCGACGAGGACGTGCGCTTCTTCAACGCCTCCATCGACATGGGCTCGATCGGGATGCGCAGCTTCGTCACCGTCTGAGGTCAGGACGCGGGAGGAGGCACCGGGCCCACCGGCTCCGTCGGGGTGCTCCGTGTCAGGTGCGCCTGGCGCAGCACGAACACGCCCCACGCCACCACGACGCCGACCGTGACGAACATCGCGACGGCGACGTCGGCGTCGAGCGTGAACAGGCCGATGCCGATGAGGCCCCCGATCACCCACGACAGCTGCAGCAGCGTCTCCGAGCGCGCGAACATGCTCGTGCGCACCTCCTCGCCGATGTCGCGCTGGATGAGCGCGTCGAGGCTGAGCTTGCCGAGCGACTGGCACAGTCCCACGGTCAGGCCCAGCAGGGCGGCCACCGGCCAGCGGAAGAAGGCCGCCGCCACGGCCAGCGCCACGATGTCGACCAGCAGGACGGCGAGCACCACCCGGTGCGGGCTGCGCGAGCGGGTCCACGAGCCGATGACCACGCCGAGGGTGTTGCCGGCGCCGGCCGCCCCGATCACGAGGCCCATGAGGATCGTCGCGTTGCCCGTCCACCCGAGCGACGCGGGCGGCTCGCGCAGCGTGAACGCCATGAAGATCGTGAGGAAACCGGTGATGAGCCGCAGCCCGGCGTTGCTGCGCAGCGCGTCGACGACGTGCCGCGAGACCGTGATGCCGCGCTTCGCCGGGCGACCGCTGAGGTCGGACAGGTCGACCTGCTCCTCGCCCTCGCTGGAGTCGACGCGGGCGGGCAGCAGGACCGCGAGCACGGTGCCCACGACGAACAGGACGAACGCGTACCGCAGCGACCACTCGGCGCCGAGGGCGGCAGCGCCCACGGCCAACGGGGCCGAGACCGCCGCCGCGGCGGTGCCGGTGAGCGAGATCCGCGAGTTGGCCTTGACCAGCGTGAACTCCTCGGGGAGGAGGCGCGGGACGGCCGACGCGCGCGTGACGCCGTACGCCTTGGAGGCCACCAGGCAGCCGAGGGCGGCGAGGTAGAACGCGGGCGACTCCTCAGCCACGGCACCGGCGAGCACCCAGCAGCAGAACGCGCGGATCGCGAGCGTGCCGCCGATGGCCCACCGTCGGCCGCGTCGGAACCGGTCGAGGAACGGGCCGATCAACGGGGCGACGAACGCGAAGGGCAGCATCGTCAGCACCAGGAAGAGCGCCACCTGGCCGCTCGCCTGCTCCGTGGGCACCGTGAAGAAGAGCGTGCCCGCGAGCGAGACCGCGACGGCCGCGTCGCCGGCCGTGTTGAAGGCGTGCAGCTCCAGCAGGCGCGACAGCCCCGACTCGCCCGCGCCGCCGGCGTGGGTGAAGCGGCGCGCGCCCGCCACCGCGCCCGCGCCGCCGCGTGCCACGGTGCGTCCGGTGCGCCGCAGGCCCGACGCGACCTTCGCGCCGCGTCGGGGCGGGGGTGCGCCGGCGTCGGACCCGGCCTGGGCTCCCTGGTCCGGTCCGAGGTCGTCGAGCGTGTCCTGCTCGCCGGCCTGCCCACCGGCACGACCGTCGGCAGGACCCGGCCAGTCGGGGCCGGGCGTGCGATCGTCTCCGTCGCTCGTCGGGGCCATGACCACATCCTGCCCCACGCCGCCCCGCCCGACCGGGTGAGCCTCGTCCCGTGTCGGGCACGGGGGTTGGCGGTCGGCTGGACCCATGAGGGACAATCGAGCCATGACGACCCACCCCGCCCTGGGCGCCGCCCACGACGTGGCCCGCGCCGCCCTGCTCGAGGCCACCGACGAGTCGGCCGTGGGTGAGCACCTGCGGGTCGTGGACGACGGCGACCGGCTCGCCACGCACCTGTTCGCCTGCACCGGCCCGGGCTACCGCGGCTGGACCTGGGCGGTGAGCCTGTCCGCGGGCGTCGAGGACGACGCGGTCACCGTCAACGACGTCGTCCTGCTGCCCGGCGACGACGCCGTGGTCGCGCCCGCCTGGACGCCCTACCGCGACCGCATCAAGCCCGGCGACCTCAGCCCCGGCGACGTGCTGCCTCCCGAGGAGGACGACGCACGTCTCGTGCCCGCCTGGTCCGCCGGCGACCACCTCGACACCGTCGACCGCGCCTTCGCGCGCGAGGTCGGCCTGGGGCGCACCTGGGTGCTCTCGCTCGAGGGGCGCGACCTGGCTGCCCAGCGCTGGAACGACGGCGAGCAGGGCCCCGACACCCCGATGACGAAGCAGGCCCCGGGCACCTGCGACTCCTGCGGCTTCCTCGTCAGCCTCGCTGGTCCGCTCTCCGACCGGTTCGGCGTGTGCGCCAACGGCTCCGCCAACGACGACGGACGCGTGGTCGCGCTCGACCACGGGTGCGGTGCGCACTCCGGCGCCCGGCTCAGCCGGTCCGCGGGCCCGCAGAAGCTGCCGCCGCCGGTGTGGGACACCGTCGACGTCGACGAGCTCTAGCCACGCGACGGGGTCAGCCGTCGCGGCGTCGGCCCGGCTGGTGCCGCAGGGCGTTGCGACGCAGACGGCAGTACTCGATGCCGAGCAGCCCGAGGCCGAACCCGGCGATCGCCGTCCAGAGCCACCACGTGCGGCCCTGCTCCTCGAGCGTGCCCAGGAACGGCACCAGCGCGACGGCCACGACGCCCCACAGGATCGTGCCGACCGTCATCGTGCGGACGCCGTCGAGGTCCATGGGCTCGACCTGCGCGACCTTGTGCGTCGTGCGACCGATCTCGAGCTCGGTGACCTCGGGGCGCCCCAGCTCGTGGCGGCGCGCCGCCCGCTCCAGGCGTTCGCGCTCGCGGTGCCCGAGCTTGCGCTCGACCGTCTCAGGGCCGTCGCCGTCGCGCAGCGTCCACTCCGACTCGTCGCTCACCGGTCCAGGGTAGCGTTCGGCGTCCGGGCGCCCGCCGGCCCGTGACGGACCGCACCCGTGCGTCCCCCGCGGGCCGCTGGGAGGATGGAGCCGATGAACCCCCGCCGTCGCCGGCTGCTGTTCCCGGCCCTCCTCGTGGTGCTGCTCGTCGTGGCCGCCGTCGTCTCGCTCACGCGCGACGCCGACGCCCGACCGCTCGAGACGCTGCCGCGCGCCGACGGCGACGAGACGGCCGTGGCGGCCCGGGTGGTCAGCACCGTGCGCGACCCGCGGATCAGCGAGTCCAGCGGGCTCGCGGTCAGCGCCGTGCACGACGACCTGGCGTACACGATCAACGACTCCGGCAACGCCGACGTCGTCTACGCGGTGCGCATCTCCACCGGCGAGGTCGTCGGCACGACGACCGTCAGCGGCACGCCCTGGGTCGACACCGAGGCCATGACCCTGCACGACGGGAAGCTCTGGATCGGCGACGTCGGCGACAACGCCGCACAGCGTCGCGACACCGCCATCTACGCCATCGACGAGCCCGGCCCGGGCGACCACACCGTGCGCTCCACGCGGTACCCGGTGGGCTACTCCGACGGGCCGCACGACGTCGAGTCGCTCGCCGTCGACGGCGAGGGCCGGTTCCTGCTCGTCACGAAGGACCTGCTGTCCGGCCAGGTGCTCCGCTTCCCGGACGCGCTGTCGACGCAGCGCACCAACGTGCCCGAGCCGGTCGGCGCCCCCACGCTGCTCATGGCCACCGACGCGTCCACCAGCCCGGACGGCCGGTACGTCGTCGTGCGCAACTACATCGCCGCCGCCGTGCTGGACGCCTCCGACCTCTCCCTCGTGCGCACCGAGGCGCTGCCCGAGCAACCCCAGGGCGAGACGCTCGCCTTCGAGCCGTCCGGCGCCTCCTACCTCATTGGCAGCGAGGGCAGCCCGTGGCAGCTGCAGCGCGTCGGCTTCTCGCCCGAGCGCGCCGGGGCGGCCGTGCCGTCGGCCACGCCGACCCCCACGGCGACGCCCTCCGCCGCCGCGGCGACGCCGAGCGCACCGGCCCCGACGGAGCTGGGCCGTCCCTGGTTCGTCGTCGCCGTCGGCGGTCTCGCCGTGCTCCTGCTCGCCGCGTTCGGCGTGTGGATCACGCGCCGCGACGACGACTGAGCGGGCGCCAGCTCCCGACGTCGCCGACCGACGTCCACGAGACGGGGACGGCGCTGTGCCGGACGTCCCGGTCTGGCATGCTGCGGGCCATGACGACCGTGCTCGAGCGCCACTTCAAGATCGCCGCCCGCGGCTCCAGCGTCGGCCGGGAGGTGCGTGGCGGCGTCGTCACGTTCCTCACGATGGCCTACATCATCGTGCTGAACCCGATCATCCTGGCCGGTGTCCCGGACGCCGACGGGACCTTCCTCGGCGGCGGCAGCGAGCCGGGCTCGGGATTCACGACGATCGCCGCGTGCACGGCCCTCGCCGCCGGCGTGCTCAGCATCCTCATGGGCGCGGTCGCGAACTTCCCGCTCGCGATCGCCACCGGCCTCGGCCTCAACGCGTTCGTCGCCTACTCCGTCGCGTCGCAGATGACGTGGGCCGACGCGATGGGGCTCGTCGTCATCGAGGGTCTCGTCATCCTGCTGCTCGTGCTCACCGGCTTCCGGAAGGCGGTCTTCGACGCCGTGCCCGCGCAGCTCAAGACGGCCATCGCTGTCGGCATCGGGCTCTTCATCACCCTCATCGGCCTGGTCGACGCCGGGTTCGTGCGCACCACCGGGAACGCCGCGCCGCCCATCGGGCTCGGCATCGGCGGCGAGCTGGCCGGCTGGCCCGTGCTGGTCTTCTGCCTGGGTCTGCTGCTCATGATCGCCCTGCACGCCCGCGGCGTGCCCGGTGCGATCCTCATCGGCATCCTCGCGACCACGGTGCTCGCCGGTGTCGTCCAGGCGATCACCGACACACCCGGCGGGGGAGGGGACCCCACCTCCAAGGGCTGGAACCTGAACGTCCCGTCGCTGCCCGACACCATCGTCCAGACCCCCGACTTCAGCCTGCTCGGCCAGTTCTCGCTGCTGGGCTCCTTCGAGCGCGTCGGCGTCGTCGCGGCGTCGCTGCTGGTCTTCACGCTCCTGCTGGCGGACTTCTTCGACACCATGGGCACGATGACGGCCATCGGCGCCGAGGCCGGCCTGAACGACGAGGGCGGCTCGCCCGAGGGCGCGCAGCGGATCCTCGTCGTTGACTCCATCGCGGCGGCGGCCGGTGGCGCGGCGGGCGTCTCGTCGAACACGTCCTACATCGAGTCCGCGGCCGGCGTGGGCGACGGTGCCCGCACCGGGCTGGCGAGCATCGTCACCGGGCTGCTGTTCCTGCTGGCCACCTTCTTCGCCCCGCTCGTCCAGCACATCCCGAACGAGGCAGCCGTCCCCGCGCTCGTGCTCGTCGGCTTCCTCATGATGTCGCAGGTCACGGGCATCAGCTGGGACGACCCCGACATCGCCATCCCGGCGTTCCTCACGATCGTGCTGATGCCGTTCACGTACTCGATCACCGCGGGCATCGGTGCCGGCTTCATCGCCTGGGTCGTGCTGCGGGTGACGCGCGGGCGCATCGCCTCGATCCACCCGCTCATGTGGGTGGTCACCGCCCTCTTCGTCATCTACTTCGCGATCGACCCGATCACCCGGTGGCTGACCTGAGTCGCTGGCTAGGGTCGGACCCATGCTGATCGACCTGGGTGACGACCGACGTCCGCGCGTGGCCGAGAGCGCCTTCGTGGCCCCGAACGCCACGCTCGTGGGCTCCGTGGTTCTCGAGGAGGGCGCGAGCGTCTGGTACGGGGCCGTGCTGCGGGCCGACAACGAGCCGATCACCGTCGGACCCCGCTCGAACGTGCAGGACGGCTGCGCCTTCCACGTCGACCGCGGCCACCCCGTCGTGCTCGGCGAGGGCGTGTCGGTCGGCCACAACGCCGTCGTGCACGGTGCCACGGTCGAGGACCACTGCCTCGTCGGCATGGGCGCGGTGGTCATGAACGGCGCCGTGATCGGCACCGAGTCGCTGGTCGCGGCCGGCGCGCTCGTGACCGCGGGCATGCAGGTGCCGCCCCGCTCGCTCGTCGCGGGCGTGCCCGCCAAGGTGCGGCGCGAGCTCACCGACGAGGAGGTCGAGGGACTCCACCGCAACGCTCGCATCTACGAGGAGCACCGCGAGCTGCACCGCTCCGCCACCGTCGTCACCCCCTGACCCACCCCGCCGTCCGGTGCGCGTTGACGTGGGGCCCCACGCGAACGTGCGGATCGGGGCGATGTTTGCGTGGGGCGGAGCCGGGTTACGTGGGGCCCCACGCAAACCGGCTCGGGCGCGGGGGCCGGTCAGAGCCGCTCGACGACCCAGTCGATGCAGGCGGTGAGGGCGCTGACGTCGTCGGGCTCGACCGCGGGGAACATGCCGACGCGCAGCTGGTTGCGACCCAGGCCGCGGTAGCCGTCGAGATCGACGACCCCGTTCTCACGCAGGACACCCGTGAGGTCCTTCTGGGGGACCGACGCGTCGAGGTCGATCGTCCCGACCACGAACGAGCGCTCCGTGGGGGCGGTGACGAACGGCGACGCGAACGTCGACGCCTCCGCCCACTCGTACAGCCGGGCGCTGGAGTCGCGCACACGCCGTGCCGCGAAGTCCATGCCGCCCTGCTCGTTCAGCCAGCGCACCTGCTCGTCGAGCAGCACCAGGGTGGCGACGGCGGGCGTGTTGTACGTCTGGTCCTTGCGGGAGTTCTCGATCGCGGTGGGCAGGTCGAGGAAGGCGGGGACGTAGCGGCCCGAGGCCGCGATCCGCTCCGCCCGCTCGACGGCCGCGGGCGACATGACGGCGATCCACAGGCCGCCGTCGGAGGCGAAGGACTTCTGCGGCGCGAAGTAGTAGACGTCGGTCTGCTCGAGGTCGACCGACAGGCCGCCGGCGGCCGACGTGGCGTCGACGAGCACCAGGGCGTCGGGGTCGGCGTCGGGCACGCGCTCGACCGGGACCATCACGCCGGTCGACGTCTCGTTGTGGGCCCAGGCGTACACGTCGACGTCGGGGTTCGCGCGCGGCAGGGGGTGCGTCGACGGCGGCGACTCCAGCACGTCGGGATCCTGCAGGAAGGGGGCGCGCGCGGCGGCCGTCGCGAACTTGCGGCTGAACTCGCCGTGCACCAGGTGCTGGCTGCGACGCTCGACCAGGCCGTGCACGGCGGCGTCGAAGAACGCGTGCGAGCCGCCGAGTCCGAGCACGACCTCGTAGCCGTCGGGCAGCTCGAGCAGGTCGCCCAGCCCGTGGCGCACGGAGGCGACCAGGTTCCTGACCGGGGCCGCCCGGTGCGACGTGCCGAGCAGCGACGACCCCGACGCGGCGAGCGCCGCGAGGGCCTCGGGGCGCACCTTCGAGGGGCCCGAGCCGAATCGTCCGTCCTGGGGCAGCAACCTGGCGGGGATCTTCACCGCTCCATCCTCTCAGCCCTCCCAGGGCCGCTCCAGCCCCCCACCGTCGGGTTCGTCACATGAGGTGGCCGGGCTCACACGCCCGCCCTACGATGCCCCCTATGGCATCCGACCTCGGCTCCGGCGTGGGCCCCGAGGCAACGGTCGCTGTCCCCCTCGCCGACGGTGTCGCCCCCGACGTCGCCGCCTGGGAGAAGGCCACCGCTGCCGTCCTGCGCAAGACCAAGAAGCTCGCCGACGACGCCCCCGACGCCGGCGTGTGGGGGCTGCTGACCCGCCGCACCCTCGACGGCATCGGCGTGACCCCGCTGGGCACCCCCGCCCTCACGGCCGACCTCCCGGAGACGGGCCTTCCCGGGCAGGCGCCGTTCACGCGGGGCAGCGCCGCGACGCGCGAGCTCGACGGCTGGGACGTGCGTGCCTGGTTCACCGACCCCGACCCCGACGTCACCGCCGAGCAGGTCGTCACCGACCTCGAGAACGGCGCCAACTCGCTGTGGATCAGCGTCGGGGAGGGTGCGGTCCCCACCGGCGCCCTCGCCCGCGTGCTGGAGCCGGTCTTCGTCGACCTCGCGCCCGTCGTGGTCGAGGACCCGACCGACCCGCTCGGCGCCGCCCAGGCGCTCGACGCCGTCCTCGACGACAAGGCCGTGTCACCCGCGCCCGGCACCAGCTACGGCGCCGACCCGCTCGGCGCGCACGCCCGCACCGTGCTGGGCATCGGCCTCGAGGGCGCCGTCACCGACCCGGCCGTCGCGGTCGAGGTCGCGCGGCTCGCGCAGCAGCGCGGGGCCCGGGGCGTCGTGGTCGACGCCACCGCCGTGCACGATGCCGGTGCGTCGGACGTGCAGGAGCTGGCCTACGCCCTCCTCGCCGGCGCGGCCTACCTGCGCCTGCTCGTCGACGCGGGCCTGGACGTCGACGCCGCCGCCGACCAGCTCGACGTGCGCCTCGCCGCCACCGACGAGCAGTTCCCGACCATCGCGAAGCTGCGCGCCGCCCGCCGCACCTGGGCCCGTCTGCTCGAGCTGAGCGGCGTGGCCGAGACCGGACGCGGACAGCGTCAGCACGTGGTCACGTCGCGGCCGATGATGGCGTCCTACGACCCCTACGTGAACATGCTCCGCACCTGCGTGGCGACGTTCGCCGCGGGTGTCGGCGGCGCCACCAGCGTGACCGTGCTGCCCTTCGACGAGCCCCTCGGCCTGCCCGAGACGTTCAGCCGTCGCATCGCCCGCAACACCTCGAGCCTGCTCATCAGCGAGTCGCACGTGGCGCGGGTGACCGACCCGGCCGGCGGCGCGCACGCCGTCGAGAAGCTCACCGACGACCTCGCCCGGGCCGCGTGGGAGCTCTTCGGCGAGCTCGACGCGGTCGCGTCCGGCGACGGCCTCGCCGCGGCCCTGGAGGCCCTGCTGCCCAAGGTCGAGCAGACGGTGTCGGACCGCGCCCTCGACATCGCCCGGCGCAAGCGCCCCGTCACGGGTGTCTCGGAGTTCCCGAACCTGCACGAGGAGCTGCCCCAGCGGCGCCCGTACGGCCGCACCCAGCCGGTGCTGCGGTACGCCCGCGAGTTCGAGGCCATGCGCGACGACCGCGCCGCCCAGCCCGTCTTCCTCGCGACCCTGGGCCGGGTCGCGCAGCACACCGCGCGTGCGACCTTCGCGGCGAACCTGTTCGCGGCCGGCGGCATCGACACCGTCACCGCCGGTGCGACCGACGGCGTCGACGCCGTCGTCGAGGCCTACCGGCAGGCCGACGCCCCCGCCGTCGTCTGCCTCGCCGGGCCCGACCCCCTGTATGCCGAGTGGGGTGGCGACCTCGTCGCGGCCCTGCGCGAGGCCGGCGCGCGCCACGTCGTGCTCGCCGGCAGGCCCGAGAGCGTCGACGCCGACGTGGACGACTCCTGCGCGGCCGGGCTCGACGCCCTGGCCTTCCTGCGCTGCACCCGAGAGGAAGTGACGGCATGACGATCCCCGCCTCGTTCGCCGGACTGCCGCTGGACCCCGACGAGCCCACCACGCCCGACCCGGCCGCGTACGCGGCGGCGGTCGACGGCGCGGAGCCGTGGGACGCCCCCGAGGGCATCGCGGTCAAGAACCTCTACACCGCCGACGACCTCGCCGACGTCGACGCGCTCGACACCTACCCGGGCCTCGCGCCGTTCCTGCGCGGTCCGTACCCGGCCATGTACACGACCCAGCCGTGGACGATCCGGCAGTACGCCGGGTTCTCCACCGCCGAGGAGTCGAACGCCTTCTACCGGCGCAACCTCGCCGCCGGGCAGAAGGGCCTCTCGGTCGCCTTCGACCTCGCCACGCACCGGGGCTACGACTCCGACCACCCGCGGGTGAAGGGCGACGTCGGCATGGCCGGCGTCGCGATCGACTCCATCTACGACGCGCGCCAGCTCTTCGACGGCATCCCGCTCGACGAGATGAGCGTCTCGATGACGATGAACGGTGCCGTGCTGCCGGTGCTCGCGCTGTACATCGTCGCGGCCGAGGAGCAGGGGGTGACGCCGGAGCAGCTCTCGGGGACCATCCAGAACGACATCCTCAAGGAGTTCATGGTCCGCAACACCTACATCTACCCGCCGGCGCCATCGATGCGGATCATCTCCGACATCTTCGCGTACACGGCGGCGAAGATGCCGCGGTTCAACTCCATCTCGATCTCCGGCTACCACATCCAGGAGGCCGGGGCGACGAACGACCTCGAGCTCGCCTACACGCTCGCCGACGGCGTCGAGTACATCCGCGCCGGTCTCGACGTCGGCCTCGACATCGACGCCTTCGCGCCGCGGCTCAGCTTCTTCTGGGCGATCGGCATGAACTTCTACATGGAGATCGCGAAGATGCGCGCGGCCCGAGCCCTGTGGGCCCGGCTCGTGCGCGACTTCGAGCCGAAGAACCCCAAGAGCCTGAGCCTGCGCACCCACAGCCAGACGTCGGGCTGGAGCCTGACCGCCCAGGACGTGTTCAACAACGTCCAGCGCACCTGCATCGAGGCGATGGCCGCCACGCAGGGCCACACCCAGAGCCTGCACACGAACGCGCTCGACGAGGCGATCGCCCTGCCGACCGACTTCAGCGCCCGCATCGCCCGCAACACCCAGCTGCTGCTGCAGCAGGAGTCGGGCACCACCGGCGTCATCGACCCGTGGGGCGGCTCCTACTACGTCGAGAAGCTGACGCACGACCTCGCGAACCGCGCCTGGGCGCACATCCAGGAGGTCGAGAAGGCCGGCGGCATGGCCAAGGCCATCGAGGCGGGCATCCCCAAGATGCGCGTCGAGGAGGCGGCCGCCCGCACGCAGGCGCGCATCGACTCCGGCCAGCAGGCCGTCATCGGCGTCAACACCTACCGGCTGGCCGACGAGGACCCGCTCGACGTGCTCAAGGTCGACAACGCCTCCGTGTACTCCCAGCAGGTCGCGAAGCTCGAGCGGCTGCGCGCCGAGCGCGACCCGCAGGAGGTCGAGCGCGCGCTCGACGCCCTGACGGCCAGCGCCGAGCGTGGCGCCAGCCGCGACGGCTCGCTCGACGGCAACCTGCTCGCCCTGGCCGTCGACGCGGCCCGCGCGAAGGCGACGGTCGGCGAGATCTCCTACGCCCTCGAGAAGGTCTACGGGCGCCACCAGGCCGTCATCCGTACGATCTCCGGTGTGTACCGGACCGAGGCGGGTCAGAGCGGCAACGTGCAGAAGGTCATCGAGGCCACCGAGGCGTTCGAGAAGGCCGAAGGCCGACGCCCGCGCATCCTGGTGGCCAAGATGGGCCAGGACGGGCACGACCGTGGCCAGAAGGTCATCGTCACCGCCTTCGCCGACATGGGCTTCGACGTCGACGTCGGACCGCTGTTCTCCACGCCGGAGGAGGTCGCGCAGCAGGCCGTGGACGCCGATGTGCACATCGTCGGCGTCTCGAGCCTCGCGGCGGGTCACCTGACGCTCCTGCCGGAGCTGAAGAAGGCGCTGGCCGAGCTCGGCGGCGAGGACGTCATGGTCGTCATGGGTGGCGTCATCCCGCCCGACGACGTGCCGACGCTGAAGGAGATGGGCGCCGCCGAGGTGTTCCTGCCGGGCACCGTCATCGCCGACTCCGCGCTCAGCCTGCTCGAGCGGCTCCGCGCGAGCCTGCAGCACTAGATGGTCGGTTCGTCCGAGGTAAGGCTGGCGCCGCGTCTCATCGCGAGACGCGGTGCTCGCCGTCAGGCCGCACCGTCGCCGAACACTCGCTTCGTGAGGACCTGCACGTCACGATCGAGGTACCTGATCTCGGTACGCACCGAGGCAAACTCGGCCTGCATCTCCGTGCGCAGCGAGCCGATCTCAGTCAGGACAGAGCCGATCTCGGTCCGGACGGACCCGATCTCGGTGCGGATGATGCGCACGAACATGGTCGACATGAGCGTCAGCATCCCGAACAGGGAGGTGCCCAGGATGCCGATCACCGTCCAGACCTGCGGCTCGTTCACATGGATCACTCCTCCAGTGTCGTCGTTCGACTGCGATGCTTCCAGTGCGATGGAGGTCGGTCCAGGCGATCTCCACGATCTGCGTGGAGCGCTTGACGCCGAAAGGAGCATCTGATGGTCGACGTCGAGAAGCTCGCCGCCGACGTCCTCGACGGACGTCGTGCGGGGGTCTCGCGCGCCATCACCCTGGTCGAGTCGAGCCGCGCCGACCACCGCGCCGCGGCTCGGGAGCTGCTCGCCGCGCTCGCGCCGCACGCCGGGGGAGCGGTGCGGGTCGGCATCTCGGGCGTGCCCGGTGTCGGCAAGAGCACCTTCATCGAGGCGCTCGGCACGCACCTCGTGGAGCAGGGCAACCGGGTCGGCGTGCTCGCCGTCGACCCGTCGAGCGTGCGCACCGGCGGGTCCGTCCTCGGCGACAAGACCCGGATGGCGCAGCTCGCCGTCAGCCCGCAGGCCTACATCCGGCCGTCGCCGAGCGCGGGCACGCTCGGCGGTGTCGCCCGCGCGACCTCCCAGGCGATGACCGTCCTCGAGGCCGCCGGCTACGACGTCGTGCTCGTCGAGACCGTCGGGGTCGGCCAGTCCGAGATCACGGTCGCGGGCATGGTCGACACGTTCCTGTTCCTCACCATCGCCCGCACCGGCGACCAGCTGCAGGGCATCAAGAAGGGCATCCTCGAGATCGCCGACGTCATCGCCGTCAACAAGGCCGACGGCGAGCGTGCCCGGGAGGCCGAGGTGACGGCCAAGGACCTCGCGGGAGCCCTGCGCCTCGTGTACGCCGGCACCCAGGGCTGGGTGCCGCCGGTCGTCACCTGCTCGGCGCTCGAGCACCACGGCATCGACACCGTCTGGAAGCGGCTCGTGCGGCACCGCGAGTTCCTCGGGCAGCGTGGCCTGCGGGAGAAGCGCGCCCAGCAGCAGCTCGACTTCACGTGGGCGCTCGTGCGCGACGAGCTCGACCAGCGGCTGCGCACCGACGAGGGCGTCGCACGGGTGCGCGACGAGGTGCGCGAGGCGGTGCTCTCGGGCGAGCTGCCCGCGGCCAGCGCCGCGGACCTCATCCTCGAGGCCTACGACCAGTAGTCTGGCCGCCATGAGGACGCGTCCTGTGATGCCCGTCACCCGTCGGTGGTCCCGGTCGGCCGGGTCCCTCGTCCCGCCGCTCGCGCTGTCGGCCGTGCTGCTCGCCGGCTGCGGCGGGTCGATCAGCCCCGGTGCCGCCGCCACGGTCGACGGCACCACCATCACGATGGCCCAGGCCGACCGCACCGCCGACGTGCTCTGCGAGGTGTCGCTGTTCTCCGCCGCCCAGTCCGGCGGCGGCGCCACGATCGACAACGCCGACGTGCGACGCCAGGCCGTGAGCGAGCTGGTCAGCGGCGTCGTCGCGCGCGAGGTGGCTGACCGCGAGGGCATCCGCGTGCCGCGCAGCGCGTACGTGTTCACCGGCGAGCAGCGCGCCCAGGTCGAGCAGGCGCTGCCCGACGTCGACGTCGACGAGGCGGTGCGCGTGCTCGAGGCCGGGCAGCGCACGTACGCCATCGCCGAGAAGCTCGGCGAGGCCGCCACCGGCCAGCGCGCCGACGACGCCAACGCCCAGCAGCTGCAGCAGGCCGGCCGCAGCGTGCTCGCCGACGCCCTGCGGAAGGCCGACGTCAGCATCGACCCCCGCTTCGGGCTCGGCGACGACGGTCAGCAGGTGGCGGCCACGGGCTCGTTGTCGGTCCCTGCCGCTGCCGACACCCGCGACCGTCCGCTGATCGCGCCGGCGACCCAGCGGTGCTCGTGAGCAGCCGCCCGTGAGCGACCCGCGCGCCGGCGAGCGGCTGCTCGACCTCGTCGCCGTCATGGCACGGCTGCGCGCGGAGTGCGCCTGGACGGGGCAGCAGACCCACGAGAGCCTGAGCCGCTACCTGCTCGAGGAGACCTACGAGACCCTCGAGGCGCTCGACGACGGCGACACCGACCTGCTCCGCGAGGAGCTCGGCGACCTCCTCATGCAGGTCGTCTTCCACGCCGCCGTCGCTGCCGACACGGGGGAGGGGTGGGACGTCGACGACGTCGCCGCCGGGATCACCGACAAGCTCGTGCGGCGCAACCCGCACGTGTTCGCGGACGGCACCGCCCGGACGCCCGAGGAGATCGACGCCGCGTGGCAGGCGGTCAAGGCGCAGGAGAAGGCCACGTCCGGTGCCCGCGACACGCACCCGCTCGACGGCATCGCCCGCGACCTGCCGGCCCTCGCGACCGCCCGCAAGGCGCTCGACCGCGTCCCCGACCTCGACACCAGCGGCGACGACGTCGGCTCCAGGCTCCTGCGTCTCGTCGCCGAGGCCCGCGAGCAAGGGGTCGACGCGGAGGAGGCGCTGCGCCGCGCCGTCCGCGACCGGCTCGGGTGAGACGCACGATGCTGCGTTCGGGTGGGAGGACCCGACGATGCTGCGTTCGCGACCGGATCCCGTCATGAACGCAGCGTCGTTCGACGTCCGGCACGCGAACGCAGGATGCTGCGTGCCCCGCCTTTCCCCGGAACGGCTGCGCCTGACACGGACGCCTGCACGGCGGCACTAGGCTGGGCACCGACCGCACCACCACAGCAGCAGGAGCAGCATGGCCAGCATCGAAGCCGTCGGAGCACGCGAGATCCTCGACTCGCGCGGCAACCCCACCGTCGAGGTCGAGGTCGCCCTCGACGACGGGATCATCGGACGCGCCGCCGTCCCCTCCGGTGCCTCCACCGGCCAGTTCGAGGCGGTCGAGCTGCGCGACGGCGGTGACCGCTACCTCGGCAAGGGCGTCCGCAAGGCCGTCGAGGCGGTCAACACGACCATCGCCGCCGAGATCGTCGGCTTCGACGCCGACGACCAGCGTGCGGTCGACGCCGCCATGATCGCCCTGGACGGCACGCCCAACAAGGCGAAGCTCGGCGCCAACGCGATCCTCGGCGTCTCCCTCGCCCTCTCCAAGGCCGCCGCCGACTCCGCCGGCCTGCCGCTGTTCCGCTACGTCGGCGGACCCAACGCGCACGTGCTCCCCGTCCCGATGATGAACATCCTCAACGGTGGCGCCCACGCCGACTCCAACGTCGACGTGCAGGAGTTCATGATCGCGCCCATCGGCGCGCCCACGTTCGCCGAGGCACTGCGCCAGGGCACCGAGGTCTACCACGCGCTCAAGTCGGTCCTGAAGAAGGACGGCCTGTCGACGGGCCTCGGCGACGAGGGCGGCTTCGCGCCGAGCCTGTCGTCCAACCGTGCCGCGCTCGACCTCATCGCCACGGCCGTCGAGAAGACCGGCCTGACCCTCGGCACCGACATCGCCCTCGCGCTCGACGTCGCCAGCTCGGAGTTCCACGACAAGGGCGGCTACACGTTCGAGGGCGCGACGAAGAGCTCGGCCGACATGGCCGACTACTACGCCGAGCTCGTCGCGGCCTACCCGATCGTCTCCATCGAGGACCCGCTCGACGAGGAGGACTGGGACGGCTGGGTCGCGCTCACCGAGCGCATCGGCGACCAGGTGCAGATCGTCGGCGACGACCTCTTCGTCACCAACGTCGAGCGCCTCACCCGCGGCCTCGAGCAGGGCGCCGCGAACGCGATGCTCGTCAAGGTGAACCAGATCGGCTCGCTCACCGAGACGCTCGACGCCGTCGAGCTCGCCCACCGCCACGGCTTCAGCAACATGATGAGCCACCGCTCGGGCGAGACCGAGGACGTCACCATCGCCGACCTCGCCGTCGCCACGAACTGCGGCCAGATCAAGACCGGCGCTCCCGCCCGCTCCGACCGGGTCGCCAAGTACAACCAGCTCCTGCGCATCGAGGAGGCCCTCGGGTCCGCCGCGGTGTACGCCGGCGCGTCGGCCTTCCCGCGCCTCGCGCTCTGAGCATGGCCGGCTCCCGCGGACCCGGACGCCCCACCCCCAGGACACGACGTCCTGCGGGGCGGTCGTCAGGTGCCGCGGGAGCCAGCCGCCCCGGCCCGACCCGACCCCGGTCCGGCACGACCACCGTGCGCGGCGTCGGGTCGCGCTTCACCACCCGCGCCGTGCTGCTCCTGGCGGTGCTGCTCCTGCTGCTCGCCTCCTACACGTCGGCGCTGCACGCCTGGTGGCAGCAGCGCGGCGAGGTGCAGCAGCTGAAGGCCGAGATCGCCACCCGGCAGGCCTCCATCGAGGACCTCGGCGACACCAAGGCGCGCTGGAACGACGACGCCTACGTCCGCCAGCAGGCGCGTGAACGGTTCGGCTGGGTCATGCCCGGCGAGGTCGGCTACCGCGTCATCGGCGCCGACGGCACGGTCGAGGGCGACGCCCCCCGGCTGGACGATCCGCCGGACCCCACGCAGAAGCAGTGGTACGACACGCTGTGGGGCAGCGTCGAGGCGTCGGGACGCACCTCGTCGGCCCAGCAGCCCGTCCCCGACCCCGACGAGGTGCTGAAGAACCGTGACTGACCCGAGCCCGCGCGACCTCGAGATCGTCGCCGAGCAGCTCGGGCGTCCCGCCCGCGGTGTCCTCGGCATCGCCGCGCGCTGCCCGTCCGGCCACCCCAACGTGGTGCGCACCGAGCCGCGTCTGCCCGACGGCACCCCGTTCCCGACGCTCTACTACGTCACCTGCCCGAGGCTGGCCGGTGCGATCGGCACCCTCGAGGCGTCCGGCCTGATGGCCGAGATGAGCGAGCGGCTCACCCGCGACGACGAGCTCGCCGCGCACTACGCCCGCGCCCACGCCGAGTACCTCGCCGAGCGCGAGGCCGTCGCCCACGTGCCCGAGATCGACGGCATCAGCGCCGGCGGGATGCCCACCCGCGTGAAGTGCCTGCACGTGCTCGTCGGGCACTCCTTGGCCAAGGGGCCCGGCGTCAACCCGCTCGGCGACGAGGCCGTGGAGCTGCTCGGCGACTACTGGGGCAGCTCGTCCTGCGCCCCCGAGGCTGGTCCCGCCTCCTGATCGAGGGCCGACGCGAACGCGTCGAGGTCGACCAGCAGCTGGTCGACCCTGTTCGCGTCGATCGCTGCGACCATGTGCGTCTCCACCGCTGCGACGGCGGTGCTGGCCGAGCGCAGCAGTGCCGCGCCCGTTGACGTCAGCTGCAGGGGGAGGGCCCGCCCGGACGGCGGGTCCGCCGACCGCTCGAGCAGCCCTCGCTCCTCCAGCCCCTGCAGCAGCGTGTGCGCGGACTGACGGGTGACGAACGTGAGGCGGGCCAGTGCCGCTGCGGACAGTCCCGGGCGCTGGGCCAGCTGCTCGAGGCACGCGTACTGGGACACCGTGAGGCCCAGCGGACGGAGGACGTCGTCCATGGCGGTGCGCAGGCTCGTGACCGCCCGCTTGAGGGCGAGGCCGACCGACCGCGTGACGTCGATGCCGGGTTGCGTCATGTCAGCATTCTGACATACAGTGGCGTGTCAGGACACTGACATACCACGACAGACAGGACCACCCATGGCCACCGTGACCGGACCCGACTTCATCGCCCTCCAGGTCGTCGACCTGGAGGCGTCCGCGGCCTTCTACGAGGAGCGCCTCGGCCTGGTCCGTGCTCCCGTCGCACCGCCCGGTGCCGTCGTCTTCGCGACCACGCCGGTCGCGTTCGCCGTCCGCGAGCCGCTCCCCGGGCTCGACGTCGCGAGCGTCTCGCCCCGCCCGGGAGCCGGGATCGCGCTGTGGCTGGCCAGCGACGACGCACAGGCGATCCACGACGACCTGCTCGCCCACGACGTCGCGATCGTGCAGAAGCCGTTCGACGGTCCCTTCGGGCGCACCTTCACGTTCGCCGACCCCGACGGCTACGCGGTGACCGTGCACGGCTGAGGCGCGGAGGTCTCGGCGCTAGGAGCGCGGCCGGTACTCCACCTCCGGCCGACCCGCTCGCCCCAGCCGGGTGACCCGGTCGACCTCGCCGGTCCCGGCGAGGTGCTCCAGGTAGCGCCGGGCGGTCACCCGCGACGACCCGAGGTGCTCGCCCACCTCGCTCGCCGACGACGGACCGTGCTCGGCCAGGGCCGCGCGCACCTGCTCCAGCGTCTCCGCGCCGAGCCCCTTCGGCAGGGCAGGACGGGACGTCGGTCGCAACGACTCCAGCATCCGGTCGACCGCTCCCTGGTCGAGGTCGTCCGAGCCCTGCAGACCCTCGTGGAAGGTCCGGTAGGCGAGCAGCCGCTCGCGCAGCGCACCGAACGCGAAGGGCTTGATGAGGTAGCCGACCACCCCCTGGGCCACCGCGTCGCGCACCACCTCGGCGTCGCGCGCCGACGTCACCGCGATCACGTCGACCCGGCTGCCGGCCGCCCTCAGTCGGCGCAGCAGCTGCAGGCCGTGGCCGTCGGGCAGGTGCATGTCGAGCAGCACGAGGTCGACCGGCTCCTCGCGCAGCACCCGTGCGGCGTCCTGCGCCGACATGGCCACCGCGACCAGCTCGAAGCCCGGCACGTCGCGGACATACTGTGCGTGCGCCTGCGCCGCGACTCTCTCGTCCTCGACGACCAGCGTGCGGATCACGCGTCCTCCCCGATCTCCACCTCGACCGTGGCCCCGCCGAGCGCACCCGAGCCGACGCGCACGCTACCGCCGTGGCGTCGCACCACCTGTCCCACCAGTGCCAGGCCGAGTCCACGTCCGTGCGGGCGGTCGGCGACCTTCGTCGACCAACCCCGCTCGAAGACCTGGTCGCGCGCGTCCACCGGGATGCCCGGGCCGGAGTCCTCGACCACGACGTCGAGGTGCGTGTCGCTCGCGTGCAGGTGCACCGCCACCGTCGCGTCCGCCGTGCCCTGCGCCGCGTCGATCGCGTTGTCGAGCAGGTTGCCGAGCACCGTCACCGCGTCGTGCGGGCCGATGGGCAGCCCGGTCACCACCGAACCGGGGTCGACGTCGAGCCGCACGCCCCGCTCGTGCGCCTGCGCCGACTTGCCCAGCAGCAGCGCCGACACCACCGGCTCCTCCACCGCGGCCACCATCTGGTCCGTCAGACCCTGGGCCAGACGCATCTCGTGCGTCGCGAACTCGACCGCCTCCTGCGTGCGACCCATCTCGACGAGGGAGACCATGGTGTGCAGCCGGTTCGCCGTCTCGTGGCTCTGCGAGCGCAGCGAGTCGGCCAGGCTGCGCACGGTGTCGAGCTCGGCCGTCACCCCCTGCAGCTCCGTCCGGTCGCGCACGGTGAGCACCGTCCCGACGTCGCGGCCCTCCCAGCGCGCCCGGGCCGCGTTGACGATGAGCACCCGGTCGGCGAGCGCCACCACCACGTCCGAGAGCGGGCCGCCCGAGCGCACCGCGTCGGTCAGCGTCGGCTCCAGGCCGAGCTCCGCGACGTCGCGACCCACCGCCCGTGACGCCTCGACGTCGAGCAGACGCTCCGCCTCCTGGTTCACGAGGCTGACCCGACCGCCGGAGTCGACGAGCACGAGCCCCTCGCGCACCGCCCGCAGCACCGCGTCGTAGTACTCGTACATGCGGGTGATCTCCTGCTCGCCCAGCCCGTGCGTCTGGCGACGCAGGCGACGGTGGATGAGCCAGGCGCCGAGGATGCCCACGAGGGCCGCCAGTGCTGCCGCACCGAGGATCCGGGGGAGTGCGTCGACCACCTCGTCGCGCTGCTTCGCCGTGCGGATCCCGACCGACACGAGCGCCACGACGTCGTCGTCGCGGGGCCCTGCGCGCACCGGCACGACGGCCCGGACGGACGGCCCGAGCGTGCCGACGTACTCCTCGCTGTACGTCCGGCCCGCTCGCGCCTGCGTGATCGACCCGAGGAAGCGCTTGCCGATGTTGGCCGGGTCGGGGTGGGAGTAGCGGATGCCGTCGCGCGACATGATGACGACGAAGTCGGTGCCGCTGTCGCGCCGCACCTGCTCCGCGAACGGCTGGAGCACCGCCGACGGGTCCGTCGTGCGGACCGCCTCGCGCACCGTGGGGGAGTCGGCGACGGCCACCGCGAGGTCGAGCGCGCGCTGACGTGCCGACGCCGTCGCGTCGGCGCGGGCGTCGAACCAGGCCGCCGCCACCCCGCCGAGCACCAGCACGCACACGACGACGACCTGCCAGAGCAGGATCTGGCGCGCGACGGACGACGGGCGGGGCACGACCGCATCGTCCCACCTCCACGAAACGGCTGTGACCGCGGTCACCGAACTCTATGTACGCAATGGTGACCCGGGTCACGTGTGCGGGCACGGTGGGCAGGTCGTCCCACAGGAGGAACCATGACCAGCACGACCCCGCAGGCGCGCACCCGGCGCGACCGCACCCACTACCTCTACATCGCGGTCATCGCCGCGGTGCTCGCCGGCATCGCCGTCGGCTTCGCGGCGCCCGACTTCGCGAAGGAGCTCAAGCCGCTCGGCGAGGGCTTCGTCAAGCTGATCAAGATGATGATCGGACCGGTCATCTTCTGCACCATCGTGCTCGGCGTCGGCTCGGTCCGCAGCGCCGCCCAGGTGGGCAAGGTCGGCGGCATGGCGCTCGGCTACTTCATCACGATGTCGACGTTCGCCCTGGCGATCGGCCTGGCGGTCGGCAACATCCTGCACCCGGGCGAGGGCCTGCAGATCACGCCCGAGGGCGCCGCGAAGGCGGCCGAGTCCGCCGGCGGCGAGAAGCAGACGACCGCCGAGTTCATCCTGCACATGATCCCGGACACCATGGTCTCCTCGCTCACGTCAGGCGACGTGCTGCAGGCGCTGTTCGTCGCCCTGCTCGTCGGCTTCGCGCTGCAGGCCATGGGTCGCGCGGGCGAGCCGATCCTCGTCGGCGTCGGCTACCTGCAGAAGCTCGTCTTCCGCGTGCTTGCCATGATCATGTGGCTGGCCCCCATCGGCGCCTTCGGTGCGATCGCCGCCGTGGTCGGCGAGACCGGCATGGACGCGCTGCGCAGTCTCGCCGTCCTCATGATCGGCTTCTACATCACGTGCTTCCTGTTCGTCTTCGGCATCCTGGGCGCGCTGCTCAAGGCCGTCACCGGCATCAACATCTTCAGCCTGCTGAAGTACCTGGGCCGGGAGTTCCTGCTCATCGTCTCGACGTCGTCGTCGGAGTCGGCCCTGCCGCGCCTCATCGCCAAGATGGAGCACGCCGGCGTGCACCAGTCGACCGTCGGCGTCGTGGTGCCGACCGGCTACTCCTTCAACCTCGACGGCACCGCGATCTACCTGACGATGGCGACCCTGTTCGTCGCGTCGGCCACCGGCGACCCGCTCAGCTTCGGCGAGCAGCTCTCCCTGCTGCTCTTCATGATGATCGCCTCGAAGGGCGCGGCGGGCGTGACCGGCGCCGGTCTCGCGACGCTGGCCGGCGGCCTGCAGTCGCACCGCCCCGACCTGGTCGACGGCGTCGGCCTCATCGTCGGCATCGACCGCTTCATGTCCGAGGCGCGTGCGCTGACGAACTTCGCCGGCAACGCGGTCGCGACGGTGCTCATCGGCACCTGGACCCACTCGATCGACCGGCAGAAGCTCGACGCCGTCCTGGCCGGTGACGACCCCTTCGACGAGACGACGATGGTCGACGACGACCACGGCTACACGCCGCGCAAGGACGAGGAGCTCGACGTCGCGCGCTGACGCGACGTGGGACGACCCACAGGGCCCGGACACCGTCCGGGCCCTGTGTCGTCGGTAGGGTCGGGACATGCCGGATGCCCTCCGCGTCGCCGCGATGGACTGTGGGACGAACTCGTTGCGCCTGCTCGTCACCGACGTGCGGGGCGACCAGAAGCGCGACGTCGTGCGCGAGATGCGGGTCGTCCGCCTCGGCCAGGGCGTCGACGAGACCGGTCGTTTCCACCCCGACGCGCTGGAGCGGACGCTCGCCGTCACCCGCGAGTTCGGCGAGCTGGCCACGGTGCTGGGCGCCGAGCGGGTGCGGTTCTGCGCGACGTCGGCGGCCCGGGACGCGTCGAACGCCGACGAGCTGAGCGACGGGGTCCGGTCGGTGCTGGGCATCGACCTCGAGGTGCTGTCGGGCGAGGAGGAGGCCCGCGCCTCGTTCCTCGGGGCGACGCGCTCGGTGTCGGGGCCGGCGCTGGTCGTCGACATCGGTGGCGGCTCCACGGAGCTGGTGGTCGGTGCCGACGGCGACGTCGGCTGGTCGCACTCCTTCGACGTCGGCTCCGTGCGGCTGACCGAGCGGTTCCTGCGCAGCGACCCCGCCTCGATCGACGAGGTGACCGCGCTCGAGTCCTACCTCGACGAGGTGCTGACGCCCCGGCTGTCCGGCCTCGACCCGGTGAGCACCCTCGTCGGGGTGGCGGGGACCATCACGACGGTCGCGGCCCACGCCTTGGAGCTCCCGTCGTACGACTCGTCGCAGATCCACGGTGCTCGCATCCCGGTCGACGACGTCCGCACGGCCTGCCTGTCGCTGCTGCGGATGTCGGTGGCGGACCGTCGCGCGCTGCCGTTCATGCACCCGGGTCGCGCCGACGTGATCGGCGCGGGCGCCATGATCCTCGACGCCGTCCTCGGCTCGGTCCCCCTGGCGACCGACGAGGTGCTGGTGAGCGAGCACGACATCCTCGACGGCATCGCCTGGGGCGCCGCGCAGCTCTAGCGGTAGCCCCCACCCGCGCCGCACCCCCACCCCTTCCCCCACCCCGCTGAGTGTGACGTTTGGGGCCCAGATCGGCCCGATCGAGGCCCCAAACGTCACACTCAGCGGGGTCTGGACGCGCAGATGACGCAGAGGGTGGTGGCCGGGAGGGCCTCGAGCCGACCCTCGCCGATCGGGCGACCGCACACCTCGCAGACGCCGTAGGTGCCGTCCTCGACGCGGCGCAGCGCCGACTCGACGGCGGTGAGCCGGCGGCGCGCGCTGTCGGCGGCGTGGTCGGCCTGCGACCGCTCGAAGGCGATCGTGGCTCCCTCGGGGTCGTGCTCGTCGTCGACGTTGGACCCCTCGCGGGCGGCGACGATGCCGGCGACGTCGGCGTCGCGTGACGTGATCGACGCGAGCAGTCGACGACGCTCCTCCTCCAGACGCGCTCCCGCGTCGGTCACGACGCGGCCCTCGACGTGACGCCGGCCAGGCGCAGGACGGCGGCGAGCCCGACGTCGTTGCCCGGCCAGTGGCGCTCGATGGCCTCGGGGCCGGCCCTCCGCACTACCGACCGCAGCACCAGCGCGACCACGACCACGTCGTCGGCGTACCCGACCACCGGGACGACGTCGGGGACGAGGTCGAGGGGGAGGGCGAGGTAGACGAGGAGGGCGACGAGGCGCGCACGGACGCCGCGAGGCAGCGCGGGGTCGCGTGCGAGGCGGTGCGTGAGCCGGACGAGGTCGGGCACGAGGCGCAGCAGGTCGCGCAGGTCGACCCGCTGCGACGTCCGCCGCGCCGCGAGCCACAGCAGTCCGACGAGGACCGCCCAGAGCAGCACGACACCGCCGACGACGGCCGCGACGACGCCCCAGGTGCTCACGCAGCCACGGTAGGCGGGGGCACCGACGGCGTGCACGTCGGCGAGGGACCGGCATGATCGGACCCATGCCCGTGCAGCTGAGCCTCCCTGACGACGAGACCCGTGACCTGTTCGCCGACCTGGAGTCCGACGGGACGGCCGAGCTCCACGTGTGGGACTTCTCCGGCCCGCCGCCGGCCGACGTGGTGCTCGACCTCGCGGTGCGTCCGTACCAGCTCACCGGCGACCTGTCCGTCCTCGACGCCGACCGGGTCAGGGCCGTGCAGGCCCAGTCGCTCGGCTACGACGACGCGATCGGCCACGTGCCGGACGGCATCACGTGGTGCAACGCGGTCGACGTCCACGAGGAGCCGACCGCCGAGCTGGCGGTCGCGCTCACCCTCGTGTCGCTCCGGGGCCTCGACGACTTCGTCCGCAACGCCGCCCGCGGCGAGGACCGGTGGGACAAGGGCGCTGCGCGTCCCGGTCTGCTCGGCAAGCGGGTGATGCTGCTCGGCGTCGGCGGCATCGGGCACCAGGTCGAACGTCGCCTCGACGGGTTCGGCGTCGACCTGGTGCGGGTCGCGTCGTCGGCGCGCGACGACGCGCGCGGCCACGTGCACGGCATCGACGAGGTGCTGGACCTGCTCGCCGACGTGGACGTCGTGGTCGTCGCGGTGCCCTACGGCGAGTCGACGCACCACCTCGTCGACGACGCCTTCCTCGCGGCGATGCAGGACGGCGCCCTGCTGGTGAACGTCGCGCGCGGCAAGGTCGCCGACACCGACGCGCTCGTGCAGCACGCCGCGTCGGGCCACGTCCGCCTGGCGCTGGACGTCGTCGACCCCGAGCCGCTCCCCGACGACCACCCGCTGTGGACCACGCCTGGCGTGCTCCTCGCGCCCCACGTCGGGGGAGCGGTGGCCACGCGGCTCGAGCGCGTCGAGCCCCTCGTGCGGGAGCAGGTGCGACGCGTCGCGGCGGGGGAGCCGTTGATGAACGTCGTCGACGTCTCGTCCACCGCTGGTTGAGTAGCCCCGGCGAGCTTGCGAGACGGGGCGATGGAGCCGTCGCCGGAGGAGCATAGCTGCGATGGAGTGAAACCACTCGGCACGGTCGTCTGTTGCGGATGTACAGCGCCGCTCGGCTGGCGCGCTCGCGCACGAGGCGTACGGTCGAAGGTGAAGGTTCAACGACTTCCATCGACCTCAGGAGGACCCAGTGCAGCAGCGCACCATCGGCACCGCGACCGTCAGCGCGATCGGGCTCGGCGGCATGCCGATGTCCATCGAGGGACGGCCTGACCGTGAGCGCTCGATCGCCACGATCCACGCCTCGCTCGACGCCGGCGTGAACTTCATCGACACCGCCGACGCGTACCACCGCGACGCGAACGAGGTGGGTCACAACGAGGAGCTCATCGCGGAGGCGCTGAAGGGCCACGCGGCCGGCAAGGACGTGCTCGTCGCGACCAAGGGCGGCCACCTGCGCCCCGGCGACGGCTCGTGGACGCAGAACGGCCACCCCGAATACCTCAAGGACGCCGCGAAGGCGTCAGCGAAGCGGCTCGGCGTCGAGTCGATCGGCCTCTACCAGTTCCACCGTCCCGACCCGGACGTTCCGTACGCGGAGTCGATCGGCGCGCTGAAGGAGCTGCTCGACGAGGGCGTCATCCAGCAGGCCGGCATCTCCAACGCCACGGTCGCGCAGATCGACGAGGCCAACGAGGTGCTCGACGGCCGGCTCGTGTCGGTGCAGAACCAGTTCAGCCCGGCGTTCCTGTCGAGCCGCGACGAGCTGCGGCACTGCGCCGAGATCGGCGTCGCGTTCCTGCCCTGGAGCCCGTTCGGCGGCATCAAGAAGGCCGGCGACTTCGGCTCCGACCACTCCGCGTTCCAGGAGGTGGCCGACGCGCGGGGCGTGAGCCCGCACCAGGTCGCGCTCGCCTGGCACCTCGCCCAGGCGCCCGTCGTGGTCCCGATCCCCGGCGCCTCGCGTCCGGAGTCGGCGAAGAACTCGGCCGAGGCGGCCGACCTCGAGCTCACCGACGACGAGCTCACGACGATCGAGTCGGGCCTCGACGCCTGACGTCGTCCGTGACGCGACCCCGTCCTCCTCGAGGGCGGGGCCGCGGCGCGTTCAGACGCCGGCGCAGCGGGAGATGTCGTGGCGTGCGTCGTCGCGCTGCCGTTGGTCGAGGCAGCGGCGCAGACGGGGGAACGCGACCGTCTCGGGGTCGCAGACGTGCAGCGCCTCGACGACCTTCGTCCGCGTCGGCTCCTCGTCGAGGACGCCGTGCCACGTGGCCCACTGCCGCTCGTCGAGGAGGCCGATGGCGGCCACGGCGAGCTCGTCCTCCAGGAGCTCGAGGTAGCGAGGATCCCCCTGGATCTGGCGCGAGTCGCCGTCCGCACGACGGACGTCGTCCGCGATCTGCCAGTACCGCTGCACGTACACGCCGCTCGTAGCGGCCCGCGAGGCCCGCTTGACGTCGACGAGCTGCTTGAGGCCGACGCAGGCGACGAGGAGGAGGCCGAGCAGGAGCAGCGTCGCAGTGTCCACGCGGCGAGCGTAGTGGGTGGGACGTCGTCCTCAGTCCGCTCTCTCCTTTCTCCGCAGGCGAGCAACGAAGGGGCGACCGAAGGCGACCCACAGGATGTACAGGGTGACCGCAGACGTGACGTACGAGGCGCCGTCGGCTGCGTCATCGTTGCCGAAGTAGGCAACGACCGTCGAAGTCATCAAGCTCACGGCGAAGACGCCAAAGTAGCTCTCGAGGATGTTCATGGTGGTGTCCCTTCGTAGGAGCGGGCGATGACGGCACCCTGGATGGAGGCGAGCTCCAGCAGGAGCTTCTTGGTTTCGTCGCAGATGCCGTTGCGCGCGCCTTCGACGAGCGACGTCAGGCGTCGTCGGCAGCGCCGGTCCGGTCGGGCACGCTCGACGCCCGCCGTCGGTGGAGCCACGGGAGGAGGAACGCCACGCAGAGGACGTAGGCGGCGACCGCGCCGGCGACGTAGGACGCCCCGTCGAGCTCTGCCTCCGACCCGAGGACCCAGACGGCGATCAGGGCGAGTCCGACGACGGAGATGATGCCTCGGTACTGGTGCAACGTAGTCATCGTTCGCTCCTCAGAAGCATGCGGAAAGGACCGGGCCCACGGACGCGATGTCGATGAGAGCCTGCCGGGCCTCCTCGCCGATCCCGTCGCGCTTGAAGACCTTCTTGAAGGCCTTCTGTGCGGCCGTGGAGCGCCCGTGTCCGGCTTTGCGATAGGCCTTGTAGGCCTTGCGGAGCGCCTTGTACGCCTTCTTCGCTCCGCCGACCGACTTGATCGCTGCTTTCACCTTGGCAAGTTTCGAGATGAGGAAGATGTTGCTCACGATGGCGTAGAGCACGGTGCCGATGCACGCAGCCGCGCCCGCGGCGATGGTTGGACCGCCGGAGCGCGGGTCGAACACCGCGGGGCTCGCCTCGGTGGGGTCGGCGTCGGCCACGGACTCCTCGCGGGCCAGGCCCTGGTCGGCGAGCCAGGCGTCGATGTCGTCCTGGGTGGCGGTCTCGGCGTCGGGGATCTGCTCGATCAGCGCGAAGCCGTCCTCGACGCCGGCGCCGACATCGCTCTGCGGGTCGGGGTCGGCGTACCAGCCGAGCACCTCGACCTTGACGTCGATGTCGGTGCGCGAGGAGTTCTGGATCTCGATCGTGCCGTCCTGCGAGAGCGTCGTCGCGAAGGTTTCGGTCGAGACGTAGCTCGACGCGGTGGTGGGACGCTCGATCCACATGACGTCGCCGGCCAGCTCGGGGTCGCGGACCGCGAGTACGCCGGGGTCCTTCTTGGTCAGCCAGCGGCCGCTGATCTTGAGCCGCGCGCCGAAGGCGTAGGCGGGCACGGTGCCGACGCCGCCGATGGTGACCTGCTGCGTGGTCGAGCGACGGATCGGCTCCCAGCCGGAGCCGCCCGGGTAGACCGGCGCCGTCGTGGGGGTGGTGGCGGTCAGGTCGCCGTTGAGGGGGAGTCGCTCGTCGGACGGGTCGGTGGTGTCGACAGTGCGGGTGGACCCGCCGTCGACCCGCTGCGTGGTGGGTCCGACGGAGGTGTCGGACGCGCCGTGCAGGACGGGCGTGCGGGTGGACGGGGCCGCGAGCAGGCTGGCGAGCACCGCGGTGGCGGTGACCGTCGTGACCGCGGTCAAGGGGGCGGAAGGGGGCATGGGGGCCGCTCTCTCGTGATCGGGCGCCGCCGGGTGAGCGGCGCTGCGATCGCGACACTCGCAGGGCCGACAGGCCTGGCGCGCCCTTCTCTCGATCTCCTGAAGAAGCCTTCCCCAACGGCGCAACATCCGGTATCGACACCCGTTCCCGTCGCGTCGGACGGTGCACCTGGACCAGCCGCGACGCCCAACGTGGCACCCTGGCCCCGTGCCCGACCTGACCATCACGCCGGAGATCGAGCGGGCGCTGGAGCTCCTGGAGTCGGGCAGCCACCTGTTCCTCACCGGCAAGGCGGGCACGGGCAAGTCGACGCTCGTCCGGCACTTCCTGGAGACGACGGAGCGCCGCGTGGTGGTGGCCGCGCCGACCGGCATCGCCGCGCTCAACGTCGACGGCTACACGATCCACCGGTTGTTCGGCTTCCGCCCGACCACGACGCTCGACGACGTGCGCTCCGGCACCTACCGGCCAGGACGTTTCACGAAGGCGATCCGCGGTCTGCAGACGCTCGTGGTCGACGAGGCGTCGATGGTGCGTGCCGACGTGCTCGACATGGTCGAGGCCGCGCTGCGTCGCTTCGGCCCGCGCGAGGGCGAGCCGTTCGGCGGCGTGCAGGTCGTGCTCGTCGGCGACCTGCTGCAGCTGCCGCCGATCGTCGGCGAGCGGGAGACCGAGTTCTTCCGCACCCACTACGACACCGAGTACTTCTACTCCGCGCACTGCTTCGACCGCGACGCGTTCCCGACCGTCGCGCTCACGACCGTCTTCCGCCAGCTCGGCGACGACACGCTCACCGGTCTGCTCAACGCGGTGCGCGAGGGCGTGCTGCTGGAGCAGGCGCGCGGCGAGCTGAACGCTCGCGTCGACCGCGACTTCGAGCCGCCGGAGGACGAGCTGTGGCTGACGCTCGCGCCGTCGAACTCGATCGTGACGGCACGGAACCGCGAGCGGCTGGAGCGGCTGCCGGGCGACGTCGTCACGTGCGTCGCGCGGGAGAGCGGCGACCTGGGCGGCTTCGACCCGCCCACCGACTCGGTGCTGCGGCTGAAGGTCGGCGCGCAGGTCATGATGCTCACCAACGACCCGAGCGACCGGTGGGTCAACGGCACCCTCGCGCGGGTCGTCGGCATCGAGGCGGACGACGTCTCGGGTGACGTCGAGCTGGAGGTGGAGCTGGCGGACGGGTCCGTCGTCACGGTCGGCGAGTACACCTGGGAGGTGACGCGCCCGGTCGTCGAGGGCGGCACGCTGAGCCGCGAGGTGGTGGGCACGTGGACGCAGCTGCCGTGCCGGCTGGCGTGGGCGATCACGATCCACAAGAGCCAGGGGCAGACGCTCGACCGGCTCGTCGTCGATCTCACCGGCGGGGTGTTCGCGACCGGCCAGGTGTACGTGGCGCTGAGCCGTGCGACGTCGATGGCGGGGCTGGTGCTGCGGCGCCCGATCGAGCCGCGGCACCTGCGCACCGACCGCCGGGTCACGCGGTTCCTGTCGGGCGAGGTGGCGCGCACGGCGCCGGACCGCTTCGCGGGGCTCGGGGTCTGCTTCGTCGGCGACGAGGGCACGTTCTCGCGGCCCCGGCCGGTGGAGCTGGCGGTCGCGTTCGACGACGGCACCGCGGTGAGCACGCTCGTGAATCCCGAGCGCGACCTCGCCGACGCGCGCGCCCGCTTCGGCATCTCCGCCGACGACGTGCTGCTCGCGCCGACCCTGCCGGAGGCGTGGGCGGTGCTGGCGCCGCTGCTCGAGGGCGTCACGCTCGTCGGGTCGCGCGTGGACGACGCGCTCGGCAAGGTCGACTTCGAGCTCAAGCGGCTGCAGCACGTCGTGCCGATGGGCTTCGGCGTCGAGCTGCCGTTCGGCGGGCTGTCGTCGGCGGAGCGGACGGCGATGTCGTCGGGGCGCGCAGCCGACCAGGCGCGCGCGGCGCTGTCGGCGTTCACGCGCATGCGCGACGAGGGCCTCGCCGTCGCTGCCAGCACGCCGTTCGAGCCGGCCGAGGGCCTGCCCGACCCGAGCTACCTCCTCACCCGCGACCCCGACCTCCCGCCCCCGTCGACCGACCGCCTCCCCACCCTCTCCGCGCTCGTGGAGGCCAGCGTCGGGGTGAGCGCGGCGTTGCTCGGCGGTGCTCCGGTCCCGTCGGGGGAGCACCCTCCGCAGGTGGTGGCCGACGCCGTGGTGGCGCGGCTGGCCAACGTCGCGACGAAGGCGTCGCGCCTCTCGCCCCAGCTCGTCGAGCGCCTGCGCACGGTTGAGGACCTGCTCGACGAGCGGTTCGTCGACGACCTGGTCGAGACCGTCGCGGCAGCCACCCCGTCGGCGTCCGACGTCCTGCAGCCCGGAGCCCGGGTCTGCTTCACGGGCACGGCCACGTCGCCGTCGGGCCGCGCCTACGAACGTGACGAGATGGAGCGCCTCGCCCGCGACGCCGGCCTCGTCCCCGCCGCCAACGTCACGAAGACGAAGTGCGACCTCCTCGTCGTCGCCGAGGTCGGCACCCAGTCCGGCAAGGCGCGCAAGGCCCGCGAGTACGGCAAGCCGGTGATCTCGGCCGACGAGTTCTTCGCGTGGGTGGGCGTGGACTGACGTCCCTCGTCTGACTGTCCGGTCGACTCAGCGTCGCGAGCGCTTGTCCATCCTCGCTTGGACGACGAGCCCGACGAACGCTCCGACCGCCATCGTCGCGATGATCAGCCAGAAGTCGTCGGTCAGGAACATCGCGACCAGCCCGGGCACGACGATCGCCGCCATGAGGATCATGGGGGCTCCGAAGAACGTGGCTGTGGCGTCGTGATTTCGGGGTGTCTTCGTCACAGGAGCTCCTTGATGATTCCTCCGCCGCAGTACACCGCGCCGAACCAGCCGAGGCGGCGGACCATGAACTTGGCTGCCTTGTTGGGTGAGCTGACCAGCTGCAGAAGCGCCTCGGTGCTGAGCGTGAGGCCCAGGCAGGCCTTGAAGAGCTTCTTGAACTTCTTGATCCACTTCTTGCTCCATTTCGGGTCTGCTGTGATCCCGTAGCTGAAGTCTCCCGCCTTGTGCTCCACGACCTGGGTGAGCGTGGTGCCGTTGACCTCGTAGTGGGTGGGGACGGTCCTGCGATCCGCGTCGTAGGCCCAGGGAGACTCGAAGTGGCCGAGCGGTTCCTTGCCTTTCCCGAACACCCAGACGCTGCCGTCCTGCTCGTCCAGCACGAGCCGTTCGGCGTCGCCTCCGAGCTCGAACGGGTAGCGCTCAGGAGCGTCGGCGGAGTCGATCGCGATGGCTGCGCGCACCCCGTCGACGGTGGGCTGGACGGCGACGCGGCTGTCGTCGTGCTGTCCGCTGTAGACGCGGGTGAGCTCGTCGTCGGCGACGTGCCCGCGGCCCTTCGCTGGCGTGTCGATCGTGACGGTCCCGCCGACGCCGGCCGCGACGATCTCACTCTCGCCCGACGTCGGGATGTCAACCTCAGTGTTTCGCTTCGCGGCAGTCGAGCCCGCCCTCGTCGTGCCGTCGGAGATCGCATGGGTGAACGACTTCGTCGCGTCCTCTCTCGATGCGGCACCCGCACTCACCCCGGTGACGCACACGAGCGCCAGGGCCGTCCCGGTCACGAGTCCACTCGTGAGAACAGGTTTGGACCTCTCGATCCTGGCGTCTGGTCGCGCGATCTTCACGGGTCGGTGTCGGGACCATCCAGGTCGGCCAGCAACGCTCCATGCGACCCACAGCGTGACGGCAGCAGCCGCTGCGACGGCTCCAGCGGTTCCGTTCAACGTCCACAGTCCGATGCTGGCGGCGACGGTGACGGCGGCGACCGTCGCGCGACTCTTGGTGGCGCTCATGCAGCTCTCCCTCGACTCTCGTGCTCGCGAATCACGCTGCCGGAGGGACCACCGCTCGCGCGAGCGCGCGGCCCCGTCTTCTCGAGTTCGTGAAGAACTCTTCCGATCCCGTGCTCCGTCAGGTACTGGCGGAGTGGATCGTGTGCTGCATGGGCCTGCATGGCGCGCATAGCCGGCGAGTACGGCAAGCCGGGCGATCCCTGCCGGGGAGTTCTTCGCGTGGGTCCGCGCGGTCTGAACGTCAGGAGTCGGCTGCGGGCGCGGAAACTGATCGTCGTTTGAGTCGAGGGCGTCCGTAGTAGGCCCAGACGAGGTAGGCGGCGACCGCGGTGCCAACCCAGAGGGCGCCGTCCGCCGCAGCCTCGGCGCGCGCGACGTAGCGCAGGAGGGGCTGGCACATGACCACGACGAAGAGGATGTTCAGGCAGTCGTCGACACTCAGGTCGTCGCGTGGGGCGGTCCCGCCGTCCGCGAGCGAGCGTCGCGCGTCCCGTCGAGGTCGACCGACGATCACCCACGCCGCCCAGGCGGCGACGGCCGCGGTAGTGACGGCGACCCCGAGACCTTCGGCGCGTCCGGCGACGGCCCACACGGTGGCCGCGCTGGCGGCAGCCACCACGACGACCGCGCCGTGCGCTCGCTTGACCTCCACGGGGTCTCCCTCCGGGCACGCGTCGGTCGGTGCCCCTCGGCAAGAGTGCCACTCTCTGCCGACGCCGGCGGCGACCCCAGCCGCACCTCTCGAACTCGTGAACGACGCTTCCCCCACCGCCGTGGGTGGTGTAGTAGGGGGATGGAACTCGAGGTGGTGCAGGGCGACATCACGGCCCAGGACGTCGACGCCGTGGTCAACGCGGCAAACCGTGCCATGCGTGGCGGGGGAGGGGTGGACGGCGCGATCCACCGCGCGGGCGGCCCAGAGGTGCTGGAGGACTGCCGTCGCCGCTTCCCGCACGGACTCGCGACGGGTCAGGCCGGCTGGACGACCGCCGGTCGCCTGCCGGCCAGGTGGGTCATCCACGTCGTCGGCCCGAACTACCACCGCGGCGAGCGTGACCGCGGGCTCCTGACGTCCTGCTACGCCAACGCGCTGGCAGTTGCAGATGAACTCGGTGCCACGTCGATCGCCTTCCCGCTCATCAGCGCGGGCGCCTACGGCTGGCAGTTCGACGACGCCGTCGCGGCGGCCGTCGACACCCTCCGCTCCACCCCCACGCAGGTCGAGTCGGCCCGCCTCGTCGCCTACGACGCGAGGGCTCGTGACGCGATCGCCCAGCACCTCTCAGCCTGACCACCACCTAGGCTGGCCCCGCGCTCCCGTAGCCCAATGGCAGAGGCAGGCGGCTTAAACCCGCCCCAGTGTGGGTTCGACCCCCACCGGGAGCACGGTGTCGTTCGCGTCGGAATGCAGGGCCTGCAGCTTCGCCTTGTTGGCGACGAAGCCTACGAGATTGCACTTGGCGTTAGTCGGACCGAGATCCGCGCGCAGCGCACCTACGGTCAGCGACCGACAGAAGCGACCCGGGGAGGGTGCTGATGCGCTCGTCCACCACTCCCCTCGACTCCGACGCGAGTGTCGCGCAGGACGCTGGCGGCCAGCACGGCCTCGCGCAGCGCCTGTCTCCTATGGCGAGGAGATGACGGGATCGATGACCTCACGAAGTGCCTGCGATGCGGTGCCGTGAATAGCCGGACGGCGAGGCACCGCCGCTGGCATGAACAGCTTGAGGGACGGTCTGACCCGCCTCCTCTCTATGTGAACGAGAACAGGGGCAGTCGGGTCTAGGGTTTCTGAGTCTCTGGTGGCGCTACCGCGGTTGTTTTGATCGCACAGGGGCGAAAGGGCAGGGGAACGTGACCCTCAACGCACGTACCGTCGGCTCATGACACGCGCGATAGTCCGGTTCTCCATGGATAACGACGGCGGAAAAACGAACAACGAGGTCCGCCGGGTGCTAGTTGACGCCGGCTTCGTCAAGTTCGGTACCTCGAGTTACGACTATGACGGGTTGAGCCAGGCCGACGCGCTTGCCGGTATCCGCGACATGTTGGACCTGCTGGAGGATCCGCCCGGCCGGGGCGCGGTTGATCACCTGTGGGTGTACATGGACGAGACAACCCAGGTAGCCCCGTGACGGAGGACGCAGATGAAGATCGTCGGATACAACCCGGGCCATGACGGTGCGTTTGTCGAGTTGCAAGACGGTCGCCTGGTTGCATCGGTAGAAGCGGAGAAGGACTCGAACTATCGGTACACGCCGTTGGGCAGCAGAGAGCTCATTGACGCTTCCGCTCGGCTTGATGGACCGCCGGATGTGCTCGCCGTTGGCGGCTGGTGGCAACGCGAAGCCCGCCCGACAGGCACCCCTGCTCACGTTGGCTACCGAGGAATCAATCCGGGCGACATCCGCTTAGAGGACCGTCGCATACTCGGCAAGCCGGTCCGCTACTTCTCGTCGTCGCATGAGCGGTCGCACCTGTTGTGCGGGTACGGCATGTCTCCTTTCCCCCAAGGCCAACCCTGCTACGCCCTTGTGTGGGAAGGCGCCATCGGAGCGTTCTACGAGATCGATTCAGACCTCGGCGTCACGCTCCTGGCCGACGTGATGAACCAGCCTGGCAACCGATACGCCTCAATCTATGGACTGGCCGATCCAACGTTTGCCAAGAACGCGCCGTTCTCGCGATTCTCGGACGCAGGAAAGCTAATGGCCTTGGCATCCTTCTCCCAGCGCCGGACTGCGACATCAGAGGAGGAGAAGCTCATGGACTTCCTGCTGTCGTCGCGCGACGTGCGACTCGATCTTTATCAGGAGCTCGATTCCTCGATCTATTACAACGTCGGCGTAGAAGACGTCGAGTTCCGAAATTTCGCTGGTATCTTCAGTGACCGGATTTTCGAGAGGTTTCACGAGTTCGCCGCAACGGAACTGCGTCAAGGATGGCCTCTCATCATTGCCGGTGGTTGCGGCTTGAACTGCGACTGGAATACCAAGTGGCGGGAGAGCGGAATCTTCTCCGACGTATTCGTCCCTCCCGTGGCCAATGATTCCGGGTCAGCGATCGGAACCGCAATCGACGCCCAATGGCACTGCACCGGTGACGCCAAGATTGAATGGGACGTATACTCCGGTCTGCCGTTTGATAGCGCCACGACCACCGACCTCAGCCGGTACGACGTTCATGATGATATCGGCCCGGCCGAGGTTGCCGAGATGCTTGAGAGCGGCCTCATCCTGGGCTGGGTGAACGGCCGGTACGAAATCGGCCCACGTGCGTTAGGCAACCGGTCCATCCTCGCAGCCCCTTTCGATGACGCGACTCGCGTCCGACTCAACAACATCAAACAGCGCGAACAGTTTCGGCCGATTGCGCCAGTCTGCTTGATGTCCGACGCCGCACGTTGGTTCGGCTGCAGCGGCGCCAGCCCCTACATGCTCTACACGTACAGTGCGACGACTGACGCACTTCGTGCGGTCACCCATGTGAACGGCACAGCCAGACTGCAGACCGTAACGGACGACTCGAATGCGCCGCTGCACAACCTTCTTATCGAGTTCAAAAGGCGCACGGGGTACGGTGTGCTCTGCAACACGTCTCTAAACTTCAACGGCAAGGGCTTCATCAATAATCTCAGGGACCTTGCCGACTACGCCGCAGAGCACGAGCTGGACGGATTCGTAGTTGATCGCCGTGCCTTCCTCCGCAAGGGGTCGGAAGGGTACGTTGCCTACAAGGCGATGACGGGAGCCGAGAGTTGAGCACTAATCCGCGCCCGCACGCGATCAATCTCGACACCTGTGCCGAGCACTTAACGAAACACGCCGCGACGGGCGAATCGTTCTCGGAGAGTTTCGAAGAGGATGATCGGCTGAGGTCGGAGTTCATGCGTCAGCTTGCCCATCATGTACGCGCTTCCTGGCAGAGACCCAGCGGTCAGATCTCCGCGCCGGAACTTGTCGCTTCCCAAGTTTCATCGATTCCTCGCAACCTTATTCGTTTCTGGCATGACCCAAAGTCGATACCCGAGGATGTCCAAGCTTGTCTCGACAGTTGGTCATCTTTGGGCGAAGAAGATGTGACCATCCGACTATTCGACGACGACACTGCCGCCAGATACATCCTTGACCGCTACGGAGAATTGCACGCCGCTGCTTTCGCTCGCTGTGAGCATCCCGCGATGCGCAGCGATTACCTCAGACTGTGTTTCGTACTTGCCGAAGGTGGCTTGTATGTCGATGCCGATGATGTGCTGCTCGATGGCGGATGGCGCGGTCTGTTTCGTGACGCCACACTTAAGCTGCAGCCACTCTGCTACGACATTCCGAGCGCAAGCATGGTGTCAACGACTGAACCCGGTCTGTTCGACAGTCCTACATTGCACCGCGTCTTCTATGTCAACAACAACCCGATCGCTGCGCCCCCAGGCGATCCAGTCTTGCGGCGAGCCCTTGAGCGCGCGACGCGCCTGTTGGTCAGCGAGGCGCGTGTGGATGACATCCAATCGACCACGGGTCCCGGGAACCTCACGGCTGCACTTGCGGCCTACGCCCGCGAGGAGATAGAGGACGGTCGCAGCCCCAACATCGACCTGCTATTTGACTGGGAATCGACTGCCGAGCCGGACTGGACTCTCGGCTATCGTCACGATGCTCGCAACTGGCGCAACTGGTCCGTCGCTAGCGCTGATCGGCACGAAGGTGATTCGTGAACATCGCCGACGTCCTCGGACCGACGCGCCACCGCATCTTTCGCGCCTGGCGCCTCCTGATGCGGGCCGTCCCAGCTAGGCGGCTACGGTCCTTCGGCGACGGGCCGTGTGAGATTAATGCCATCATCGTCATCAATCTGGATCGCCAACCAAGCCGCTGGCAGCTTCTGACCCGCGAGCTGAGTCGGTTCAAAAGGTCCGACGGTGTACGACTGACGGGGATAACTCGCAGATTCTCGGCCGTCGACGCTCGCGACGGTCGCGCCGTCGCAGCCACCGCGGACGTCGACATCACCTATCGGGTCGGCGACCAGTTGTGGGTGCAGCCAGATGCACGTCTCGCCCAAACCTTCGAAGCCGAAGAGCCTGTGCGAATGACAAGGCAGGAGGTCGCTGTCGCTCGCTCGCATATCGAGGTCTGGAAGCTGATCGCCGCCGGGCTCGATGAACACGTCCTTATTCTGGAGGACGACGTGTGGTTTCGGCCAGGTGCGAGGGCAGCGATCGACAAAGGTTGGCGAGAAGCTGTCGACAACTCGGCTGGGGAGCAGGGGCCGCAGTTGTTGTACGTCTCCTACGCCGTCGCAGATCCCGCAGCTCCGCGCGGGATGTTAGGCAGGTCGGTGTTCCGCTCAACGCGGGGCCTTTGGTTCCTTTCGGGCTACGTGTTGTCCCGCAGTGGAGCCGCGGCCCTACTCCGCGCTATGCCGATCGTCGGGCCAGTTGACCTTTGGATGAACTATCAATTGGAGGGCCTCGAGGCTTTTGCGCTGACGTCTCCCGCGCTTGCCCAACGGAATGACATTGTTTCCGCCAACGCGTACTCGATACTGCCCTATCTCGCACGTGCCGGGATCGTGGACGCAGAACGCGAGGTCAGATTTCCCGCCCAGCGGCAAACGGTCCCGGTGTTCGGATGGAGCGGTGGTGGGGAGCGGGAAGCGCTTGCTATGGCGCTTTCGATGCTTGGGCTCAGAGTTCGTGCGTTCAACGGGGACGAGCAGGCACTCGATCCCCAGAGTCTTCGAGAGGTCCTTCAAACCTTCGACGCGCTTGTAGACCCGCCACTCGAGCGTGAGGCAGTCTCTCTGATCTCCTTGGACGAGGCAGCGATCGTCTTCGTGGAGCAGGGCGCAGCCGTACCGAACGAGCTGCGTCCCGCTATCCTCGGACCGCAGCGATCGGTGATGCTCGAGGAGACGCTGACAAGAGCCTGGGGACCGCTGTGCCGTCTGCTTTCGGTCGAGGTGCCCGTCGAGCCCTATCCCACAGGGGTGCCGCGAACGTTCCGAGCCTTCCGGGATGACCGGCCCCAAGAGCAGGTTGCTCTGTCACTGGACGCAAATTCGCATGCGTGTGTGGGCGCAGCAGTCGGCCCGAGCGCATCACCGGCGTTGGTCAGGACGGATAGAGACGAGTCTGGCGGTGAGAACGGGGCACGCCCAGGCGGGCGTGCGTCCCTCGACCTTGACGACACTCCCTGGGTGCTGCCCGCTCTAAGCGGATGGACACCGCAGTTGCGCAAAAGCGACGCAGCGGCTCCTCCCGGGCCGAGGCGCATCTACGCTTCGATGACTGAGCCGACGGAGGATCTGCTTGGGCTAGTCGAGACCTTCCCCGGAAATCTGGCTTCGTTCAATCGGGATAACCTCCGGTATCAGCCGGACGGCCTTCACCTACAACTCAAACTGGAGGATGAAGGGCATAGGCCGTACCGGTCTGGGGCGTTCGCTTCTGCCGCCAAGTTCACACACGGTCGGTTCGAGGCAACCATCAGGCCTGCTCTCGGGGATGGGCTTGTCACGGGCTTTTTCTTGCATAGGGCGGCCCCGCGCCAAGAGATCGACATCGAGTTCGTCGGGCTGCACCCCACGCGGATGTTGACGAACGTCTACTTCAATCCCGGCGATGATGGCGCTGCATTCAGTTACGGATACCGCGGATCGCCCTGCTGGGTGGAACTTGGATTTGACGCCTCTGCTGGCTTCCACACGTACGGGATCGATTGGCGTCCAGGCTGCATCTCCTGGTTAGTGGACGGATCCGTTGTTCACCAGCGCGCGAGTTGGGACCCGACGCCGATACCTCACCTCCCGATGCGTCTTCATGCGAACGTGTGGGCGCCTGGTTCTCGGGTGCTCGCGGGACAGGTCGATGATCGCAAGCTTCCAGCGGCAGCCGTTTTCAAGGACGTGACCGTGACCAGTTGATTGGTGGGATTCGATGAGCAGGCAGATGAAGTAGACGAGCCAACACCGGCACGTGGTGCTAAAGGTCCGCGCAAGGCGGCCGAGCTCGCCGCGCTCCTAGCGAGCGCCCGGTCGATCATGAGCGACGTGCAGGGCGCCACCCCTTGGTTCGCCACCCAGTTCAGCTCAACCAGTTTCGACGTGTTCGACGTGTTGGATCACGAAAACGCACGGCAATCGCACCTCGCGGGCGCTGTGCCCGAGGCCCTACGCGCGAACACCACTATGCTCCTCTCGAAGCCGCAGATCGAGACGTTCCACCTACTTGCAAGAGGCCCCCGTGCCAGCGTAGGAGCCCGATCTCCGGCCTGAGCCCGACGTCGGCGCGCCCCACCACAGCACCCCAGTTATTCGCGATCAGACCACAACCCCCTCCGGCCCGTCCGTCGCCAGCTCATCGTGCTTGACGTTGAGCAACAGCCAGATGATCGCCGAGGCGGTCCAGATCATGAAGGCGCCGACGAGGAACGCGTGGGTCGCGCCCTCGGTGAAGGCGGCCTGGCCGATGAGCTGATTGAGGCGATCGGCCGCGTCGGGGGACGGGGCGCTGCCCGAGCCGGACGCGGCCTGGATGGCTCCGCCGATCTCCTCGCCGCGGTTGGTGGAGAAGTGCAGGGCGACGGTCGACAGGGCGGCCAGGCCGATGGCGCCGCCCACCTGCTGCATGGTGTTGAGCACGCCCGAGCCGATGCCGGACTCCTCCGAGGGGATGCCGTGCACGGCCACCAGGGTCATCGTCACGAACACCAGGCCCATGCCGAACGCCATCAGGATGATGAACGGTGCGATCGCGGTCCAGTAGTTCACGTCGTCGCTCAGCGAGCCGCTGCCGCCGGCGATGCGCAGCAGGTGGGCGGGGCTGTCGTCGACGCTGATCCGCGAGAAGCCGAACAGGGCGATGCCGGCCAGGATCGTGCCGACTCCGGCGATGAACCGCGGGTCCATGCGGGCGATCAGCTTCGACGACAGCGTGGCGCCCATGACGATGCCGACCGTGAACGGCAGGAACGCGAAGCCGGTGTGCAGCGGGCTGTAGCCGAGCACGTTCTGGACGAACAACGACAGGAAGAAGAACATCGCGAACATGGCCGCCGGGGTGATCATCATCGAGGCGAACGCGACCGACCGGGCGCGGCTGGCGAAGATGTTGAGGGGCAGCAGCGGACTCTTGACCGAGCGCTCGATCACGATGAAGCCGACGAGCAGCACCGCCGAGACGACCAGCGGCACGATGGTCGAGGTGTCACCCCAGCCGTAGCGCTCGTCGCCGGCCCGCGACAGGCCGAAGACCAGCGCGGCCAGACCGAGGGTGCCGCTCAGGGCGCCGGGGATGTCGAGGGGCAGGCGCTGCGGCTTGCTCTCGGGCAGGAACCGCGGCGCCAGGAAGGCCGCGACGAGACCGATCGGCACGTTGATGAGGAACGTCAGTCGCCAGCCCTCGAGGCCGCCGAGCTCCAGCCCGGTCAGCCAGCCGCCGAGGATCAGGCCGATCGCGGCGCCCACACCCGACAGGGCGGCGTAGACGCTGAAGGCGCGGTTGCGCAGCGGTCCGGCGGGGAAGGTCGTCGTGATCAGCGCGAGGGCGGCGGGAGCGGCCAGGGCTGCGCCCATGCCCTGCAGCCCGCGCGACGCGAGCAGCATCGGCTCGTTCTGGGCCAGGCCACCGAGTGCCGACGCGACGGCGAACACCACGAGGCCCGTCATGAAGATCCGGCGCCGACCGTAGAGGTCGGCCAGACGGCCGCCGAGGAGCAACAGGCCGCCGAACGCGAGGGCGTAGCCCGTCACGATCCACTGCAGGTTCGCCTCGCCGATCCGCAGGTCGGTCGCGATGTAGGGCAGGGCGATGTTGGCGATCGTCGCGTCGAGCACGACCATCAGCTGCGCGATGCAGATGATGACGAGCGCCCAGCCCAGCCTGCGGTTGGTCTCGGGCGAGAGGTCCTCCGGCTCGGTGAGGTGACTCCCGGCGTCGGGGGTGGTGTCGGTCATGAGGGGTCCTTGGGGGTCTGGTCGGGGGAGTGGCGCAGGACGGCGGGGAGGATCACCTGGTCGATGACGGCGGTGATCTTCTCGGGGGTGGGCACTTCGCCCAGGACGAACTCGCGGTGCAGCACGATGCCGGCGAGGGCCGACCCGACGATGTCGACATCGACGCCGTCGCGGATCTCACCACGCTCGCGGGCCCGGTCGAACAGCTCCCGGGCCGCCTCGATCTTGGGGCCGAGGAACCGGGCGCGGAAGCCCTCGGCGAACTCGGTGTCGCGGCCGAGGGCCGTGAGCACGCCGCTGAAGATCGAGAGCTGACGCTCGTCGGTCAGGCCTCCGCGGCCGCAGTGCGAGGCGATGAGATCGCCTCGCAGGGTGCCGGTGTCGGGCAGGGCTGCGATGGGGCCCTTCTGGGCGAGGACGGCTTCCAGGACGAGGCTGGCCTTGGTGTCCCAACGGCGGTACAGCGTGGCCTTCGACGCTCGAGCGGCCGACGCCACGGCGTCCATCGTCAGACGGTCGTAGCCGACGTCGGCCAGGACGTCGAGCGTGGCCTCGAGGATCTCCTGCTCGCGCTCGCCCTCCACGCGAGGACGGGCGGCGGCGGCTTCGGCCGGGGTCATGGTGCTCCTGGTGCGAGATGAAACATGAATGAAACGAAACGGTACCGTTCCATTCGATGGTACGGGAACGTTTCATCGCAGCGCAAGCCCCCTTCCTTAATCGAGCTGTCCGCGCCAGAAGGAACGGCTGCACGCCCGCACCCCATCACGCGTCGCGGCATCGACTGATCCACGGCCGGCAGGATGAGCCGTCACGCCTTCCGACGCCCTCGTTGACCGCCCCGACATCGCGAACCAGGACGTCGACGCCGTGGTCAACGCAGCCAGCCGTTCGATGCGCTGTGGGGAGGGCTGGACGGTGCCATCCACCGCGCGGGGGGTCCGGAGATCCTCGGGGACTGTCGCCCTCGCTCCCCCCGACGGCCCGGCGACGCGCTGCGCCGGCAGGACGGATGCCGGCCTACTGGGTGATCCACGTTGTCTGCCCGAACTGCCGGAGCGGCGAGCGCGACCGTTCCCACCTGACGTGCTGCTACATCAACGCACTGGCTGTGGCCGACGGGCTCGGCGCGACGTCGATCGCTTTCCGCTGGTCAGCGGGGGAGGGGGTACGGCTGGCCATTCGGTGACGCTGTCGCCGCAGCCGTCGACACCTAGCGCATCACTCCGACGACTGTCGATTTGGCCCGCCTTTTCGCCTTCGATGCCCGCGCGCGCGACGCGATCGCCCGCCGTCTCTCTCGGACTGACCACTACCGAGGCTGCCCCCCGCTCCCGCAACCCGATCGCGGACGCGGGCGGTTCGGATCCGCTCAGGCGTGGGATCGCCCCCGCGAGTTTGTGCGATCCGTGGACGGAAAATGATCACTCTGCTTAGATCGTGGCCCGACGCCAGGAGTCGTCCACTTCGTCGTACGTCTCATCAGAGGGAAGCTATGAAAGCCACTCGATTCTGCCTCTCGGTCGTACGCAGGGATGCGTCGCCCGCCGCCCCGGCCCTCGCTGAGGATGTCGACGCAGTCAGCGACTTCCTGGTGTCGCACGTGGACGAACTACTGAAGGGGGCGGTCAGCTCGACGGCCCCCGTGACGTCGTTCATCGACGTCGCCCGGCAGAAGCGGCTGGACGATCTTCGGACGGGAACGGACGACGAGTTCCTGCGGGCTGCGGAGTCATTGACGCGAGACCTAGCGTCGCAGATGGCACGGGTGAACTCGAAGCCGGGAGTGCTCGTGTGCGCATCGTTCGAGGAGGCGGACGGCTCTCGAGTGGCAGCGGCCGTGAAGCTCCAGGTGGTGAGTGACCACGGAGCGGTGCTCGAGCAGCTGGAAAATGGCGAGACGGTCCTGTCGGCCGTACGTAAGGTGCTCGACAGGCCCGGAGATCTGCAGAAGGGCCTCGTGTACCCCGACTCCCGTCCGGGCAGCGAGGCGGTCATCGGAGACAAGGCGAACCAGAGCGAGGCACGGTACTTCCTCCAGGCGATGGGAGTCGAAGCCGAGGAACACTCGAAGAGGGCTCTGGGTGCGGTGGCGAAGGCACTGGCCGACGCATCCGCGCCGGGAGACCGGGATGCAGTGGTACGTCGACTCGATCAAGCAGGTCCCGGACCCCTCGAGGACGTGGTCGCCGAGGCTGTGGAAGGCATCTCGATGGAGCGCTCCATCCCCGAGATCGTCAGAGACCTGCAGGACAGGGAACGACCGATCCGCGCGGTCGACACCTCGGCTCAGTTGAAGTGCACGGTTCGCGCCGGCGCGATCAAGATCGATCTTCCGGCAGCCGAGATGAGTCGCGTCACTATCGAGCCTTCGCTGGACGGGGGCTTCGTGATTGAGGTCCGGACGGATGCTGAGCCCCTCGTCACGTACCGCTCGTGACTGTCGGAACCGAGCGCCAGTCTTGAGTCCATGAACAGCTCCATCGTCGCCGCCGGGCAGGAGGTGCGCCGACGCATCCAAAAGACTCAAGACCTCGTAGGTTCAATCCGGTCCCTGGGTGGATCGCTCGACATCTCGACCACGGACACATTGTTCGAGCGTCGTCTCGAGGTGACCGGTACCGGAGCGGCGTTGCTGGCGCTGCTCCCTCAAATCGGCGAGGGGGTGGCCCTCGGCCATGAGTTCGATCTGCTCGCTGCCTCTGATCAAGAGAGCTTCGAGGTCTTATGGCGGTCAGGGGCTGCGGCGAGCATCTCAGGGAGTCCGGACCTGGTGCTCGACGTCGATGATCGGGCCAGGCTGCGGCAGGCGTGCGACGCCGACGACGTGGAGACGGCGCTCAGGTTGCTGGGCGACCATCGATTCGTGGTAAGAGGACGGCTCGCCGCCTCCGACGGTGGGACGGCGTGGGTGCCATCCTTGGAGGCTTTGACGAACGCACTCTCGAGTGGTTCGTGGGTCAGCGTGCTCGTCCAGATGGAGGGCAGAGTCGAGGGGCGTCGTGCGGTGCTTCTCGTGGACGATCTCCACGAGGTGGTGCGAACTCCACGGTTCGTCTTTGCGCCCGTGGCCGACCCGCTTCCCCCCGCTGACATCGACGAGGACGACGGCGAGGTGGCACGCGTCCGTGCCTTCTGCGCGCCGAGACTGAACCGGGGGTGGCCGCCGGTGCCGGCGCCGGGCCAGATCATGCCTGCGACACCGGCGACAGCTCAAGGGCCAGCTGCTCAAAGCCTGACGCGGGCCCTGGCCGGGGCAGCGAGCGCGCTCGTTTGGCTGTGGCTTGCCTCGGAGAAGCCGGAGGCGGGCGCGAATCAGGTGCGGGTCACGTATCGAGGAGTCCGGGACTTCGACGCTGAACTCGTCCCCTCCGTTGGAGACGGCGTCCATGAGTCGGCGATGGCCCTATGGGCCTGGGTGTCGGCCAACGGCGAGGATCCGTTGCGGGTCGAGGCTGTCGAGCAGGCGCTAACGTTGGCTGCGGGATCTGCGGGTGAGGTTCAAGGGGCAGCTGCGCCCGCGCTGCGCACTGCGCAGACACTCCACCGCCTCTCTGTGAGCGGCACGGTAGCGGAGGCCCTCTCCGCCAGGCGAGCGAGTCGAGATGCAGCGTTCGCCACCGCGCAGGCGTCGGCGGGACTAGTGAGCGAGACAGCCGGCAAGGCCCTGGAGCGAAGTCTGACCCTGACGGTCGCTGCGGCCGCAACCGTATTCGCGACGCTGCAGGAAGTCATCACTCGCCAGGTTTCGGCCGCCGCTCTCGTGGCGCTCGCGATCCTGCTGTGCGGTGGTTTGTGGGTCGCTCGGACGGCGGACCTGGCCGCCGCCGAACGCGCCCTGGACGCCTTCGACCGCGACCTCGACGGGTACCGCGAGAGCATGGGTGAGGAGGAGGTCCAGTTCGTCAGAAATCTCGAGGTTCTGGCGAACGCACGCGACCAGATCGACCGTCTTCGCTGCCTCGTCACCGTGATCTACGCAGTGAGTGCTGCTGCCGCGGTGCTGTTGGCGATCGGTCTTGCGCTGTTCTGAAGGCCTTTCGCTCTCCGAAGAGGTCGGCCGTGATCTCGCGGGCAAGAAGGTGTCGACCTGGCCCCAGTCTGAAAGGACGTGTGGATGGCCCGCGACGCGACTCAACCGCTACCGCCACCGCGACCGCCAGCAGAGCGCCACACCGGACATCGTAGGACTCACACACGCCCCCGCGGCCGCGTCGTGCCTCGCGAGGCCGGGGCGCTGCGGGGGTCGTCGGGCCAGGCGTGCTTCGGGTAGCGACCTCTGAGGTCGGCCCGGACGGCTGGGTAGCCGTTGTCCCAGAAGGAGTCGAGGTCGGCCGTGACGGCGGCTGGACGTCTGGCAGGGGAGAGCAGGTGGAGCAGGACCGGTACTCTGCCGTCGGCCAGAACCGGTGCCGCGGTCCAGCCGAACACCTCCTGGAGCCGGACGGCGAGGACCGGTTGCTCCTGCGTGTAGTCGACGCGGACGTTCGAACCGCTCGGGACCTCGACGCGTTCGGGGGCCAGCTCGTCGAGACGGCTCGCCTCGGGCCAGGGGAGGAGGGCGCGGAGGGCTGAGGTGACGTCGATACGGCGGAGGTCCTGGGCCGAGCGCACGCGTGCGAGCTGCGTCCCGACCCAGGACTCGAGGTTCTCGGTCAGGGCCTCGTCGCCGACGTCGGGCCACGGGTCGCCGATCGCGCGATGGAGGAAGTCGAGTCGGGCGCGGAGGGCGGTGGCCGATTCCGACCAGGTGAGCAGGTCGATGCCCTCGACCTGCAGCGCCTCGCGGATGGCCGAGGTCACCGCCTCGGCCGGCGGATCCTCGATCGGGACGGACGACAGCTCGATCGCTCCGAGCAGCGTGCGGCGGCGAGCGCGCACCCGGCCGTCGGCCCAGGTGACGTCGTCGACCTCGGTCCACGACGAGCCGGCGGCCTCCAGCGCGAGGTCCTCGGTGAGGGGCGCGGCCGAGCGGATGCGGGCCTCGCGCTCCCCGGGACGTCGGTCGGCGTCGGCGACGGCGAGCCAATCCAAGCCGGACAAGGGGCTGGGGTCGCGGTGGTCGAAGGCGGCGCCGGTGCCGCCCGTCATCAAGTAGGCCGAGCCGCCCGGGCGCTTCCGGGCGATGCGGTCCGGGTGAGCGAGAGCGACGACCAGACCGACGGCGACGTCGTCGGTCAGCGACCGTGCGCCGGCCTTGACGTTCGCGTGCTCGTGCGCGATGACCTCGAGCCGCCTCACCTGCTCGCGCCACGACCCCGACCGATGGCCCGACCGCAGCGAGCGGAGCGCGGCGACGAGGTCGCCGCCGGGCGCGCGGACGTCCTCGCTCAGCATCGCCACCACCTCGGCGGCCCGTCTCGCCCCGACGAGCGCCGACCCGTCGACGAGCGCTCGCGCCAGGCGCGGGTCGACGGGCACGCCCGCCAGCACGCGACCGCGGGCGGTCGCTCGTCCGTCATCGGCGGTGGCTCCGAGCTCGAGCAGCGTCTGCCGTGCCGTCGCCAGGGCGTGCTCCGGCGGCTGGTCGAGCAGCGCCAGGTCGCGCACGTCGTCGGTGCCCCAGCAGGCCACCTCCAGCGCGAACGCCGTCAGGTCGGCGGTGGCGATCTCGGGCTCCGGGTGGTCGGCCAGACGGGCGTGGTCCTCCTTCGACCAGCAGCGCAGCACGGCTCCCGGTCCGAGACGTCCGGCGCGCCCCGCCCGCTGCTCCGCTGCCGCCTTGCTCACCGCGACCGTCACCAGCGAGGACAGACCGCGACGGTGGTCGGTGCGCGGCTCGCGCGAGAAGCCGGCGTCGACGACGACCCGCACGCCCGGCACGGTCAGCGACGACTCCGCGACCGCGGTCGAGACGACGACCCTGCGACGTGGACCCTCATTGAGCGCGCGGTCCTGATCCGCCCCCGACAGGCGTCCGTGCAGGGGGTGAACGTCGGCGTCGACGTCGCGCAGCCGTCGCATCGTCGCGTCGACCTCAGCCATACCTGGCACGAAGACGAGGACGTCCCCGTCGTGCTCGGCGAGCGCGCGGCGGACGGTCGCGGCGACGTGGTCGTGAAAGGCCGGCGTGATGCCGCGGTCGTCGGTGCGACGCACCCCAGGAGGCGCGGGGCACCACACGGACTGCACCGGGTGCAGGGCGCCCGGAACGTCGACCACCGGCGCCGGCTCCTCCGCGCCCGAGGCCAGCAACGCCGCAGTCCGCTCGGCCTCGACGGTCGCCGACATCGCGACGAGGACGAGGTCGTCGCGCAGGTTGGCGCGGACGTCGACGAGCAGCGCGAGGGTCAGGTCGGCGTCGAGGTGCCGCTCGTGCACCTCGTCGAGCACGACGGCACCGACGCCGGCCAGCTCGGGGTCGTGCTGGATGCGTCGCAGCAGGAGTCCGGTGGTGACGACCTCGACCCGCGTGCGCCGACTGGACTTCCGGTCACCGCGGACGGCGTACCCGACGGTCTCGCCGACCGGCTCCCCGAGCAGATGCGCCAGACGTCGCGCGGCGGCGCGGGCGGCGATCCGGCTCGGCTGGGTGACGACCACGCGACCCTCGACGGCGACCGCGACCGCGGGCGGGATGAGCGTCGTCTTGCCGGTCCCTGGAGGAGCCTGGACCACCGCGACCCCACGGCCTCGCACCGCCTCGTCCAGCGCAGCCAGTCCCTCCACGACCGGCAGGTCGGGCGGCGCGGCGAGGAGGCTGTGGAGCGGGTCGGGCACGTGTGCAGTGTGCCGGACGTCCCGTGCTGGCGAACCGTTCCGGGGCTTGGCAGGACTAGCGTGAGACCCATGAGTCGAGGTCGGTACATCCCACCGGTGGACCCGAGCGTCGGGCCGGTGGAGGACCTGCTCGACGCGGCAGCGTCGCGGACGACGGGCGCGACCGAGCGTCGGGCGGGACGGGTCGTGGCCTCGCACGCGCTCTGGCTGTGCGCCTGCGAGACCTTCGACGACGCCCCCACGTGGTTGATCTACGCCGTCGGCGCCGACGGCGTCGGGTGGCAGCGCATCCCGGAGCAGGTGGACATCGAGGACGTGGTCGACGCGGAGCACCTGACCGGCTGCCACCCTGATCCTGAGGGAGTGCTCGTCTGGCTCCGCGGCGAGCGCCCCAGGCCGTGGCGCCGTGGTCTCGGTGACTTCCCGGAGGACTCTCACGTGTACGACGAGCTTCAACGTCGGATCCTCTCCGTCTAGGACGACCTGCGGTCATCGCTGCGGAGCTCTCGATCCATGCGTGATGAGAAAGGATCTGCTCGGAACTGCGCGTCGACGAGCAATGATCGGTCGTGTGAGGGCGCACTCGCCCTCGATTGTGGTCTACGACGGCGGCGCGACCCCACCCTGGACGTCCGGGCGATCCCCGGACGCCGTCGCGGTACGCCACGTGGTCGTGGACGCGGGCTCAGAAGGCTCGCGGCGACCCGCTGGGCGACCGCCCGTCCTGCGACCGAGCGAGGCCCCGATGACCGAGCTGCTCCCTGCCCCCACGTCCGCCGACACCTCCGCGACCCTGCGGGAGGTGGCCGAGTGCGTCCGGTGGATCGCCACGGCGATCGTCGACGCCGCCAACCACGGGCGGCCCAACACGTCGGGCGTGAAGGTCGGCGGGCACCAGGCGTCGAGCGCGTCGATGGTCGACATCATGACCGCGCTGTGGTTCTCCGAGCTCGAGCGTGACGACCGTGTGTCGGTCAAGCCGCACGCGTCGCCGGTGCTGCACGCCGTCAACTACCTCCTCGGCGACCTCGACGCCTCCTACCTCGGGCGGCTGCGCGAGAAGGGCGGGTTGCAGAGCTACCCCAGCCGGCTCAAGGACCCCGACACCGTCGACTTCTCGACCGGCTCCGTCGGCATCGGCGCGACCGCCGCGATCTGGGCCGCGCTCGCACACCGCTACCTCGACTCGCGCGTCCCCGACGTCGCCCCCGCGGGACGGTTCATCAGCCTGGTGGGCGACGCGGAGCTCGACGAGGGGGCCGTGTGGGAGGCCGTCGCCGACCCTGCCGTCGCCGGCCTCGGCGAGGTGCTGTGGGTGGTCGACGTCAACCGCCAGTCGCTCGACCGCGTGGTTCCGGACGTGCAGGTCCACCGTCTCGAGGGCATGTTCGAGGCTGCGGGCTGGCAGGTGCTCACCCTCGCGTGGGGTCGCACGATCTCGGCCCTCTTCGAGCGTCCCGGCGGCGCCGACCTGCGCCGACGGCTCGAGTCGATGCCCAACGAGGAGTACCAGCGCATGCTGCGCGCCGACCCGGCCGAGCTCCCGGACCGCATCCTGGGCGACGACGCCAGCGCGGAGCTGACGGCCCTCGTCGGGTCGCTGTCCGTCGCCACCCTCGCCGACGCCGTGCGCGACCTCGGCGGCCACGACCTCGACCTGCTCGTCGACACGTTCCGCCACGTTGACACGCACCGCCCGACGGTCGTCCTCGCCTACACCATCAAGGGCCGCGGGCTGCCGATCGAGGGCCACCCGGCCAACCACTCCGCGCTGCTCACCGAGGAGCAGATGGACGCCTACGCCGCGGAGGTCGGCGCCGATCGTGACGACCCGTGGCGGGCGTTCGAACCGGGCTCTCCCGCCGACGCACTCTGCCGGCGACGAGGTGAGGCGCTGCGCCGCGAGCCCGTCGCCGCCCCCACTGTCGACGCCCTGCCGGTGGCGCTGGGCCGCTCGCACCGGGCCCCGGTGTCGACGCAGGCCGCGCTCGGCCGGTTCCTCGTCGACCTCACGCGCGAGGCGCCGCAGGTCGCGGGCCGGGTCGTCACCTGCAGCCCCGACGTCGCCTCCTCCACCAACCTCGGCGGCTGGATCAACAAGACCGGCGTCTGGTCGGCGCAGGACCGTCGCGACTGGTTCGCCGACGACGCGCAGCGGACCCTGCGGTGGGCGGAGGGGACCGGCGGCCAGCACATCGAGCTGGGCATCGCCGAGGTCAACCTCGTCGGCCTGCTCGGCGAGCTCGGCACCACGTGGAGCCGCTGGGGGGAGCGGCTCATCCCGCTCGCGACGCTCTACGACCCCTTCGTCGCCCGGGCGCTCGAGCCGTGGTCGTACGGCATGTACGCCGGCGGGCAGTCGATCCTCGTCGGCACGCCCTCGGGCGTCACCCTCGCGCCGGAGGGCGGCGCGCACCAGTCGATCACCACCCCGTCGATCGGGCTCGAGCAGCCCGGCTGCGTCGCGTGGGAGCCCGCGTTCGCGCAGGACCTCGAGTGGTGCCTGCTCGCGGCGATGAGCCAGGTGGGCAGGCCCGACGGCACGTCGGCGTACTTCCGGCTGTCCACCCGGCCGCTCGACCAGACGGCCGCTCGCCTCCCTGACGACCCCGACCTGCTCGAGCGACGTCGGCGGCACGCCGTCGCGGGCGGCTACCGGCTGGGCGACCCGGCCGGGGGTGACGACGTGACCCTCGTGGGCGTCGGCGCGATCATGCCCGAGGTGCTGGCCGCCGCCGACCGGCTCGCGTCCGTCGGCGTGCAGGCCGGCGTCGTGTGCCTCACCAGCCCCGACCTCGTGTACCGCTCCTACGACGCGCGCGGTCGCGTCGGCGTGCAGCACGCGAGCGACATCGCCGAGGTGCTGTTCCCGGCTGCGCACCCCGCTCCGCTGGTCACCGTGATGGACGGCCACCCCCACACGCTGTCGTTCCTCGCGGGGCTGCGTGGCGATCGCCTGGTCGGGCTGGGCGTCCGCGAGTTCGGGCAGTCGAGCGACGTCGACGAGGCCTACCGCCTGCACGGCATCGACACCGCCTCCATCGTCGACGCCGCCCTGACCCTCGCCGGACGCTGACGCACCCTCGGCCCCGGTGCCACGGCCTGCCCTACCCTGGGTGCCTCCGACAGGGAGGTGCGTGATGACGCAGACCGGCGACGGGTCGCGGGCGACCCCACGGGCGGCGCGCCTCGACGACGTCGACCGCCGTCTGCTCGACCTGCTGCGCCGCGACGCCAGGACACCGGTCAGTGAGCTCGCGCGCGCCGTGAATCTGTCGCCCGGGCCGGTCAGCCGCCGGATCGACCGGCTGGAGCGGCTCGGCGTGATCAAGGGCTACGTCACCGTCATCGACGACCGGGCCGCCGGCGACCTCGACGCGTTCACCGAGATCCGGCTCACCGGCGACACCGAGACCGGCGAGCTGGAGCAGCTGCTGCGTGGGATCGAGGAGGTGCAGAACGTCTTCACCATCGCCGGCGACCCCGACGTGCTGGTGCGGCTGCGCGTGCACGACGTCGACCACCTGCAGCGGGTGGTCAACCGCATCCGGCGGACCGGGCGCACGACGCACACGAAGACCCTGATCGTCATGCGCGACTGGGCGCGCGGCGAGGACCTCGACGACTGACCGGGGGAGACGTCAGGCCGGTGGCTCGGGCAGCGCGTCGAGGCTGGTCAGCAGCACGTCGACCGCCCACGTGGTGAGGGTGGCGACGTCGAGCGTGTCGTCGGCCGCCACCTCCTCGGCGCACGTGTCGAGCACGGCCACCCAGCTGCTCATGGCCACCCGGTGCAGCGGGGAGAGCGGCTGGGGCAGGCCGACGACCTCGGCCACGGTGGCCGCGCCCTCGAGCCGTGCCTCGCGCAGCAGCTGCCGCACCTCCGGCTGCGCCGCGGCAGCGCCGTGCAGGAGTGCGAGGTAGCCCTCGCGGTAGGTGGCGAGGAACTCCAGGTGCCGTCCGACGAAGCCCTCGAGCCGCGCGCGGACGGTGGTCTCCTCGGGGCGGGGAGCCTGATGCGCGCTCACCTCGGCGAGCACCTGGCGCAGCGCCTCGGCGGCGATGCCGCGCTTCCCGCCGAAGTAGTAGGACACGAGCCCGTGCGCCACGCCGGCCCGCGCGGCGACGTCGCCCACGCCCACGTCGTCGTAGCCGCGCTCGACGAACAGGGCGATGGCGGCGTCGAGGAGCGCCTGCCGTCGGTCCACGCGGGGAGGTCGCGGCATCCGTCCCTGTTCCTGCGTCGTCACCCGTCCACCGTAGGCCACTGATCGCCAATTGACGACTGGTCAAGTTCTTGACTGACGATCAAAGTCCGGCGTACGGTCGAGGTCGGACCCGTCGACGAAGGAGCACCTGTGGCGACCAACCTGCTGCGATACCGGACCGTCCCGTCCGCCGACGCGACCTGGGGCGTGCTCGGCGTCGATGGCTTCGTCGCACCGTTGGAGGGTGCCTACGCCACCACCGGCGACCTCGTCGAGCACGGCGAGGACGACTGGCGGGCGCGGTCCGGCGAGACCGGCTCCGTCGCCCTCGACGACGTCGAGGTGCTCTCACCCGTCACCACCCCGTGCCGGGTGATGTGCCAGGGGGTGAACTACCGCGAGCACGCGATCGAGTCGGGGATGGACCCCGACAGCCTCGACTTCAACCTGTTCTTCGACAAGACCGACGCGTCGGTCACCGGGCCGTTCGACGACGTCGTGCGCCCGGCGCACGTCCGCCTGCTCGACTACGAGATCGAGCTCGCGCTGGTGCTGCGCAGCCGGGTGCGCGGGCCGGTCAGCGTCACACGGGAGAACCTCGCCGACCACGTGTTCGCGGTGACCGTCGCCAACGACCTCTCCGCCCGCGACGTCCAGCTCCCACAGGGCCAGTACCTCAAGGGCAAGAGCTATCGCGGCTTCTGCCCGGTGGGCCCGTACCTGACCGTCCTCGAGCGCGACGAGATCGGCCTGCTCGAGGAGCTCGACCTGACGCTCGCTGTCAACGGCGAGGTGCGCCAGCACGACAGCACGCGGAACCTGCTCCACAAGCCGGCCGAGACGCTGACCGAGCTGAGCACCTTCTGCGACCTCGACCCCGGCGACCTGCTGCTCACCGGCACACCGTCCGGGATCACGGCGGGGTCGCCGCCCGCCGTCGTGCGACGTCTGGCGACCGCGATCCTCGGCGAGCGTCGGCTCTGGCAGGCGTTCGTCCGCACCAACCTGAAGAAGCCGTACCTGGCGCCGGGTGACGTCGTCACGGCGTCCATCAGCCACCCGCAGGGTGCCGTCGACCTCGGCACCCAGCGCACCACCATCGTCGCGCCGAGCGACGTCTGACGCCCCCGAGAGGACGACCATGGCAGAGCAGGACGAGCGCACCGCGGAGCGCACCCCCGGTCCCTGGGACGAGGCACCCGACTTCCTCGCCCACTGGGTGGTCAAGACGGCCCGCCGTCGCGAGATGACCGAGTGGTACGCCACGGTCTTCGGCGCGCGTGTGGTGCACGAGGACTCCGAGCTGACCTTCCTGAGCTGGGACCACGAGCACCACCGGCTGGCGCTCATCGGCCTGCCGGGCTTCGTACGGTTCCTGTTCCCGCTCGCGCGGTACCGCCGCAAGATCTACGGCGTCGACCACCTGGCCGTGCAGTTCCTCTCGATCGAGAAGCTGCTCGACACGTACGAGCGGCTGAAGGGTCGCGGGATCGACCCCGTCTGGGCCATCAACCACGGCCCGACCACGTCGCTCTACTACGAGGACCCCGACGGTATCCGGCTGGAGTTCCAGGTCGACAACTTCCCGACCATCGAGGAGACCGCCGCCTTCTTCGGCACGAAGGAGTTCGAGAGGAACCCGATCGGCACGATGTTCGACCCCGACTACCTCCTCGCCCGGCTGCGGCGCGGCGACGACCCGGCCGACCTGCTCGTCCCCGGCGCCGGCACCCCGCCCGGGCAGAAGCTGCGGACCAACAAGAAGACGATCACGTGGAAGACGCTCTGACGGTGCCCGGCCCGCCTGTGACGATCGTGGGCGCGGGAGCGGCCGGCTCCACCCTCGCCCTGCTGCTGGCGCGTCGGGGCGTCGCCACCACGGTGCTCGAGCGCCGACGTCAGTCGCTGACCCATCCCGCGGCCCACGTCGTGAACGCGACGTCGCTGGAGATCTGGGAGAAGGCCGACCCGCTCCTCGCCTCGACGGTGGCTGCCCTGAGCCCGCCGCTGTCCGAGCTCGGCACGATCCGCTGGGCGTCGGACCTGCACGACCCGATCGCCGACCTGAACTTCCTCGAGGACGCCGACGAGGTGGCGGCGGTGCGGACGTACAGCCCGTACCTGCGCTCGCACGTGGGACAGCACCAGCTGATGCGCGAGCTGTGGGCCGCGCTCGACCGTGCACCGCTCGTGACCTTCGTGCGCGGTGTGGAGGTCGAGGACCTGACCGTCCTGCCCGACGGCACGCAGCGCGTCGGGCTGACGTCCGAGCTCGGTCACGAGGACGTCGACAGTGCGTTCGTCGTGGCTGCCGACGGGGCCAACAGCCGGCTCCGCGACCTCGCGCGCCTCCGGCTGGAGGGGCCCGTGCTCGCGCGCATGGGCAGCGCGTTCTTCCGCGCCCCCGGTCTCTACCCACCGGGCGCGACGCGACCGCTGCTCACCTGGATCTACCGACCCGACTTCGCCGGCGTGATGATCGCCCATGCCGACGACTGCTACGTGCTCATGACGGTCTACCTGCACCCGGGCCAGGAGGTCGCCGGCTCGAGCCGGACCTACTGGGAGCGGATGGTGCCCACCGTCCTCGGCCGCGACCACGACGTGGAGATCCGTTCGACCGGCACGTGGGAGATGACCTCGCAGGTCGCCACCTCGTTCCGGCGCGGTCGTCTGCTCCTCGTCGGCGACGCGGCACACCGGTTCCCGCACACGGGCGGGTTCGGGCTGAACAGCGGTGTGCAGGACGCCGACAACCTCGCCTGGAAGCTCGACGCGGTGCTGCGCGGCGAGGCGCGGACGTCGCTGCTCGACACGTACGAGCAGGAGCGGCGGCCGGTCGTCGAGCGGTTCGCCGAGTACAGCGTCGCGAACCACCTGAGGCTCGACGAGGTGACGAAGGTCGTGGGGGTGACGAACCGGTCGCTCATGCAGGCGACGCGGGCCGTCAGCCGCCCCCCGCTGTCCTGGCTGCCGGCGCGCCTCGTCGCCCCGTTGGCCGAGCGGGCCACCCGTCTGCAGCTCGCCCGCACGGCGGCCCTGCGGGGAACGTCTGCCGCTGGGGAGCGCGCGCGTCAGCACGTCGTCGACGCGGTGCCTGGGCAGATCGAGCACTTCGTGGCCACCGGGCTGGAGTTCGGGTACGCCTACGGCGGCCGTCTGGTGGACCGCGAGCCCGGCGCGCAGCCCGTGGTCGACGAGGGCGTCCTGCGGCACCGACCCACGACCTGGCCGGGCTGCCGGCTCCCGTACGTGCAGCTCGACGACGGACGTTCCGTCCACGCGCTCGTCGAGGACCACGGCCTCACCCTCCTGACGTTCGACACCGAGGGGTGGCAGGCGTGGGTCGAGGCGTCGGCGGAGCGGCTGCCCGTCCCGGTGACCGTGCACGAGGTGCGACCGGCCGGCCCGCGTGCCGACGCCGTCGGGCTGCTGGAGGTGGGGGAGCGGGGTGCCGTGGTGGTGCGTCCCGACGGGCACGTCGTCTGGCGCTCGGCGGAACCACCGCTGCAGTCGGGCGTGCGGCTGGCGCTCTTCCTGCACCGGTCGTGGGGCCCCGTCTGGTCGGGAGCCGGAGCGCGCGCCGCGGCGGCCCGCTGACCTCGCGGGGAGCCAGGGCGGTGCGCGGCGAGACCCGTCGTTCCGCCAGAATCCACCCATGCCCCTGAACTGGACCCTGCACCACGACGGCAAGACGATCGAGGACGGCGAGATCGTCCAGCCGGGGGAGCGGCTGACGTGGCCGCGGACCATCGGGCTCGGTGCGCAGCACGTGGTGGCGATGTTCGGCGCGACGTTCCTGGTGCCGACGATCACCGGGTTCCCGGTCACGGCGACGCTGTTCTTCTCGGGCCTCGGCACGATCCTGTTCCTCGTCCTCACCCAGAACAGGCTGCCCAGCTACCTCGGCTCGTCGTTCGCGTTCCTCGCACCGATCGGGGCGGTTGCGGCGTCCGGCGCGTCGATCGAGGTGGCCATGTTCGGCATCCTCGTCACCGGCGTGATCCTCGCGGCCGTCGGCGCCCTCGTGACGAGGACCGGGATCGGCTGGATCAACGCGCTCATGCCGCCCATCGTGGCGGGCTCGATCGTGGCACTCATCGGCTTCAACCTCGCGCCGACCGCTATCAAGAACGCCAAGGTCGGGCCGTGGATGGCGGTCGTCACCCTCGTCGTCCTGGTGCTCACCGTCGTCGTGTTCACGGGGCTCGTCGGACGGCTGTCGATCATCGTCGGCGTGCTCGCCGGCTACGTGTACGCGGCGGCCACCGGCGCGCTCGACTTCAAGCCCGTCAGTGACGCGAAGCTGTTCGGCCTGCCCGACTTCAGCACCCCGGAGGTCAGCTGGGTGTTCATCCCCGCGTTCCTGCCGGTGGTGCTCGTGCTCATCGCCGAGAACGTCGGGCACGTGCGCAGCGTCGCGCAGCTGACCGGCGACGACACGATCAACGAGCGCACCGGTCGCGCGCTGCTGGCCGACGGCATCGCGACCACCATCGCCGGCGCGGGTGGAGGGTCCGGCACGACGACCTACGGCGAGAACATCGGCGTCATGGCCGCCACGCGCGTCTACTCCACCGCGGCCTACTGGGTGGCCGGCGCCATCGCGATCCTGCTGTCGTTCTCCCCGAAGATCGGGGCGCTCATCAACACGATCCCCGCGGGCGTGCTCGGCGGCGTCACCATCGCGCTCTACGGCCTCATCGGCATCGTCGGCATCAAGATCTGGATCGACAACCACGTCGACTTCTCGGTCCCGGTCAACCAGCTCACCGCCGGCGTCGCGCTCGTCATCGGCATCGGCAACCCCGAGCTGAAGGTCGGCGACATGGTGTTCAACGGCATCGCGCTGGGCACCATCGCCGCGCTCGTCGTGTTCCACGTGATGACGTTCGTCGAGAAGCGGCGACGGACGGTCTGAGTCAGCCTCGCAGCCGGGTCGCAGCGGTCTCGCAGCCCCTGCGTCGAGGCTCCGTCGTGTGGCCGGACGGACCGTCCACACGAAGGAGGACCGATGTCCACGTTCCGACAGAAGCTGCTCACGACCCTCGCTGCGGTCGTCGCGCCCCTGGCCCTCGTGGCCGCCCCGGCTGCGTCGTCGCAGGCTGCCGAGACCGACGCCGCCAGCGGCCGGTGGGTGACGGTGAAGCCCGGCTACGACCCGAGCCAGATCGGCCCCGGCGACAACCGCGTCACCCGTGGGGGGATCGACGGGCTCGGGAGCAACAGGTCGACCTACTGCGCGGGCAAGACACAGCCCGGCACGATCCGACTCAAGAACTACCTGCAGCACTACTTCCCGACGACCCGCGCCAGCGGCCTCTACAACTGCCGCAAGATCGCCAACAGCAACGAGTGGAGCCTCCACGCCGAAGGTCGCGCGGTCGACCACTTCGTCAACGTGAACAACGCGGCGCAGAAGAAGGCCGGCGACGCGATCCTCTATGCGTTCACCAAGAAGGACAAGAACGCGGTGCCCGCCGGCCTGGCGCAACGGTGGGGCGTGCAGGAGATCATCTGGAACTGCAAGATCTGGACGGCGGCCCGCGCCGACGAGGGTGTGCGCGCCTACGGACCGTGCAGCACCAGCTCGAGCCCCACGATCCGCCACGAGGACCACGTGCACATCGCGCAGCACCGCGTGGGTGCGGCCGAGGGCACGACCGCGTACACCGGCTACCAGGTGTGGCTGCCCGACGCGGTCTGAAGGGCGCGCGGCGCCGCCGAAAGCACGAGTCCGGACCCACCCTCCGGACGATGCCGAGGCGGCGTCGCGGCGCCTAGCGTCGAGACATGACCAAGCCAGCACAGCTCGCACTCGGGGCGGCGCTCGTCGTCGCGGGCGTCGTCGTCGCCGTCACCATCCCCGAGAAGCAGTTCCTCATCTTCACCGGCCGGCCCTTCGGCGTCATCCTCGCCATCGTCGGCGCCTTCGACATCGCCGAGGCGTTGTACCGGGACCGTCGGCGCGGTGACTGACGCGCCCTCCTCGCCGCCGGGGGACCGTCAGTCCTGCGCGAGCCGCATGGCGGCGTAGGTCTCGTCGAGCAGGAGGGGAGCCGTGGCGCCCCAGCCGTGGTCGTGCACGGCCTCGCCGACGGCCTCCGGCGACACCGTGGCCACCGGGAAGCAGGCCCACACCAGGGGGACGGCGGCGAGCCGCGGGAGCGCGTCGTCGAGCTGGTCGGCCAGGACGTCGAGGTCGTCGGCGAGCAGCACGGTCGCGTCGAGGTCGTCGGCGTCGTGGTCGAAGACCTCCACACCCTCGGGGAGCGGACGCAGCAGCGACGTCACCGCCGACGCCCCGCCGACGGCCCACACGCGGAAGCCCTCGCCGATGCCGAGCAGGTCGGCGGTCGTCTTGCTCATCGCGCCAGTCTAGGGTCGCTCAGCGCACCGGCCGCGCCGCGAGGTCGTGGATGACGCGCCCCTTCGCCAGGCCCTTCTGCTCGAACTTGGTGAGCACCCGCCCCTCGAACCGCTCGACGGGGCCGCCGTCGACGTACGGGCTGTCAGCCACCACCTCCGCCATCTGCTCGCCGTAGTCGGCCCAGTCGGTGGCCAGCCGCCACGTCCCGCCCGGTTCGAGCACTCGTGCCACGAGCGCCGTGAAGGGCACCGTCACGAGACGTCGCTTGTGGTGCCGCTTCTTGTGCCAGGGGTCGGGGAACCAGGTCCACAGCTCGTGCACCGACCCCGGCTCGAGCGCGGTGGCCAGCGTCTCGGTCGCGTTCGCGACGGCCAGCCGCACGTTCGTCACCCCGGTCGCGCGCGCCTGCACCAGGGTCTGCGCGACGCCGGGCACCCACACCTCGAGCGCGAGGAAGTTCCAGTCGGGGTGACGCTCCGCGGCAGCCACGACGTTCTCGCCGCGTCCGCTGCCGATCTCGACGACGAGCGGCGCGTCGCGTCCGAACGTCGACGCGGGGCCCACCCGCCAGTCGGGGTCGACCGACGTGCTCGGTCCGGCGCGGGGCACGTCGAGCACGTAGGCGTCGGCCAGCTCGTCCCACGCCGACTGCTGCTTCTCCGTCAGGCGACCACCGCGCCGGGTGAACGAGACCGGCTCGCGCCGGTAGCGGGGCGGCTCGTCGGGGGAGGAGGTGGCGGGATCTCGCGGCAGGTCGGCAGCGTCGGACATGGCTCGAACCCTAGGACGTCCGCCACGATCGTCGGCATGAGCACCACCGACGCCTCGCGCGACCCCGCCATCGTCCCCGACGACAAGGACTGGACGTGGGTGCTGCGCCGGCCGTGCCCCGAGTGCGGGCTCGTGACGGGTGAGGTCGAGGCGGTCGCCGTGGGCACGCTGGTGCGGGACTCGCTCCCGCGCTGGCAGCGCGTGCTCGGCCGGGCGGACGTCGGCACCCGTCGCCGCCCGGACGTGTGGTCCGACCTCGAGTACGCGTGCCACGTGCGCGACGTCTTCACGGTCATGCACGACCGGCTCCGCCTCATGCTCCACGAGGACGACGCGCGCTTCGCCAACTGGGACCAGGACGCGACGGCCGTCGAGGACGACTACGCCGGCCAGAGTCCTGCGGTCGTGGCGCCCGCGCTCACGGCGGCCGGTGAGCGGCTCGCGGCAGCGGTCGACGCCGTGCCGTCCGACGCTTGGGGCCGCACCGGGCAGCGGAGCAACGGCTCGACCTTCACCGTCGAGACCCTGCTGCAGTACCTCTGGCACGACGTCGCGCACCACCTCGCCGACGTCGGGGCGTGACCCGCGCGCCCCCTTTGGTTTCAGGAAGAAACCAGTCTGCGTCGGGATAGATTCGCGCATCTCCCTCGTTATGTAGGGTGAGGTCACATCGACCTCCTCAGAAGTGCTGAGTACTGATTCCCTGGAGGGAACCATGCAGAGCAACAACCCCGTGTTCAACCGATCCGAGGGGTTCAACGGCCGTGGTGCGGCCACGACCCGCTCGGCAGATCCGTCGCAGTGGAAGATCGACCTCGACGGCTCGGCCTCGCAGCCCAGCCCGACCCACACCACGGGCCGCGGCACGGGCTTCATGACCATCGAGTCCACCGTCGAGAAGACCGCGCTGACGCTCGGTGTCGTCGTCGCCACGGCCGCCGCGGCCTGGTTCCTCATCGGCGACCTCTCCACCGACCAGGCCGCCGTGCAGAAGGCGTTCGGCTTCGCCTTCGCCGGCGCGATCGTCGGCTTCGGCCTCTCGCTGGTCAACTCGTTCAAGAAGATCATCAGCCCGGCGCTCGTCCTCGCGTACGCCGCGGCCGAGGGTGTCTTCGTCGGCGCCTTCTCCAAGGTCGTCTCCGGCTACGTCGGCGACCCGACGATCGTGTTCCAGGCCGTCCTGGCCACCATGGTCGCCTTCTTCGCCACGCTCGGTGCCTACAAGTTCTTCAACATCCAGGTCACCGACAAGTTCCGCAAGGTCGTCACGATCTCCATGTTCGCCTTCGTCGGCGTCATGCTGGTCAACTTCGTCCTCAGCATCACGGGCGTCCTCGAGTCGGGCGGCCTGCGCAGCTTCGAGAACCCGGGCCTCTCGCTGGTCGTGTCGGCGGTCGCCGTCGTGCTGGCCGTCTTCATGCTGATCATGGACTTCGACTTCGTCGAGCGCGGCGTCGAGGCCGGTCTCCCCGAGCGCGAGTCGTGGCGTGCGGCCTTCGGCCTCACGGTCACGCTGGTCTGGCTCTACATCGAGATCCTGCGCATCCTCGCCATCCTGCGCGGACAGGACTGACACCCGCCGCACCCGACCGACGGCCGGTCACCCCTCGGGGTGGCCGGCCGTCGGCGTTCCCAGATCGAACTGAGTCGTCTAGCCTGTCGAGCAGAGGTTTCGAAGTGCAACAAAAGATCGGGGGATCTGATGGCTCAACGACGGATTCTGACGAGAGCCGTGGCGGCTGCTGCCGGGCTCGTGCTCGTGATGGCGGCTGGATCAACTGCCTACGCCAAGAACTGGAAGACCTACGACACCGACAGTCTCAATCGGACGGTGCCCTCCCAGAAGGCCTACAGCACCGGTAGCTCCATGGTCTGGCAGAACGAGAAGATCCGCGGTCAGGTGCCAGACGTGCGGGTGAAGTTCGCGGTCAACCTTCACGTGGACGGCGCAAGAAACTCGTGCGCGTGGCTTCGAGTGATCACCTATCAGAACAACGGACTCAAAAGGACTCAGTCGAAGCGGTTCCCCGCTAGTGCCTCGACGAACTTCGGGTACTACAGGTTCTGTCAGGCGAGTGGGAAGGGTGTGAAGTCCTACACCGGCTCGGACGAGCTGAACAACCACGTCATCAATAACAACAACAACATCGATCTGGCGAAGGTCAGCATCTGCTATACCGCGTCAAAGTCCAGGGCGCCGAGTGGTGACTGCTATGCGTTCACCGTGAAGAAGGGCGACTACTAACCTCCCCCGCGATCGACCTAGCGGCGGCGGAGGATGCGGGCCCAGCGGCCGTCGCGGGTGACCTCGGTGCCCTCGCGCTCGCCGGCGCGCTCCGCGGCGTCGGTGAGCGACATCGTGCCGGGGGAGCCGCCGAAGTGGGCGACGGCGAAGTCGCGGTCGCGCTCGCGCCAGGCCGCGGCGAGCGACGGCACCAGCACCGACACCATGTTGGCGTAGCCCGTCTCCGACGGGTGGAAGCGGTCCTCGCCGAACATCACGTCGTACTTCTCGGTGAACAGGACACCCAGCAGGCTGCCGAGCGACACCGCCCGACCACCCGCCCGCACCACGGCGATCGTCTGCTTCCGGGCCAGTGCGCGGCTCTTGCGCCGGGCGATCCAGCGCAGCGGCTGCGGGATCGGGCGCACCGTGCCGAGGTCGGGGCACGTGCCCACGACCACCTGCGCCCCGCCGTCGACCAGGCGGCGCACGGCCGAGCCGAGCAGCCGCGTCGACTGGTAGGCGGGCACCCGGTGCGTCACGTCGTTCGTGCCGATGATGATGACCACCAGGTCGGGGTCGAAGTCGCCCGCCGCCTCGATCTGGTCGCGCAGGTCCGACGTCACCGCGCCGACCACGGCCTCGGAGCGGATCTCCACCTGCGCGTCGAGGACGTGCGACAGGCCGATGCCGAGCATCGCCGGCGGGGTGGCGTCGGCGCGGCTCATGCCGTACCCGACGGCGGCCGAGTCGCCCAGCACCAGGCAGCGGACGGGGTCGCGGGGGAGGTCCTCGCCGTACACGCCGTCGGCGCGTGGGGGCCGTGCGTCGGTGACCCCGATCGCCCGCTTGGCGACGAGGATCTCGCCGAAGACGACGCCCCAGTAACCGGTGACGGCGGCGAGCCCTCCGACCGCGACCTGGGACGCGATCTTGTTCGGGGCTCTCACGTCGCCATGCTAGAGGTCGGTGCGACGGCCAGCGTCCCCAGGCGGTGCCGATCGGGGGTGTGGGTCCTCACACCTACGATGAGCCGCGTGAGCGTCACCCTCCCGAACTTCCGCGACGTGGGCGGCGTGGCCGGCCACGACGGCGCCACCGTGCGCACCGGTCTGCTGCTGCGCAGCGGCGTCCCCGAGCCCACCGACACCGTGCCCGACGGCACCCCGTGGCCGCCCGCGCTGGTCGTCGACCTGCGGTCCTCGATGGAGCACGGCGGCCCGCACCCGCTGGCGCCGCTCGGCCCGCGGGTGGTCACCCTGTCGCTGCTCTCGTCGCTCGCGCCCGGCTGGCACGAGGACACACCCACGCTCACGCACCTCTACGGCAAGGTCCTCGACACCGCGGGTCCGCTGCTCGTCCAGCTGGTCGACGAGGTGGCGCGCACCGCGGCCGAGGGTGGCGCGTCCCTGGTGCACTGCGCAGCCGGCAAGGACCGCACCGGCATCTCGGTGGCGCTCCTGCTGCGGCTGCTCGGCGTCCCACGCGACGACGTCGCCGCCGACTACATGCTCACCGAGCATGCCACCGCCGCGATCGACGCCCGGCTGCGAGCCCCGGGGTCGGACCACCCGCCCGTGCCCGCGGCCTTCCTCACCGTCCCGCGCGAGGCGATCGAGCACGTCCTCGACCGCTGGCAGCAGCACCCGGGCGGCGTCGACGCGTGGTTCGCCTCGGTGGGCGGCGACACGAGCACCGTCGAGCGGCTGCGCACCGCGTTCCTGGACTGAGGGACGTGGGGCTCAGGACTCCTGGGCTCAGGACTCCGCGAGCCGCGCGATGGTCTTGCCCGTGAGCCGGTACGCCAGCCACTCGTCCTGCGGGACCGCCTCCAGCGACTCGTAGAAGCGGATCGCCGGGGAGTTCCAGCGCAGCACGTCCCACTCGACGCGCGAGTAGCCGCGCTCGGTCGCGATCCGCGCGAGGGCGGTGAGCAGTCCACGACCGATCCCGCTGCCGCGCCGCGTCGGGCGCACGTAGAGGTCCTCCAGGTGGATGCCCGGCACGCCGTCCCACGTCGAGAACGTCCGGTACCAGAGGGCGAAGCCGACGATCCTGCCCTCTCCGGACTGTGCGACGAGGGCGTGCGCCGGCGGGTCCTCGCCGAACAGCGCCTCGTAGAGCTGCACCGACGTCATCCGTGCCTTCTCGACGGCCTTCTCGTAGTCGGCGAGCTCGCGCACCATGGCGACGATGTCGGCCACGTCCTCGGGGCGGGCCTCCCGCACTCCGGGCGGCATCAGCAACGTCGTCACGCGTCGAGCGTAGGGCCGAAAGACCCGGGCCGTGCGGTGAACGGGGTAGCAGGGTTGCCCCGCGCGGGCGGCGTGCCCTACGCTCATTTCGGATACCGACGGTATCTGGACTCGAGAGGACGCAGCGCATGACCCACTACAGCCACAAGGTCGCCGTCGTGACGGGGGCCGCCTCCGGCATCGGGCGTGCGCTCGCGGTCGAGCTCGGACGACGCGGCGCCACGGTCGCCGTGTGCGACGTCGACGCCGCCGGCCTCGCCGAGACGCAGCGCCTCGTGGAGGCCACGGGTGCGCGGGTGCGTGGCGACCTCGTCGACGTCGCCGAGCGCGAGCGCGTCGAGGAGTACGCCCGCGACGTCGTCGCCGACCTCGGTCGCGTGAACCTGGTCTTCAACAACGCCGGCATCGCCTACTCCGGCACGGTCGAGGAGATGTCGTACAAGGACGTCGAGAAGATCATGGACGTCGACTTCTGGGGCGTCGTCCACGGCACCAAGGCCTTCCTGCCGCACCTCGTGGAGTCCGGCGACGGTCACGTCGTCAACATCTCCAGCATCTTCGGCATGTTCTCGATGCCGTCGCAGAGCGCGTACAACGCCGCCAAGTTCGCGGTGCGCGGCTTCACCGAGTCCCTGCGCCAGGAGATGGCCCTGACGCAGCGGCCGGTCAAGGTCACCTGCGTCCACCCCGGCGGCATCGCCACGAACATTGCCCGCAACGCCGACCAGGCCGAGGGGCGCGACCACGACGAGCTCGCCCGATCCTTCGACAAGGTCGCCCGCACGTCGCCGGAGAAGGCGGCACGGGTCATCCTCGCCGGCGTCGAGAAGGGCAAGGCTCGGGTGCTCGTGGGCACGGATGCCCACGTCCTCGACCTCTCGGTGCGACTGCTCGGCTCGCGCTACCAGAGCGTGTTCGCGGCCGCCGGACGTCGCCTCGGCCTCTGACGTGCAGCGCCCCCGCCACCAGGGGTGACGGGGGCGCGGTGCACGGACGGGATCAGCCCTGCGTGATCTCGATCCGGGTCGGCTCGGTGCCGGCGAAGACACCGGCGACGCGGACCGACAGGATGCCGGCGTCGTACGAGGCGCTGATGGCGTCGGCCGTGACGTGGCCGGGGAGCCCGAAGGTGCGCTCGAACGAGCCGTAGCGGATCTCGCTGATCCGGCGGTTGTTCTCGCCGTCCTCCTCGGAGCGCTCGTCGCGGCGCTCGCCCTTGACGACGAGGCGTCCGCCGGTCACCTCGACGGAGACGTCGTTGGAGACGTCGATGCCGGGGAGCTCGAGTCGCACGACGACGTCGTCGCCGTCACGGACGGTCTCGACGGCCGGCGTGAAGTCGAGGCGGGCCGCCGAGCCCTGGGTCGGGCTGAACGCGCTGCGGACGAGCGAGTCGAACTCGGCGAAGGGGTCACGGCGGGTGAAGACGGAGACGTTGCTCATGATGGTCCTCCTGGTGGGTCGTTCGGTCCGGCCACCGCGACCGGACATCCAGTACAACGTGAGTCTACTCGACTCAATTTCCTTGACGAAGTTCCTGTGCGTTCGCCGTCGGCGAACGCGTCAGGAGGGAAGGCTCGGGACGTCGTCGACGGGGACCCCGGCAGCCTGTGCGACCTCCCGGTAGTCCCGCGCGAGCGAGTCGATCGTGGCGTGCGCGTTGAGACCGCTGGGGTTGGGCACCACCCAGAGCTCTGCGCCCTCGAGGTCGCGCGGCTGCCGGCCGAGCCGGGCCTTCCGGTCGGCGAACGCGACGCGGTAGCTCGTGACCCCGGCGACGGCGACCACCCGCGGGCCGTACGCACGGACGGCGGCAGCCACCCGCTCGCGCCCGGCGCGCACCTCCTCGTCGTCGAGCTCGTCGGCGCGTGCCGTGGGTCGGGGCGACAGGTTCGTGATCCCGACGCCACGCTCCAGAAGGACGGGCGCGGCGAGCGCGGGTGTCGTCGCCGTCTCCGGCAGCACGCCCGCCCGCCGCAGGGCCGGGTAGAAGCGGTTGCCGGGGTGGGCGAAGTGGTAGCCGGTGCGGGCGGTCAGCGGGCTCGGGTTGATGCCGACGAGCAGCAGACGCATGCCGGGACCGGCCAGGTCGGCCACCTCGGGCAGGTCGTCGAGCGACTCGCTCACGACGCGACGGCCACCTCGGTCTCGACCTCGGCGGCGCGCTGCTCGGTGCGCGAGCGCAGCCCCATGACCGCGGCAGCCGTGCAGGCGACGGCCACCGTGATCATGAACGGCGCGAAGATCGTCCGCGGGCTCCAGATCGTGGCGGCCCAGCCCGCGAGCACCGTCGGCACGGCCATGGCGCTGTAGGCGAGGACGTAGAACGCCGACATGACCTCGCCCCGGTGGGCCGACGGCACGTGCTGGGTCAGGTGGCGCAGCGAGCCGCCGAACGCGAGGCCGAAGAACAGGCCGACCAGGGTCGAGGTCGCCGCGATGCCCCACGCGTGGCCCCACGCCACCGCGGGCACGCACAGCACGAGGGAGGCGGCGGTGCCGAAGTCGCCGACGATCGCGCTCGTGCGGGCGGGCCACCGTGCCCCGAACGCCTGGCTCAGCGCCGACGCCGCCGCCGAGGCGGCGACGACAGCGCCGCCGAACAGCACCGACGTGGCGCCGATGGCCTCCGAGGCGATCCGCGGGTAGAGCGACAGCAGCACGCCCAGCACCGACCACGACGCCATGACGCCCAGCGCGGAGAACCGGAAGTGCGCGGCGATCTCCCGCGGGACCCGAGGCCGCGCCACGTGCAGGCGGACGGCGCGCTCCTCCGTGTGCGGTTCGCGCATCACGAGCAGTCCCAGCAGGAGCACCGCGACGATGCCGGCGAGGATCGCGTAGGGCAGGACCGTGGGCGCCGGCCCGCGGTCGACGATCAGCGAGACCGCGACGAGCACGACCGCGATGCCGCTGTTGAACACGACGCCGGTGATCCGGCCCGTGCGATCGCCCTCGTCGGGCCGCAGGTCGAGCAGCGCGGCCGAGGCGACGACCACCACGGCACCCACGCCCAGACCGTGCAGGATGCGGGCGGCCAGCAGCCACACGACCGAGTCGGCCGCCATGAACAGGCCGAGGCCGGCGAGGATGAGCAGCGCGGCCGCCATGAGCACGGGGCGTCGGCCGTAGCGGTCGGAGATCGACCCGGTGACCAGCACGGCGGCCAGGGCGGCCACGGCGTAGACCGCGAACACGATGGTCGTCGTGAGCGGTGCGAAGCCCCACTCCTGCGCGTACAGCGCGTAGAGGGGCGCGGGCGCGCCGGACACGCCGAGCGAGACGGCGACGAGGGCCAGGAGCATGCCGAACGCCCAGCGCTGGACGGGCCGGGTGGTGGTCATGGGTCTCCTGGAGCGGGTCGACGGTGGACGGGCCACCGGTACGTCGGCCCCGAACGACGACAACGTCGCTACAGGTCGTTGCATTCCCGAACCAGTGGGCTGCGTGGTCGGCCCGTCGTGCTCGATCCGTCCTCGAAGGGTTGGCCGGTCGTGCGTGACGCCCGCCGGGCCGCGACACCCGCGTCGGAGCAGAAGCCGCGGCCGTGCCGCTTGAGGCACAGCAGACCGACGAGGACGCCGGCGTCGTCCACGACGGCGAGGCGGCGCGACCGGGACCGCTCGAGGAGCTCGTGGGCCTCGTCGAGCCCGGTGCCCGCGCGCACCGTGCGGCCGGCGAGCTGCGCGTACGCGAGCGCGGGCTGGTCGTCCGTCGCGTCGTCGGGGACGTCGCCCTCCACGACCACGCCGCGCAGCACCGCCCCGTCGACGACGAGGATCGCGTGCAGGTGGTCGTCGCCGAGCACCTCCCGGGCGTCGCCGACGGTCAGGCTCGTCGGCCACGACTTCGGCTCGTGCAGCATCGCGTCCTCGACCACGGAGGTGCGACGGTCAGCGGGGGACGCGGTCACGTCATCCCCCTGCCACGGGCGGGATGACCGCCACGTCGTCGTGCTCCGCGAGCGCCTGGCCCGAGCCCCGCGCCGCCTGGACGCCGTTGACCCAGACGCGGCTCGCGTCGAGCACGGCACCGAACCGGTCGCCGTACCGCTCGACGGCCTCGTCGAGCAGACCGTCGAGCGTGCCGGCGGCGAAGCGGTCGTGCGCACGGCCCGAGGCCTCACGGGCGAGGGCGAACATCAACAGGGTCGGCACGGGTTCCTCCACAGGCTCTCGGGGTCCATCTCATCTCATCCGCCGATGTAGGACATCTCGACGGGACCGTGCTCGACCGGAGCCGCGCGACGCTCGCCTCGTGGGCACGGAACGCGTCGCGGCGGTGCACGAGGGCGACGCTGCGGGCCACCGGCTCGAGCGTCGTGGCCCAGTCGACGGCGCTGTCGCCCCCGCCCACGACCACGACGTCGGCACCGGCGTAGTCGGCGGGCCGCGGGACGAAGTGCACGACTCCGCGGCTGACGTACTCCGCGCCGACGGGCAGGGGCCGGGGTGCGAAGCTGCCGATGCCTGCGGCGAGCAGCACGGCCCGTCCGCGCAGCACCGTGCCGGCCGCCGTCGTGAGCAGGGCGTGGTCGGGGCCGGTCACGAGGTCGACGACCTGCTCGCCCAGCACGTAGTGCGGCTTGGCGGACTCGGCCTGCTCCACCAGGGCGTCGACGAGGTGCTGACCCTTCACCGCGGCGTACCCGGCGACGTCGAAGACCTGCTTCTCCGGGTACATCGCCGCGGTCTGGCCGCCGAGGTGGTCGAGCGCGTCGACCACGGCCACCGACATCCCGCGGAACCCTGCGTAGTACGCCGCGTAGAGGCCGACGGGTCCACCGCCGACGACGACCAGGTCGACGTCGACGTCGAAGCCGGCCGTCTCGACGGGACGGGACGCGTCGGCGCTCATCCGGCGGCACCGCCGCTCGGCCACGACGCGACCACGGGGTGGTCGGCGCCCAGGGGACCGACGTCCTCGGCGCCGCCCTCCGCGTGCGGGAACGTCTCGAAGAACTCGACCGCCACGTCCTTGAACTGCTCGAGCTCGGCGGTCAGCTTGTACTCCGACGCGATGGCGCCGTTGGGGCAGGCGGAGACGCACTTGCCGCAGTCGACGCACTCGTCGGGGTGGATGTAGAGCATCCGGTCGCCCTCGTAGATGCAGTCGACGGGGCACTCCTCGCGGCAGGCCTTGTCGGCGGCGTCGATGCAGGCCTCGGTGATCACGTACGCCACGGCTCAGGCCTCCCCGGCGCCAACCGGCGCGACCTCGATGAGCGTGTCGGAGAAGGTCGGTGCGTTGCCGAGGTCGGCGAACCGGGTGGGGTTCAGCGAGCTCAGCGTCGAGAGACCCAGCGCGTCGGATCGCCAGTGGCCGACGTAGCAGACCGTGACCCCCGGCATCGTCGAGGCGTCGACCTTGGCGAGGAGCTCGACGCTGCCGCGGTCGTTGAAGGCGCGGACGACGGCACCGTTCTCGATGCCGCGCTCCGCGGCGTCGTCAGGGTTGATGATGAGCGTCGCCGGCTTCTGCACCTTCTGGTGGAACTCGATGTTGGCGCAGCTGGAGTTGATGAACGCGTGCGACTTCGGCGAGATGAGGTTGAGCGGGTACCGCGACGCGAGGTCGGGGTCGGCCGACGCGTTCTCCCGCGGCGGGATGTAGTGCGGCAGCGGGTCGACGGGCTGGCCGGGCTGGTGGTCGTTGGAGCCCTGTCGGAACAGCGGCACCACGAAGTTGCCGCCCGCCGCGGCGGAGGAGAGGAACTCGGTCTTCCCGGACGGTGTGCGGAAGTTGCCCTCGCGGTGCGGGGCGTACTCGTCGGAGGAGGGCACGCTGAGCCGGGCCCAGCCCTTCTCCTTGAGCGACTCGACCGTGATGCCCTCCATCGCGGGGGACGACCAGTCGAACGCCTCGGCGATCATCTCCTGGTCGGTGCGCGTGAAGATCGGGTCGTCGTCGAAGCCCATGGCGGCGGCCAGCCGTCGGAACAGCCCCGTGTTGGGGACGGCCTCCCCGCCCGGCTCGATGGACGGGTTGTTGTACGTCGCGTACAGGTGGCCCCAGGAGAACATGATGTCCTCCTGCTCGAGCTGCGTCGTCGCGGGCAGCACGATGTCGGCGTAGCGCGCGGTGTCGGTGATGAAGTGCTCGCTGACGACCGTGAAGAGGTCCTCGCGCGAGAGTCCCTCGAGGAGCGTGGCCTGGTCGGGGGCGACGACGACCGGGTTGGAGTTGTAGACCATGAGCGCGTGCAGCGGCGTCCTGAGCTCCAGCTCGCCGGTCAGCGCCTGGCCCAGCAGGTACTGGTTGACCACCTGGGTGCCGGGCGTCTGCAGCTCCGGGTGCATGAAGGCGGGCCAGTTCACGGGGAACGCCCACAGCGGGAGCTGCAGGATGCCGCCGCCGGGGTTGCGCCACGCGCCGACGAGCGCGGGCAGGCACGACAGGGTGCGGACGGTCTGGCCGCCGCCGGCGTGCCGCTCGACGGCCACACCGATGCGGATGACCGACGGCTGCGACGTCGCGTACTCGCGGGCGAGGGTGCGGATCGTCTCGACGGGGATCCCGGTCTCCTCGCTGGCCCACTCGGGGGTGTACTGCTGGACGCGCTCGACGAGCTCGTCGTAGCCGATCGTGTACTGCGCGATGTACTCGTCGTCGGTGAGGCCCTCCTCGATGATCACGTGCATCATGGCGAGCGCGAGGGCGCCGTCGGTCCCGGGTCGGATGGGGATGTGCTGGCTGGCCTGACGCGCGGTCTTGGTGCGCACCGGGTCGACCACGACGACCTTCGCGCCGCGCTTCTTGGCCTCGGCGATGTAGGGCCACAGGTGCAGGTTGGTGCTCATGATGTTGGCGGCCCAGATGAGGATGAACTTCGAGTGCACGAGCGACTCGGGGTCGACGCCGGCGGTGTCGCCGATCGTCATCGCGTACGCGGTGCAGGAGCCGGAGTCGCAGTAGGTCCGCTCGGCGACGGTGGCGCCGAGTCGGTTGAAGAACGGGTCGCCGACGTTGAGGCCGTTGATGATGCCCTGCGTGCCGAGGTAGCTCACCGGCATGATCGCCTCGGGGCCGTGCTCCTCCTTGACCTGGGTGAATCGGGCGGCGATCTCGGCGATGGCCTCGTCCCACGTGATCCGCTCGAACTCGCCGGCGCCCTTCGGGCCGGTGCGGCGGAGGGGGTAGAGCACGCGGTCGGGGTGGTAGACCTTGTCGAGGTAGTTGTCGACCTTCACGCACAGGCCGCCGTTGGTGTACGGCTGCTCCTTGCTGCCGGCCACGTCGACGGCCACGCCGTCGCGGACGGTGACGACCATCGCGCAGGTGTCGGGACAGTCCTGGGGGCACGCCCCCAGCACGGTCAGCTCGCGGGTCGCGGTCTCGGGGGTCGAGTCGTCGAGCAGGGTCATCATCACTCCTGGGCTTGAGTCGGGGATCTCTCAAGCCTGGGTCGCGGACCCCCCGTCCGTCGTCGGGTCGAGCGACAGACAGTTGACGATCCGCGACAGGTCACGTGGCCCGCGCGGACCCACCCCTCAACGCAGCCGGCGGCGTTCGCGGGCCGGACGTGCGTCGATCCAGCGCTGGAGCGCCCGGAGGCCCAGCCACGCGCCGACGAGCAGGAGGACGGTGACGAGGAGGTGGAGCGAGACGAGCCCGCCGACGACGCCGAGCAGCACCGCCACCCACCCGGACGACGCGACCACCGCCGTCCAGAGCGCGACGGCGACCACCAGCTCCACCCCGAGGGAGAGGACGCTCCCGCGCACCGCTGCCGAGTCCTTCACGGTCGGGTCAGAGCCCGTCGTTCGTCTGCCCGGCCGCGACGAAGACCAGGGCGACGGTGGTCAGCGCCAGCACGAGGGTCAGGGCGAGGAGCAGGAAGCCGTTGGCGGCCGGGCGTTCCAGGGCGCCGTCGACGAGACGGTGCGCGCCCAGGCCGGCGGCGAAGGTGGCGAGCACGCCGAGGAGGATCAGGATTCCGATGTCCACGGCGCGAGCGTAGGGCAGGCGGCGGTGACCGTGTCGCAGGACGACGAGGTCCCGCCACGCCTCGGCGTGACGGGACCTCGGTCCGACGGGTCTCAGGCGTACGAGACGCCCGTGGCGTGCAGCGGGCAGTAGCCGAACGGGTTCTTCGCGAGGTACTGCTGGTGCGGCTCCTCGGCGTAGTAGTAGTCCTGCAGGGGCTGGATGGCCGTGGTGATGCGGCCGTAGCCGGCCTTGGTCATCTGCTCCTGGTAGCGCTCGCGCGACTCCTCGGCCTGGCGCTGCTGCTCGTCGCTCGTGGTGAGCAGGACGGAGCGGTACTGGGTGCCGCGGTCGTTGCCCTGGCGCATCCCCTGCGTCGGGTCGTGGTTCTCCCAGAACACCTTGAGCAGGTCGGCGTAGCTCACCGTCGCGGGGTCGAACACGATGCGCACGACCTCGGCGTGACCCGTGCGACCCGTGCACACCTCCTCGTAGGTGGGGTTCGGCGTCAGGCCCCCGGCGTAGCCGACCGACGTCGACCAGACACCGGGCACCTCCCAGAACGTCTTCTCCTCGCCCCAGAAGCAACCCAGCCCGACGACGGCGACCTCGAAGCCGTCCGGCACGAGGTCGGAGTCCAGCGGGGTCTCGATCGGGGTGCCGAGCACGCGGTGCGTGGTGCCGACGGCGAACGGACGCTCGGCGCGTCCGGGCAGGGCGCTCTGCGCGTCGGGGAGCTCGGTCTTGCGGGTTCCGAAGATCATCGGATCACTCTCCTTGGGTCCACCGGCGTCAACGACACTGCGAGGCTGGCTGTTCCCGCTAGTGTCGGTGCTGTGACGGGAGTACGCAGGTGAGCACGCGGCCGGAGATCCCTGTGGGCGTGGAGATCGCGACGGCGTGGGCGTGGCGGCTCCTCGTCCTCGGCGTCGCCGGGTACGCCCTCTACTGGCTGCTGAGCTTCTTCTCCGAGGTGACCGTCCCCATCGCGGTGGCGCTGCTGGGCACCGCGCTCACCATCGGTGCCGTCGACTGGCTCGACCGCCGGGGGCTGCCTCGCCTGCTGGCCACCGCGATCGTCGTCCTGGTCATGCTCGGGGGGTTCTTCGGGCTGCTCACCCTGGTCGGGCAGCAGCTGTCGACCCAGTTCTACGACCTCAAGGCGCAGGTCATCGCCGGCATCGCGCAGGTGCAGGACTGGGCCCAGAACGGTCCGCTCGGGCTCAGCGAGACCCAGCTCGACCGCTACGTCGACCAGGTCGAGGACGCCATCCGCACCTTCGGGGAGCGGACCGCGGTCGACCAGCTGGCCGCCGTCGGCACCACGCTGACGCACTTCGTCGCCGGCTTCTTCATCGCCCTGTTCGCCTCGTTCTTCTTCCTCTACGAGGGCAACCGGATCTGGGCCTTCGCCGTCGCGCTGTTCCCGCGGTCGGCGCGCGCGAAGGTGCACAGCTCGGGCGAGACGGCGTGGGCGAGCCTCACCAGCTTCGTCCGCGCGACCGTGCTGGTCGCGCTCACCGACGCGATCGGCATCGCCGTCTCCGCCTGGCTGCTCGGCGTGCCGCTGGCCTTCGCGATCGGCGTCCTCGTCTTCCTCGGCGCGTTCGTCCCGATCGTCGGCGCCCTCGTCTCGGGCCTCGTGGCCGTGCTGGTGGCGCTCGTCGCGCAGGGCCCGATCGTCGCGCTGATCATGCTGGCCGCCGTGGTGGCCGTGCAGCAGTTCGAGTCGCACGTGCTGCAGCCGTTCCTGATGGGCCGCTTCGTCGCCGTGCACCCGCTGGCCATCATCATCGCCATCGCCGGCGGCATCACCGTCTCCGGCATCGTCGGCGCTCTGGTCGCCGTGCCGCTCGTGGCCTGCCTGAACGGCATCGTGCGCCATCTGGTGGAGGAGTCGGGCACGCCCGTCGCCGACGACGGCCTCCCCGAGGACGATCCGCCCGAGGTGAAGGCAGAACCGGCCTGACGCCAGCGTCGCCTGTCGGACGACGGGACGTCAGCACCTAGGCTGACGTCATGGTCGACCTGAGGGACGTCGAGGCCGCGCGCGACCTGCTCGCGCCGGTGGTGGAGCGCACGCCGATGGCGCACTCGCGGTGGCTCAGCCAGCGGGTCGGCTCCGACGTGCACCTGAAGTGCGAGAACCTGCAGCGCACCGGGTCGTTCAAGATCCGTGGTGCCTACGTGCGCATCGCCGGGCTGACCGAGGCGGAGCGCGCCCGCGGCGTGGTCGCGGCGAGCGCCGGCAACCACGCGCAGGGCGTCGCCCTCGCGGCGCAGCTCCTCGGCACGCGCGCCACGATCTTCATGCCCGACGGCGCAGCCCTGCCGAAGGTGGCGGCCACCCGCGGCTACGGCGCCGCCATCGAGTTCGCCGGCACGGGCGTCACCGAGGCGCTGGTGCACGCCAAGGCGTTCGCCGAGCGCACCGGTGCCGTGCTCATCCACCCCTTCGACCACGAGGACGTGCTCGCCGGCCAGGGCACCGTCGGCCTGGAGATCATCGAGCAGCTGCCCGAGGTCCGCACCGTCCTCGTGCCGCTCGGGGGCGGGGGGCTCGCCGCGGGCATCGCGCTGCTGCGCGAGCGTCGCCCCGACGTGTCCGTGATCGGCGTGCAGGCAGCCGACGCCGCCGCGTATCCCGGGTCGCTCGCCGAGGGCCACCCGGTCGCGGGCGTGATGGGACCGACCATGGCCGACGGCATCGCCGTCGCCGAGCCGGGGCTCATCCCCTTCGAGGTGATCGCCAAGGAGCTCGACGACGTCGTCACCGTCAGCGAGGACGCGATGAGCGCCGCGCTCATCGGCCTGCTCGAGCGCGCGAAGATGCTGGTCGAGCCGTCCGGGGCGGCTGGCGTCGCCGCGCTGCTCGACGACCCCGAGCGGTTCGCCGGACCGGTCGTGCCGGTCCTGTCGGGCGGCAACATCGACGCCCTGCTCCTGCTGGACGTCATCCGGCACGGCCTGGCCGCAGCCGGCCGGTTCATGCAGCTGCGGGTCAGGTTCTCCGACCGGCCCGGCGAGCTGATGCGGCTGCTGACCGACCTGGCCGCCCTGCAGGTGAACGTGCTCGACGTCGCGCACGACCGGGCGGCCGACTCCCTCGGGGTGCGCGAGGTCGAGGTGGCCGTGCAGGTTGCCACCCGCGGGCCCGACCACGCCGCCGACGCGCTGCGCCGGCTCGCCGGCCTGGGGCACCGGCTCGTCTGAGTCCAGTCGTCGGTGCCCCGTGGTCAGGGTCGGATGACGGGCAGGGTGCGGCGCAGCCAGGCGCGGTACTGCTCGTCGGCGTACCCGTAGTCGCGCACGAGCGTCGTGTACGTCTCCGCCGCCGACACCAGGTTGACCTGCACCGTCAGTGCCGGCAGGTCGGCCTCGTCGATGGGCTCGAGGATGCCGAGGTCGAGCATCCAGCGGGTCGTGACCTCGAACGACTCGCCCTTGAGACGCACGAGCTCGGCGAGACCCTCGGCGACGACCGGTTCGAACTGCGCCGTGGCGCGCAGGGCGGTCCAGAGGTCCGCCGACCGGGCGTGGCCGTCGGCCAGGAAGCCGACCATCCCCTCCAGTCCCTCGTCGCGGTCCGTCAGCGCCAGGACGTCCTGCGCGGTCGACGCGTCGAGCACCGACTCCCACTCGCCCGTACCGGCGTACCGCGTGCGGAAGGCCTCCAGCAGCAGGTAGGCCTTGCTGCCGACCGAGACGACCGAGTCGACCGACACGCCGGCCTCCGCGGCGATGCTCGCGAGCGTCGTGCCCACGAAGCCGCGCGCGGCGAACCCGGCCGCTGCCGCGTCGATCACCCGACGGCGCGTCTCCGCAGCCCGCCGAGCGCGCAAGGGCGACGTGTAGCCCCGCTTCGCCGCCTCGACGCTCATGCCGTCGAACCTACCCCCGCGCCGAAGGATGACGGAAGGCCGGCTCCACGACGGGAGCCGGCCTTCGGTCAGGCGCTCAGAACGGCTTGGCCTCGACGATCGAGACCGACAGCGTCTTGCCGTTGGGTGCCTCGTAGGAGGCGTCCTCGCCGACCTTCTTGCCGAGGATGGCCGCGCCGAGCGGCGAGGTCGGGGAGTAGACGTCGAGGTCGACGGCCGAGTCGAGGCTGAGCAGCTCGCGCGAGCCGAGCAGGAAGCGCTCGACCTCGTCGTCGCCCGCGAAGGTGACGCCGACGACCATGCCCGCCTCGACGACACCGTCGTCGGCCGGCTTCTCACCGACCTCGGCGCGGCGCAGCATGTCCTCGAGCTGCTGGATGCGGGCGTTGGCCTTGCCCTGCTCCTCGCGGGCGGCGTGGTAGCCGCCGTTCTCCTTGAGGTCGCCCTCGTCGCGTGCCGCCGCGATCTTCTCGGTGATGTCGGGCATGACGACCTCCTTGAGGTTCGCCAGCTCGGCCTTCAGGCGGTCGTACGCCTCCTGGGTGACCCAGATGGTCTCGGTGCTGGACTGCGACATGGTGGAACCTCCCGGCCGACATGCAGGTGAAGACAAGCGCAACCCCAGGCGTCGAGCCCGGGGTTGAACGACCACCCTAGCAGTCAGTCCAGGACTTGGCACGTCCTCACGACGGCGGTGACCGCCTCGCGCTCGGTGGTGATCGGCACCGTCACCCGTGTGCGCTCGCCTCGCCCGGCGGGCACGTCGACGGTCCGCTCGCCGACCACGGAGTGGTCGAGCGCCTGCGCGTAGAGCGTGCACCGAGCGGGGACGGGGTCGGGCCGACGCACGTCGAGCGTCGCCACGACCCGGGTGGGCGACTCGACGGTGTACCCGTGGATCTCCCCGGACACGGGGTCGGTGTCGAGCGCGACCCACGCCGCCCAGGCGACGCCGAGGAGCACGCCGACCGCCGCGACGGTGGGCCACAGCCAGCGGCCGCGAGTGCGTCGGCCGTAGCGTGCGTCGAGGGTGCTCACCCCTCGATTGTTCCAGGCGCCCCCACGGCGTCGGGTGCCGCCGTCGTCGCTCGGACGGCGGGCCCCGCGCCGCACCGAGGTCCGTCCGATGGAAGACTGGGCGGGTGACCGAGAAGCTGCGCCTCATGCACGTGCACGCGCACCCCGACGACGAGTCGAGCAAGGGTGCGGCGTCGACCGCCCGCTACGTCGCCGAGGGGGTCGACGTCCACGTCGTCACCTGCACGGGCGGCGAGCGCGGCAGCATCCTGAACCCGCAGTTCAAGCACCCGGGCATCGAGGACAACCCCGAGCTCATCACGGAGATCCGTCGCGAGGAGATGGACCGCGCCCGCGAGATCCTCGGCGTGAAGCAGGACTGGCTCGGCTTCGTCGACTCGGGGTGGCCCGAGGGCGACCCGAAGCCGCCGCTGCCGGAGGGCTGCTTCGGCCTGGTCCCGGTCGAGGAGGCGGCGGTCCCGCTCGTGCGCCTGGTCCGCTCGTTCCGTCCGCACGTGCTCACGACCTACGACGAGAACGGCGGCTACCCGCACCCCGACCACATCAAGTGCCACGAGATCAGCGTGTTCGCGTACGAGAAGGCGGCCGACCCGACGTGGCACCCGGAGCTCGGCGAGGCGTGGCAGGTCAGCAAGCTGTACTACCACCTCGGCTGGAACTGGCAGAAGCTCACGGCCATCTCCGAGGCGCTCGAGCGGCACGGACTCGACAACCCCTACGCCGAGCGGATGAAGGAGTGGGAGCGCAAGCCCGAGGACGAGGCACGGCTGACCACGCGGGTCGAGTGCGCGGAGTACTTCCCCGTGCGAGACGCGGCGCTGCTCGCCCACGCCACGCAGATCGACCCGGACGGCTGGTTCTTCTCCGTCCCCAACGAGGTGCAGGCCGAGGCGTGGCCCACGGAGGACTACCAGCTCGTCGACTCCAAGGTCGAGACGACGGTGCCGGAGGACGACCTCTTCGCCGGACTGCGCTGACCTCGCCGACGTCGCGGCCCCGTAGGATGACGGCATGAACGAGCTCGTGACGTACCTGGTGACGGCCGAGCGGCCGCGTGGTCTCGACCCGAACATCGTGCGTCCCGGCTGGCTCGCCCTCGGGATCGTCGCGCTGCTCGGCGTGGCCGTGTTCTTCCTGGCCAAGTCGTTCGCGAAGCACACGAAGCGCGCGGCGCAGCCCTGGGAGGGCGACGCCGACGAGACGACGTCGTCGACCTCGCGCGGCCGCTCGGCGGACGAGGGCCCGGTCAGCCGGGACTGACGCGCGGCCGGCTGGCGCGCGCGAGAGTTCGCTCAGGCGCCGGCAGAGCGAAGGATTCTTCCTTCGCGTGGACCGTGCCACGAGTAAGGAAGAATCCCTCGTCATTCCCACCGCAAGGGGCACGCAAGACTCTGCGTTCGCGTGCGACGATCGAATGCTTCTGCGTTGGTGACGGGATCCCGTAGCAAACGCAGCATCCTCGACCCTCCCGCGCACGAACGCAGACTCCTGCGTCCCACACGAGCCACAGTCCGAGTGCCGGTCCCGGCCGGCCCGGTCGAGGCCCTTGCGGAGACCACACCCAGCGCCAGCCGAGGCAGCGCACACAGAAGGTCACGACGACGACGGCAGCCAGCGCAGCCGCAGGACGACCGGAAGCCACGCCGACGCAGCCGCAGGTCACCGCGCCCCCATCCGCGCCGCGCGCGAGGTGGGCGCGTCCCTGGCAGGGTTGAGGTGTGCCGAACCGACTCAGCGCCGCGACCAGCCCGTACCTGCTGCAGCACGCCGACAACCCGGTCGACTGGTGGGAGTGGGGCGAGGAGGCGCTCGCCCTCGCGCAGTCGCTCGACCGCCCGATCCTGCTCAGCGTCGGCTACGCGGCATGCCACTGGTGCCACGTGATGGCGCACGAGTCCTTCGAGGATCCCGCGACGGCGCAGTTCATGAACGACCACTTCGTCAACGTGAAGGTCGACCGGGAGGAGCGTCCCGACGTCGACGCGGTCTACATGCGCGCCACGCAGGCCATGACCGGCCAGGGCGGCTGGCCCATGACCGTCGTGCTCGCCCCGTCGGGCGAGCCGTTCTTCGCCGGGACGTACTTCCCGCCGGAGCCGCGCCAGGGGCACCCGGCCTTCACGCAGGTGCTGCAGGCCCTGGCCGACGCCTGGGAGAACCGTCGCGACGAGGTGATGCAGGTGGGCGCCGACGTGCTCGCCCACCTGCGCGACACGGTCGACGCCGGCGGCTCCGCGCTCGACGCCGACGCGCTCGACGCCGCGCAGTCGGTGCTCTCGAGCCAGCACGACGACGAGGCGGGCGGCTACGCGGGCAGCCCCAAGTTCCCGCCGTCGATGGTGCTGGAGGCGTGCCTGCGGCACTGGGCGCGCACCGGCACCGAGCGCTCGCTGGAGATGGTGCGCACGACGTGCGAGGCGATGGCGCGCAGCGGCACCTACGACCAGCTGGGCGGCGGGTTCGCCCGCTACGGCGTCGACCGGTACTGGCAGGTGCCGCACTTCGAGAAGATGCTGTACGACAACGCCCAGCTGCTGCGGGTGTACCTCCACTGGTGGCGCGCGGAGCGGGCCTCCGGCGACGAGCGACGCCAGGCGTTCGCCCGCCGCGTGGCCGTCGAGACCGCCGACTTCCTGCTCACCGAGCTGGGCACGCCGGAGGGCGGCTTCGCGTCGGCGCTCGACGCCGACAGCGCCGACCCGACCGGCGCCGTCCACGAGGGCGCGTACTACGCCTGGAACCCGAACCAGCTCATGCGGCTGCTCGGCGCCTCCGACGGCGCATGGACGGCGCGGCTCCTGGGCGTCACGGGCGCGGGCACGTTCGAGCGCGGCTTCTCGACCCTGCAGCTCCTGGAGGACCCCGACGACCCGGACCGGTGGGCGACGATCCGCGCGCGGCTCCTCGACGCGCGCTCCCAGCGGGCCCGCCCGGCGCGCGACGACAAGGTCGTGGCCGCGTGGAACGCGCTGGCCGTGATCGCCCTGGCCGAGGCAGGGGTGCTGCTCGAGGACGAGCGGTACACCGAGGCCGCCGTGCGGACGGCGACCCTGCTCGCCGACGTGCACCTCCGCGACGACGGACGCGTCCTGCGCGCCTCGCGTGACGGGGTCGCGGGCGAGCATGCCGGCGTCCTCGAGGACCATGCGACCGTCGCCGAGGCCTTCGTGGCCACGCTCGGCGTCACGGGCGACGCAGTGTGGCTCGAGCGGGCGCAGACGGTGCTCGACCGCGTGCTCGACCACTTCGGCGCCGACGACGGCGGCTTCTACGACACGGCCGACGACGCGTCCGACCTCGTCGTGCGACCGCAGGACGCGTCCGACAACGCCTACCCGTCGGGCACCTCCGCGGCGGCGCACGCCCTCGTCGCGGCGGCCGCCGTGACGGGGGAGCCGCGCTACCGCGACGCCGCCGAGCGCGCGGTACGGGCCGCGGCGCAGCTGGGGGAGAAGGTGCCCCGGTTCGCCGGGTGGACGCTGGCGGCGGCCGAGGCCCTGCTGGCCGGACCGGACGAGATCGCCGTGGTCGGCCCGGACGTGCAGGAGCGTCAGGACCTGCACCGCGCCGCGCTCCTGCGCACGTCGCCCGCCGTCGTCGTGGCCGCCGCGACGGCGACACCTGCCGTGCCCCTGCTCGCCGACCGGGTCGCGGTCGAGGGTCGGGCCACGGCCTACGTGTGCCGCGACCACGTGTGCGCGCTGCCCGTCACCGACCCCGCGGCGCTCCTGCCCTAGTTGTACTTGGCAGGCACGTTGGTGACACGGGGTTGTGAAAGGGGAGGACCTCCCGGCTTAGTGGAGATGTCTGACGTC